>CAZQPC010000260.1:0-7834 GCA_964595005.1 uncultured Magnetovibrio sp.
CTACTCGGTGTGCGACGCAGCGTACCTGCCCCGTGTCGCTTCGATGCCGCCGACCCGGCGCAACACGTCGTCCGTATTGTAGTCCGGGCCTTCCGCGGCGATATCAATCAGGCCACCGGCATTGATGACGTAATCGGGCGCGTAGAGGATTGATTTTTCGCGCAGAATGTCGCCATGGCGTGCCTCAGCCAACTGGTTGTTGGCGGAGCCGGCAACGACGGCGGCCTTCAATTCCGGGATCGTCGCGTCGTTGAGCCCGGCGCCCAGGGCACAAGGCGCGAAGATCTCCACGTCGGCGCGGTGGATATCGTCGCTGACCACGGCGGTGGCGCCGAATGCCTCCTGCGCGGCGCGGACCTTCTCGGCGTCAATGTCGGCGATGGTGAGCCGGGCGCCGGCGTCGGCCAAATACCGGCAAAGCGCGGCACCGACATTGCCGAGCCCCTGGACCGCCACCTTGACGCCGTCCAACTCACCGCTTCCAAGCCGATGACGGGCCGCCGCCCGGATGCCGACGAAGACGCCCCAGGCGGTGGCCGGCGACGGATTGCCCGAACCGTCGGAAACACCGTGGGCGTAGGGCGTCACCTGGCGCATGATATCCATGTCGGCGACGGTCATGCCGACGTCTTCGCCGGTATGGTAGGCGCCGCCCAGGCTGTCGATGAAGCGGGCCATGGCGCGGATCAGCCCATCGGTCTTCTGGGTCCGTGAATCGCCAATGATCACCGCCTTACCGCCGCCAAAGTCGAGGCCGGCCATGGCCGCTTTGTAGGTCATGCCCTTCGACAGGCGCAGGACATCGTCCAGGGCCTCGGTGTCATCTGCATAGGACCACATGCGGCAACCGCCCAGGGCCGGGCCCAGGTTGGTGTTGTGGATGGCGATGATGGCGCGAAGCCCGCTCGCCGCATCCTGATGGAAATGTACGGACTGGTGATGGTCGAAATCAGGGCGGGAAAATACAGTCATGATGAACCCTCCAAATACGGTGTTTCGCCCCCGGGGCCGTTGGCCTCCTGTATTTCTTATCGTGCTATTATCCTATCATAATGTGAAAAAAATGTTTAATAACAATTACTTGAAGTTATCTTGTTGCGAACGCGGAGCAACCGGCGACAGAATTTATCGCAGATAATGAACTTGGCTGTCCGAATCTTGCGAATTGTTTTCGGCGGTGCTAGGGGAGCTGAAGATTTTCCGGGCCGCCGAAACGTTCCAGCACATCGGGCGGCAGGCATTTGACCATCAGCGCCGCCGTACCCGGCGGCAGGCCGGCGAAATGCACGCTGACGATGCCGGGGTCGCGCCGTTCACCGAGACCTGTCCTGCGGGCGCCTGTTTTCTGATGGTACTCCAAGATGCCGCGCCGGACCACCCGGCCGAGCGCTTCAGCGACGGGTTGACGCGGGAAGTTAGGCGCACCGTTTAACGTTCCGCCGTCCCCTCGTTAGGCGTTTGTCCATCGTGCAGCCAGGCCGCGGTAAACGCGTCAATGGCCGCCCGCGCCGGGTCCGCCGCCGGACCGGTGATCTCGGCCCGCAGATAGATAATCACCAACGTCAGGGCGCTCAGGCCGGTCTGGTCATTGTTGCGCCGGGCCTCCTTATGCAGACCGCGATAATCAAAGTGGGCCCGTTTAAGATCAATCTCCGCGGTGCCGTAGCGCACGTGGGCGCGTTCGATCAGCTCGACAATATCTTCCGCCATCTGGCGCAGCCGGGCCGGTGCGTACAGTTGCTCGGCCTGTTCGATGATCAGCGGCGCGTCGCGGTTCAACTGTTTCGCCTCGCGCGCCTTCTTATCGCCGAAAAGACCGAAAATCATTGCACTCTCCATCTTGGCCGCCGGGACCGCATGTTATAGGGTCGCGTTCCCCCTATTTGGATAACAGGTGAGCGGACAGGAACCATGCCCATTCAGCGCCATCGAACTAATTACACGAAGCTCACGGAAGAACAACTGGCGCCATGGCAGGACATTCCGCCGGCCATTGTTTCGGATATGATGAACCGCACGCAAGTCATGGACGGACGCATCAAACCGGTTGCCGATGGCATGCGGGTCTGCGGCCAGGCCCGCACGGTGACCTCCATGGTCGGCGATAACGGCGCCTCACATATGGCCATCGGCCTGTTGGAACCCGGCGAAATCCTGGTCATCGACGCCGGGGGTTTCCTGGGCACCGCGGTCTGGGGCGGCATCATGACCCGGGCCGCCATGCAGCGCGGCGTCGGCGGCCTGGTCGTTGACGGCGCCGTGCGCGACGTCGCCGAAATCCGCGAGTTTGGCTTCAACACCTTCGCCGCCGGCATCGTCCCGGCGGGGCCGCACAAGGGACACGGCGGCATCATCGACGGCATCATCGCCTGCGCGGGTTGCCCGGTGAAGTCGGGCGATATCGTCATCGGTGACGATGACGGCGTCGCCGTGGTACCGCTGGAACGCCACGAAGAGCTGTTAGCCAAGTCTCTGGAAAAGCTCGCCCAGGAAGAGGCCACCAACGCCAATACGGCGAAGGGCGACCTGCCCGGTGACCGGTTGGGTCTCGGCGAGGCGGAATGGCTGGACTGAGGGGCCGAGCGGTTAACGTCTAGGTCTTCGGCGCCTCGATGACCCAGGGCTCCGCTTCGGCGGCGGCCAGCCATTTGCGCATGTCCGGCCAATGCCAAACGGCATCGGCATAAGTCTGACACGACGCCGGCAAGCTCACGCCATAGGTCCTGAAACGCCCGACCACGGGGGCAAACATGGCATCCGCCATGCAAAAGCCGCCGAACAGGAACGGCTGATCCGCGGTCGCACCGCCGAGACACGTGCTCCAGATATCGATGATCCGCTGGATGTCGTCATCGACACCGGGGCCGTCGCCCCGCGCCGGCCAGTGATTGCGCAGATCCATGGGCATGTGGGTCCGGACGGCTTCAAAGCCTGAATGCATTTCGCTGGCAATGCACCGCGCTTCGGCCCGCGCACTGGCGTCCGTCGGCCACAGGCCCGCATCAGGTGCGATTTCAGCCAGGTATTCACCAATCGCCAGGCTGTCCCAGATGGTCATGCCGTCGTGTTTGAGGATCGGCACCCGGCCGGCCGGCGAATGCGACAGAATGGCCTGCTTGAAACCATCCTGGTCGAGGGGAATGAGAATTTCCTCGAAGTCGAGCCCGGCCCGCTTCGCCATCAGCCAGCCGCGCAGCGACCAGGACGAATAATTCTTGTTGCCGATGACCAGCTTGGTCTCCGTCATGGAATGCCTCTCCTCGCTGTCGGTGCGCTGGGCCGCATCCTCCCGTGCGGCGGACCTGTCTGCAAGACCCAGGATTGATTCAGGCCGGGCGAGCCGCTAAGCAGGAGCCATGCTTGATACACTTATCGATACGGCCCCGTCGGCCATTCCGATCACCGTCGTGCCGAGCGCTGAATTTGCCGATTGGATGGGCGGCCCCGCCGATACCGTCCAAACGTGGCTTGATGACACGGGTTTCAAGGGCAAGGCCGGTGACGTTGGCCTGCTTCCCGATGCTGACGGCCATGTGGCGCAAGTCATTTACACCGTCGCCGATGCGCCATCCCTGTGGGACTGGGCGGCCCTGCCGGCCAAGCTGCCGACCGGCACCTATGGCGTGCCGGACGACATGGACACCGCCCTGGCGACGGACCTGGCGCTGGCTTGGGTCCTCAGCGCCTACCGGTTCGATCGATATAAGAAAAGGGACGACGATGACGAACCGGCCCGCCCGCAACTGATATGGCCGGCCGCCTGTGACCGTGATTTCGTTGTCCAGGCAGCACAATCGACGGCCCTTGTCCGCGACCTCATCAACACGCCGGCCGCCGACATGGGTCCGGACAATCTGGCCGCGGCAGCGGCGGATTTGGCGACCACCCATGGTGCCGCCATCGAGATCATCGAGGGCGATGATCTGCTGGCCCGGAACTACCCGGCCGTTCATGCCGTCGGCCGGGCCCATGACCGGGCACCCCGGTTGGTCGATCTGACCTGGGGCGCGGAAGACGCGCCGAAAGTAACCTTGGTCGGCAAGGGCGTGTGTTTCGACACAGGCGGCCTGGACATCAAGTCGGCGGCCGGCATGCGGTTGATGAAGAAGGACATGGGCGGCGCGGCGCATGTCCTGGGCGTCGCCGGGATGGTCATGGCGGCGGCCTTGCCGGTGCGCCTCAGGGTGCTGGTGCCGGTCGTCGAGAATTCCATCGCCGGCAACGCCATGCGGCCGGGCGACGTCATCCCCACCCGCAGGGGGCTCAGCATCGAGATCGGCAATACGGACGCCGAAGGCCGGGTGATCCTGGCCGACGCCTTGGCGGAAGCCGCCAGTGACGGACCCGACATGATCATTGATTTCGCCACCCTGACCGGCGCCGCGCGGGTCGCGCTGGGGACCGAGCTGCCGGCGCTGTTCTGCAATGACGACGCCTTGGCCAACGATCTTCTCTTAGCCGGAACGACCGTCCATGATCCGCTCTGGCGGATGCCGCTTTGGGCCGGCTATGACAAAATGGTCGACGGCAAGGTGGCCGATTTGAACAATGCGCCGGAAGGCGGTTATGGCGGTTCGATCACGGCGGCGCTTTTCCTGCAACGTTTCGTTGGCGAGAATATTCCGTGGGCGCACATCGATTTGATGGCCTGGAACCTGACCAACCGCCCGGGCCGGCCGGAAGGCGGCGAGGCCATGGGCATGCGCGCCGTGTTCGCAGCGCTTGCCCGGCGGTACGGTACCTGATCGCCGGAATCTTGTTGCGGCGATTATCAAGATATCTTAGAAGTTACGTTATCGAAATGAACGGCACGGGACACTGAAATCGCGTCATGAGCGGCTTCGACCTCAATGAGTTGCAAGCCTTGGATATCTGGCGCCGTGCCATCGTTGCCAGCGTCCGCGCTGATGCGCCTGATTTGTCGGCCCGGCAAATGGCGCTGTTGTTGAGCGTCTATCTGACGCCGCCGCCGCATACGGTGCGCGGCTTGGCGGAATTGATGAAAGTATCGAAACCGGCCATTACCCGGGCCGTCAACCGCTTGGGCGAATTGCAGTTGGTGCGCCGCAAGACCGATGAGAGCGACCGCCGCAGCGTTCTTATCCAACGCACGGTGCGCGGCTCGGTGTTCCTGCGGGAATACGGCGAACTGATTGTCGCCGCGGCAAAGGGCGACACGCAAGGCTCATCCGACGGGCTGCCGCAGCGCTACTGAATACTTGCTTTTAGGCCGCCGCACCCTGTTGGCGCGGTGTCTTGAACCGGTGCAGGTAGGTCGGCAGGATGGCCTCCGCCGCCGCCGGTTCAATGCCGAAGGCGGCAAATCCGTTGTCGCCCTGCAAAACATTGTCGCGTTCCATGAGGCAGACCTGATCCGGCGTCAACAAAGGCTTCGGCAACCACTGCAGGAACAGGGCCTCAAAAGCCGCCATGCCTAGCGGCAGGGGCACCAAGGTCTTTTTGCGGTCGGTGACCTTCAATAACAATTCCATCAGTTCCTTGAAGGTATACGCACGCGGGCCGGCCAATTCGTAGGTCTGGCCGCGGGTTTCGTCCATGGTGATGCAATCGGTCATGGCCTGGGCGACGTCGCCCACGTAAACGGGCTGGAACTTACAGCCGCCGTCACCGAAAAAGTCGATGCTGGGGCCGTTGCCACTGCCGAACGACACTTTGGGCAGCATCGGCGCGCCGATCACCGGCAGCACCGGCAGGAAGCGCATCATGCCGGCAAACATATTGAAGAAACCGTCCTCCGGTCCGAAGATCACGCTGGGCCGGAAGATGGTGGCGTCCGGATAGGCTTCGCGAACCGCTTCCTCGCCCAGCCATTTGGTCTGGCCATAGACCGCCGGCGAGAACTTATCGGCGCCCAGGGCCGACATGTGGATGAGGCGCTTGGCGCCGGCCTGGTGGGCGGCGGCGGCGATATTGCGCGCACCCTCGACGTGCAGGCGCTGAAACGTCCGGGCGCCGCGTTCGTAAAGGATGCCGACCAGATTGATCACCGTGTCGGCGCCGGCGACAGCGGTCGCCACCTGGCCCGGATCACAAATATCGACCTGCCAGGGCACGATCTGGCCGACGTCACCACAGGGTTTCAGGAACGACGACGCTTCGACGTCGCGGACAGCGACACGGACCTCGGCGCCGGCGCCGGCCAGACGCCGCACCAGGTGCCGGCCGACAAATCCCGAAGCACCGAAAACCGTAACCCGGCGCAGGTACGAATTGGTGGTTGAACTGATTGCCATGATCCCTCCTCGGCCTTGTCCTCAGCCCGTGCGGATATCTATTCGACTACATGCCCGAGCGGCGGGCGTCAACCGCCGGCGGCATGGGTCCGCCATTGGCGCGCCGCGCATGCCTCACGTATTGACAATACCCCTGGCTCTCAATAATGACAGTACAAGTTTCCTGCGAGAAACGGCAATCAAGTGCCCAGGTGGCGGAATTGGTAGACGCGCAGGTTTCAGGTACCTGTGGCCGCAAGGTCGTGGAAGTTCGAGTCTTCTCCTGGGCACCATTCCCGTCAGTCGGATATTGACGTAGAATGGCTTGATACATGAATTTGACGCGTAATAGGCAAGGAATGTCCATTGCCAAAACCGGCGAAACGCGAAGCCAAATCCATTGAGTTGCACCGCGGCGATTTGCCGGACGGTGTGGACTTCGGCGACAGCGTCGCCGTGGACACGGAAACCCAGGGACTTGATTTGCGCCGTGACCGCCTGTGTGTGGTTCAACTGTCGGCCGGTGATGGCGTCTGCCACCTGGTCCAGATGCCGGCTGGGAACAATGCGGCGCCGAACCTGAAGGCCCTGTTCGCCGATCCGGCGGTGACGAAGATTTTCCACTTTGCGCGGTTTGACGTGGCCATCTTGAAGCGTCATCTGGACGTCAACGTGTCGCCCGTCTTCTGCACCAAGATCGCGTCGAAGCTGGTCCGGACCTATACGGACCGCCACGGCCTGAAGGACGTTACCCGCGAGCTTTTGAACATCGAACTTTCCAAGGAACAGCAATCTTCCGATTGGGCCGCCGGGGAACTTTCAGAAGACCAATTGAAGTATGCCGCCGCCGACGTTTTAAACCTGCACGACATCCGCGCCAGGCTGCAGGCCATGCTGGAACGCGAAGGCCGCATGGAAATGGCACAGGCCTGCTTCGATTTCCTGACGACCCGCGCTGATCTGGACCTCAATGGTTGGGACGACGTTGATATTTTCGCCCATTCGTAAATTGCTTAACACCCCGGTTTCATTGACGTTTCCCACCTTCCAGCGCATACTTACCCGGCTGATATAGGATCTCCATCCCTGCATATTGCCGGTTATCGGTTCCTTAATCCCGGCGCCATAAGCTAACCGGAACTTTGAAAATTTTCTGAGCCATCGGATTGATCGCCCGCCATGAATTCATCTGCACTTCCGGACCCCGAGGAAAAGGCCGCCGCAACGGCTGATGAGGCCGCCGATCTCGTAGCGGCGCACCGTGTCCTGTCGGCGGAAGCGGATGCCCTGACGGCGCTTTCGAACAGCCTTGGCGCGCCCTTCATCCAGGCCCTGGACATATTGGGCAGCACCCGCGGCCGCGTCATTGTTTCAGGCATGGGCAAAAGCGGCCATATCGGCAACAAGATTGCCGCCACCTTCGCCTCAACGGGCACGCCGGCGTTTTTTGTTCATCCCGGCGAAGCGTCGCACGGCGATCTCGGCATGATCACGCCGGGCGATACGATCTTTGCCCTGTCGAATTCCGGAGAGACGGCCGAACTGGCGGATATCGTCGCCTATGCGGCACGCTTCGACATGCCCCTGGTCGGCGTCACCGC
>CAZQPC010000261.1:0-7801 GCA_964595005.1 uncultured Magnetovibrio sp.
CATTTTGCCGGCTTCGATCTTCGTCAAATCCAGGACATTGTTGATCAAAGATAACAGATGTTTCCCCGAATCCTGGATCTTCCCCAAATCGGCGACGGCGCTGTTCCATCCTTCATCCTCGGCCGTCTCCAACAGCAATTCGCTGTAGCCGATGACCGCGTTCAGCGGCGTGCGCAGCTCATGGCTCATATTGGCCAGGAACAGGTTCTTGGCCTGTGTCGCCTCTTCCGCCTCGCGCTTGGCATCGCGCAACGCCTGTTCGACGCGCCAGCGCTCGATGGCCAGCGAAAGGTGGGTGGCGAAGGCGGTCGCGCTTTTGACATCTTCGGCGCCGAAGCCGTCGTCGCGGACGGTGCCGAAGGTGATGGCGCCCAGGGTTTTGTCGTAAGCATGCAGCGGCACCGACAGCACCGCCGCCATGTCGGGGCCTTCCATGGCCATGTCGACGATCGGCGAGGCGTTCTCCCGGTTGGCCGTGTCCGCGCTCAGCAATTGCATTTGGCGGCTGCGGATGGCCGCGCCGGCGACACCGTCGGATAGCGGCACATCGCCGGCATCGGTCTTTTCAACATCGCGCCGGGCTTCCATCAGGGTCCGCAGATCGTAACTCTCTGCATCGGTATTCAGCAAGGCCAGGGAGCACCGCTCGAAGTCGATAACCCATTTGAGTTTATTGATGGCACCGTCCAGCAACTGATCAAGGTCCGGCGTTTTGGCAATCAGCAAGACAACTTCCGACAACAGGGCAAAGCGCGCCTTCTGCTTGTGCCAGGCTTCCTCTTGCGCCGTACCCGATACGTCCGTTGCCATGCTGGTTTAGCCGCCGAGGATTTCCGTAAAGACGTCGTCAACCTCGACTTTCATGGAATCAGCCAAGGTATCCAGATAGTTGCCGAGCGCCGCCAGGCCGATGATCTCAACGATCTCCTGTTCGCTGATGCCTTCGCCACGCACGGCATCGTAGGCAGCGGCGTCGAGCGATTGCGGATCGAAGGCGCACTTCTGAGCGAACTTGATGATCGCCTGGACGCGGCGCGGGGTCAGACCGTCCAGGTCGCTGTCGATAATGGCCAGGGTTTCTTCCTCGACGCCCAGGTTATTGCAGGTGATTTGGTGGACGGCGCTGCAGTACTGGCAATTTTTGGCCTTCGCGATGGAATACAGGATCATGCTGGCCAGCGGCATGGGCAGGCTTGTGGACAGGAACGCCTTGCTGACAGCCGACCAAGTGGCGGCCAGAACATTTGGCGCACCGGCGGCGGCGCGATGAATATTGGGTACGAACGGAATTTCCAGTGTGCGCCGTACGTCGTCAAAAATATCTTTCACCTCGCCTGTCGCCGACTGTTCGTCCATGACCTGTAAATCACTGACGGGTAGCTTTGACATTGCAAATTTCCTTTTTCGCCTGCCCGTGGATGGATTGTCGATTTCCTCGAACCATCTGAAATAACACCCAACCCTATTAACTGATCCACCTCAAGCGCCGGATGAGACATTTCACGCTACTGTGACGGTAAGCTTGATGTTGTGCCTCGCTCACATATTCCGAAATCGGGACCGGGTCGGCTGCATACCGGCAAGCGGGTACTGTATCTGTCCTCGCCCGTCGGCTTAGGCCATGGCCGGCGCGACTTGGCGATAACCCGGGAACTGCGCAAGCAATACCCCGATATACGCATCGACTGGCTCGCCCAGGATCCGGTAACCCGGTTTCTCGATGCCAACGACGAAGCGATCCATCCGGCCAGTGCCCTGCTGGCCAACGAATCGACACATATTGAATCGGAGGCCGGCGAGCACGAGCTCAACTGCTTCCAGGCGTTGCGCCGCATGGACGAAATCCTGATCGCGAACTTCATGGTGTTTCAAGAAGTCCTGGAACAACAGCACTACGACCTGGTGGTCGCCGACGAGGCGTGGGACGTGGATCACTACTGGCATGAGCACCCGGAACTGAAAAAGGCACAGCTTGCCTGGTTCACCGATTTTGTTGGTTTTTTTGCCGATGCCCGACGGCGGCACGCACGAAGCCTACCGTACAAGCGATTATAACGCGGAAATGATCATGCATATCGAACGCTCGCCGCAACTGCGTGACCGGGCGATATTCGTGGGCGGCCCGAATGACATCGTGCCCGGTACCTTCGGCCCCGACCTTCCGGTGATTCGCAATTGGACCGAGGAGCACTTCGATTTCTGCGGTTACGTCACAGGTTTCGACCCACAAGATATTGGGAGCCGGGCGGAACTGCGCGAAAAGTTTGGTTATCGGGACGGTGAGAGGGTCTGCATCGTAACGGTCGGCGGCTCCGGCGTCGGCGGGCACTTGCTGCGTCGGATCATTGATGCCTATCCAGCCGCCAAGAAACGCCTGCCGGAACTGCGGATGATCGTTGTCGCTGGGCCACGGATCGAGCCGGCTTCGGTGGCCGCGCCGCCGGGCGTCGACGTGCAGGCCTTCGTTCCCGACCTTCACATGCATTTGGCGGCTTGCGACTTGGCCCTCGTGCAGGGCGGCCTGACGACAAGCATGGAACTTACGGCAACCAGGACCCCATTTATCTATTTCCCATTGCACAATCACTGCGAACAAAATTTCCACGTCCATCACCGCTTGCAACAATATGGTGCTGGCCGGCGAATGGATTACGCCGCCGCCGATCCCGATGCAATTGCCCAGGCAATCGTCGAGGAGATCGACAATCCGGTTGGCTTCCGAGACGTGGAAACCGATGGCGAGACGCGTGCCGCCACAATGTTGGCGGAATTATTGTAGCCATTGTGAATGCGGTGAAATTTCGACGTAACATGACATAAAGGGAGACCAAACAATGTCGAACAAATTCCTTATCAATTGTCAGCACGGAAACGACGATTTGGAAAAGGCGACCGTCGCGATGATCGTCGCCGGAGCAGCGGCAGCGATGGACGGCGAAACAGCCGTGTTCATGACGGGCGATTCGGTTCAGCTGGCCACTGAAGGCGGCGCCGACGGCCTGCAACTTGAGAAATACCCGCCGATCGGCGAACTCGTCGAAAGCTTCCTGGAAAACGGCGGCCAGCTTTGGGTCTGTCCCGTATGCGCCGGCGCTCGGGATATTGGTGCTGACGACCTCATCAAAGGTGCTGAAATTGCCGGTGCCGCGCGCACCATCGGTTTCGCCAATGACGATGCCCAGGTTCTTATGTGACCGGCGCTGCAATTTACGTCAATGGCCATATCAGGAAAGCGAGAACATGCCCAGGTCTACAACCGCTTGCCCGGCTCCCCCGGAGCCAGGGTCGGATTTCGACCCCCGGAGGGAGCACAGTTGCTAACAACAAATTTGGTAAGGACACTTCGGTCGGGCTATCCCCAGACCTCACGCGTTGATTTGACGCTCCGCCCGTCAACCCATGTCCGCCGCAAACTCGAACTGCCATTCCATATCGTCTTCGCTCATCGCATAGGCGCCGGCGTCGGCCCGCATGATCTCGTCGTCGGCGACCTCCAAGAGCGCGCTCTGAACCCGCTCGGTGATTTTCGCCGACAGGCCGGCCTTCCAGCAGATCGAGACGACGCCCTTGACGTTCTGGGTCTGGGCGGTTTTCTGCACGGCCGGCACGGCAATCTCGGACAGCGCGGCCAGGGCGGCGATGACCATCTCGTTGCCGTCGCCGCCAAGCATCTTCTTGACGCCGGCTTCGTTCAATTCGCCGTTCTCCTGCAGCTTGCCGACTTTTGCGATGGCAATCTCCAGGGGCGTTTCGACGTCCTCGGTCTCGACCGCGCCGAGCAACTCCTCCTCGCCTTTTTCGATGCGCTCGGCGACGGCCTTCTTGACCTCTTCCAGGGTCTTCGGATCCAGGTCCTGGCGGATCGACAGAATGCGGATCAGATTGGCGGCGACGAAACCGGCCAGGCGTTTCGCCGCGAAGTTCGATATTTGCGGCCGCGAGACCAGGGGCGCATGCCAGCTGACGATGTCGGCGGCCTGGTCGGCGATCTCGTCCAGCGTGTCTTCGCGGATCTGGGCGCTGGGGTTGGCCAGCAACAGGGCGACGGCGTCCCGGTCGCCGGTGGCGGCGATGGAGCCGGAGACCTGTTCGCTGACCTCGGCGCGCTTCGAGATGAAGCTCAACCGGCCCGTCGCCGAGCCGTTTTCGATGATGTCCATGAGGTCTTGGTCGGTGAGCACCGGTGAATGCTCGAGGATCGGCCCGGCGACCACGATCTCCGTATCGAAGGCCAGCTTGCGGATCACCGCCGGCGGCGCCTCGGCGACGTCCTTCAGGGATTCGGCCAAGATCAAGCGCACCCGGGTAAGCTCGTCGCGGGCCAGCGTCTCCAGGGCATCGTAGGCCATGCGCTTGACCTTGTTCTGGTCGTCGGCGCTCAGTTCCGGGGCCAGGCGGACAATCTTCTGGGCCAGGGATTCACGCACCGCTTCGTCCTTGTCCTTCGACAGGGCCAGATCCGCATGGTGCGGGGTGCGTGGGTTGTCGGCGATGGCGCGGCGCACTTTCGGCGATTTGTCCTCGGCCAGGAAGTAGAGGATTTCCGGCGGCACGTCGGGGCGCTCGGCCAGTTCCAGGCGCACCTCTTCGTCGTCATGGCCGGCCAGTTCCTTGGCCTTGTCATAGGAAATCTCTTGTTTGCCGGCATCGCCGAACAGTTTGTTGATCAGGCCCTTCATATTTAGTCTCCACCGGCTTTTGTCGTCAGGTCACGGAAAAATTCAAGCTGCCATTCCATCTCGTCGTCGGCCAGCGGATAATCGCCGGCCTCGCCGGGCATGACGATCTGGTCGGGCGGCAGGCGGCCCAGGCGCTGCTGCACCTGCACGCACAGCGCCATCGGCAGGTTGGCCTTCCAGCACAGCGAGACGATGCCCTTCGGGTTCTTTTCGCGGAACATCTTGCGGCCCACGTCCGGCTCAAGCCCGGCGCGGATCAGAAGGGCGGCGAAGACGAAACCGTGGTCGCTGGACATCATCGCCTTGGAGACCATTTTGGCGTCCAGCTTGCGGGCGTTGTACAGGCGCATGACCATGTCCATGGGCGGGTCGGCCTGCAGAAAATCCTGGGCCGGCGCGGCGCCGCCGTCCATGTCCGGATCCGTCGTCGCGTCGCCGAAACGCTCGGTGACCACGGACTGGACCTGTTGCAGGGCGGCGGCGTCCAGGTCGGCGCGCTGCTGTAATTCGGCCAACAGATTGCCGGCCAGATACCGCGCCATGCGTTCGGCGGCGCCGCTGGGCAGGGTTGCCCGGGCGACCAGGGGTTTGTGCCACAACTCGACCCCGGCGGCTTTCTCGACCAGATCATCCAGGGTCTGTTCGCGGATTTGCGCGCTGTCGTTGTCCAAAAGATCGGTGATCGCCGAGATATTGTCGGTGGCGACGATGGCGTCGGCGACCATCTCGTCCAGTTCGCTGCGCTTGGCGATGGCGTTGAGCGCCCCGTCGACGGGCGCGTCCTCGATGATTTCGATCAGGTCGCGGTCGGTCAGCACCGGCGAGTTTTCGAGCACCGGTCCCGAGACCTCGGCGACCATATCCCGGGCCAGGGTCCTGATGATCCCGGCGGGCGCGTCGGCGACGTCCTTCAGGGCGTCGGACAGCACCTGGCGGACCACGTCGATCTGATCCTTGGCCAGCATCTCCAGGGCGGCGTGGGTTGATTTGCGGATCTTTTGCTGCTCGGCGGCCGACAATTCCGGCGCCACGTTGGCGATCTTCGTCGCCAGGTCGGAGCGCACGGCGACATCCGCGTCCCGGGCCAGCAGGATATCCGTCGGGCCAGGCGCGTCCGCGTTGTTGGCGACGGCCCGGCGCACGTCGGCGTCGTCGTCTTCGGCCAGGAAATAAAGAATTTCGGGTTTGATGTCGGCGCGCCGGGCAAGCTGGGCGCGCACCGACGGGTCCGGATTGCGGGCCAGTTCTTTCGACTCATCATAGGTGATTGTCGGGCTGTTGACGTCGACGTTCACGAATACCGGCCCCAGATTTTCGTTCGTTGATCCCTGTCCACTAGGCGCTGTTGTCGCCCGCTTCTCCAGCCGGCAGTGCCATGTGGAAGCCACCTTTTCCGGCGTTCTTAATGGCATACATGGCACCGTCCGCACGGGCAAGTAAATCGTCCAGGCTTTCCTTTGAATCGGGCTCGAACACGGCAATGCCCACCGAGATTCCCAAGGGGTTGTCGTCGTCGCCCGACAGGGCCCGCATGGGCAGGCTCTTTTCGATCAGGGCGCCGGCCCGGACCTCGGCGACTTCCGCCGAAATGCCGTCCAGCCACATGGCGAACTCATCGCCGCCCAAGCGCGCGATGACGTCGCCGGGGCGCGAGAAGTCGAGCAGCATGTCACGCAGCATCATGATGGCGTCGTCGCCCTTTTGGTGGCCGTGCACGTCGTTGACCCGCTTGAAGTTGTCCATGTCGACGTAGAACAGCGCCGCCGATTGGCGGTTGCGTTCCAGCCGCGAGACGCGCCGGGGCAGTTCTTCCTCGAAAAAGGCCCGCCGGTTCAGCATGCCGGTCATGCTGTCGGTCCGCGACAGCGCCACGATGCGTTCGTGGTTGGTCACCTGTTCGTTGGCGATGCCCAATTGGTTGGCGATATCGGCGATCAGGATCAGATGGTCGTCGTCCCACTTTTCCGCCTTCCGGCTTTTCCAGATGGTGATCGCGCCGTTCACCGTCTGGCGGTACTGGGTGGCCACGGCCAGCACCTGCCAGGGCCCGATTTCCATGGGCACCACTTCGATGCCCGAGCTCAGTCCGGGGATCGTCTGGTCCAGTTCGTCCAGGTCTTCCGTGTTGCCGTATTCGGCGGCGACCAGAACCTTGTCGGGCTCCGTCTGGCGGTAGATCCGGCAGCCCGCCACGCCCAAGGCCCGGGCCGTGGTGGTGGCGGCGGCGGTCAGCATCTGTTGCGGGTCCAGCTCATCGCGCACCGATGAGACGATATAGCCCAGCAACTGTTCGCGGTGCCGGGCCCTGGACAATGCGGCTTCGCTGGAGCGTTCCTCGGTGACGTCGCGGCAGACCCCGCGGGTGCCGCTCCATTCGCGCTGCTCACCCTCTTCGCGGTATAGCGGCACGCACGACACCAGCATGCAGACGGTCTCTGCGTCCTTCGCGCGCAGCCACATTTCGACGTCTTCCAGGGGCCGCTGGCTGACAAACGGCAGCGGCGAGAAGGATTCCGGATCGACGACGAAGTCGGCGCCCGAGCGTTCGATCAACTCATCGGTGGCATAGCCCAGGCCGCCGCGCGGCGAGACGAAGACGAACGTCCCTTCCGGATCCGTTTCCCAGTAGAAATCCGAGGACACCTCGACCAGGTCCTTGTAGCGCTGGCGCGATTCGACCAGGGCGCTGCGCAGGTTGCGCTCCATGGTCAGGTCCCGGGCCAGCATCAGGAAATGCTCGGCGCCCTGTTCCGGCACGATCGTGATCTCCAGCAGAATGTCACCGCGGTCGGTGGGCACGGAAACGGTGCCGGCCGCGATCGCCGCCGATTGGCGGGCCGCCGAGATCAGATCGAGGACGTCGGGCAGGTCGCCATTGCGCAGCAGCGCGGCGATCCCCGTGGCGCGGGAATTGCCGGCCAGGATGTCGCCGGCCGCGCTCACCCGCAAGGCCGAGCCGGGATAGCCGTCCAGCAGCGCCAGCGTGCTCATCGGTGCCGGATCTTCATCCGCCCCGGCGCCATCGCGCGCTGAGATTTCTGATACCCCGCGATCATTCATCGGCACGTCATTCTTTCCCTCAGGTCCCCGGTCCACGCCGAAACTTCCGGCGGGCCAAGTTT
>CAZQPC010000262.1:0-7785 GCA_964595005.1 uncultured Magnetovibrio sp.
GCCTGGCGGGCTTTCGACGCCTTGTAGCGGAAGCGGTCGACGAAAGATTCGATATGCCGGCGCTGGGCCATCTGCTTGGTCCGCATCTTGGCGTCCAATTCCTGGCGCTCGCGGCGGGTCTTTTCGAACCGGTCATAACCGCCGGCATAGCGGGTCAGCTTCAGTTCCGACAAATGGACGATCTCCGTGACCACCTTGTTCAGAAGCGTACGGTCGTGGCTGATCACCATCAAGGTGCCGGGCCAACTGGCCAGGTAGGTCTCCAGCCAAAGCGCGGCTTCCAAGTCCAGATGGTTGGTCGGCTCGTCCAGCAACAGGAAATCAGGGTTGGCGAAAAGCGCGGCGGCCAGGGCGACCCGCATGCGCCATCCGCCGGAAAATTCCGCGCATGGGCGTTGCTGGGCCGTCTCATCGAAACCCAGGCCGGCCAGGATGCGCGCCGCTCGGGCCGGTGCCGTTTCGGCACTGATATCGGCAAGGCGGATGTGAACCTCGGCGATCTCATGGGGGTCCGTGGCGGTTTCGGCGCGGGCCAGTAAATCCGTGCGTTCCAGATCGGCGGCCAAGACCACATCGATAAGGGGTTCCGGTCCCGACGGCGCTTCTTGGGCGACCGTGCCGACCTTGGCGCCGGGGCGCACGTTCAAGGTGCCGCTATCCGATGCGAACTCCCGCAATATGAGCTTGAACAGCGTCGTTTTGCCGGTGCCATTGCGGCCCACCAAGCCGACGCGGTGGCCCATGGGCACGTTTACGGTGGCGCCGTCAAAAAGTGTGCGGCCGCCGATCCGGTAGACGAGGTCATTAATGTGCAACATGGCGCGGGGTTTAGCATGGTCGGGCGGGAAGGGGAATGTCGAGATTTTTGGTTAGAGCAGGCCAAGAACGGTAGAGCCAGGTTTGGCCGGCCCGCCAGTTGCATTGCGGCTCTTGCCCGATGCTAGACAACTGCAAAGTCGGCGGCGGCGAAATTTGCTGAATCGGCAGGTGTCGTATTATTGGTGAATGTCGCCAATGTGTTTTCCGTGCCGTCCGTATCGGCATTGTCCGTGTGCATCATGGTCAAGACGTTGGAGTTCGACGAGTCATGGAACAAGATGACAGCGTTGGAGGTGGTCGAGTTTCCGGCGGCCACGGCAGCGGCCGCATCCGCCGCCGTGCCCGCCTGGCCATAGAGCACAATGACGGTGGCGTTCGCATTGGTGACGAGCGTCGCCGCGGCTGACGTGCCGCCCCAGTTGACGATGTCATAGACGATGGAACCAATCCCCAGATCGCTGGAACTGAGTCCGATAACATCGCTGTCGCCGCCGCCGCCGGCAAATGCCGTCACGCCGGAAAAGTCGGTAATGCTGTCAACGCCCAATGAACCCGCCGCGGCACCTGAGAATACAAACCGGTCGGCGCCACCGGCGCCGGTTAATGCGTCCGCGCCTGTACCGCCTGTGATCGTATCGGCACCACCGCCGGCAACAATGACATCCGCACCTGCATTGCCGCTGATTGTCGCTCCTGTCGCATCACTGGCCGTGATGCTGTCCGCGCCGGTCCCGCCGATGATGGTTTCCACGGCGGAGACGTCGCTCAGCGTTTGTCCGCCGTTGGCCAGCGTGATGGAATCTGTTCCGGTGCCGCCCTTGACCGTTTCAACGCTGTCGAGGTGAGTAATCGTCTGGCCGCCGCTGAGGAGTGCAACCCGGTCGGCGCCTGAGCCGCCGAAGATGGTCTCAACGCCACTGACGGCGATGCCGTCGGCGCCGGCCGACATGGTCACCGTGTCCTCGCCGCCGCCCAACTGATAGCTGCGCGTGCGGCTGCCGCCGAACTGTGTGATGTCGTTGAGCAGCGTCGTTTCTGCGGTCAGGAAGTCGGCGCCGGTGCCGCCGTTGATGATCTCCACGTCTTCCCACATGGTGATGGTATTGCCGCCGTTGGCCAGGTTGAGGGTATCGGTGGAGCCGCCGCCGCCCAGGCGCACGGACAGCCCCGACTGGCTGTTGAGCAAGGTCAGGGTATCCGCGCCGGCACCGCCGCTGGGCACGGATTCGACGTTGGTCAGGTGCATGGACCAGGTGCCGCCGTTCGACGGATTGACACTGTCCGTGCCGGCACCGCCATCGACGGTGATCGTACCGGAGGCGGCGCTGAGCTGAATGGTGTCGCTGCCGGTCCCGCCATTGACGGTTTCGACATCGGTAAACACGGTGCTGTTGCCGCCGTCGGCCAAGGTAACCACGTCGGTGCCCGATCCGCCGGCGACGCTGGCGGCGCTGGTGACGGCAATGACGTTGCCGGAATTGTCCAGATTGAGGACGTCGGCCCCGTCACCGCCATCAAAGCTGTCACCGCTGGCGGCGACCCCGCTGAGGGTCACGGTGTCGGCGCTGGCCGAGCCGAAGATCAGGTCATTGTTGGCGGTCAGGGTATAGCTGTCCGTGCCGCTGACGTTGGCAATGACCTCACCGGAACCGGATATCAGGAAATCCGTGCTGTCGATGTTCGACAGGCTGACCCCGGTCAGGGTGATCTCCATGTCCGCCGAGCCGTCGCCGGTGGTGTCGACCTCCAGGACCTTGGTGGTGTCATTGAAGCGCGCCGATGAATTTCCGCCGCCCGAGAATGAGTTGGAATGCGCGCCGACGAACGTAAAAGTACCGCTCTTGAGGCCGTCCAGGATCAGCTTGTCGGTTGCCGTCGATGAGGTGCCGGCATCGAAATCGGTGATCACGTCGCCGCCGCCGGCGGCCGATTCCGACACGGCCGTGTAATAGAACTTATCGTTGCCCGACCCGCCGGTCAGGGTATCGGCGCCCCCGCCGCCCTGAATCTGCTCGCCGGCGGTGCCGCCGGTCAGGGCGTCGGAACCGGCGCCGCCGGAGATCGAGGCGGCGCTGCCGTCGGTCACCGTGACCGTATCGGCACCGGAGCCGCCGACAATGGTTTCAATGCCGGAGACGTCACCCAATGTGGCGCCGCTGGACGCCAGGGTGACCACATCCGTGCCGCCGCCGTCCGTCAGGGTCTCGATGCTGCCGCTGATGGTCACGGTGTTGTTGCCCGTATGGAAATTGATGATATCGGTTCCCGAGCCGCCGACGACGGTTTCCCAGCCGTCAATACTGCTGGCCGTGCCGCCGCTTGAACCGAAAATCAGGGTGTCGTTGCCGCCGCCGTCGGTGAGCGATGTGATGGTCGAATTGACGGTCAGGCTGTCATCGCCTGTGCCGCCGGTGACCGTCCCGGCGGTCCCCGAAAAGGTCACGGTCTGGCCGCCGCTGGCAAAGCTGATGTCGCTGGTGGAGGCCGACGCGGTAATATTTTCGATGCCGGAAATATTGAAGATATCGGCGGCCGTATTGAGGGTGACGGAATCGGTGCCGCTGGAGCCGGTCAGCGTACCGATGACGGAACTGGCGGCAACGGAGATCGAGTTGCTGGTGCCCCCAAGGGTGACGGTGGATGACGAGACGCTGGTGAACGATGGGCTGCCGACGATGGCGGTGGAGAAAATCAGATTGGCCGAGCCGCCGGAGATATCGACGCTTTCGACGTTGTGCATGCTGGTGATCTGATGGGATCCGGAATGGAAGGTCACGGAATCCGTGCCGGCGCCGCTGTCCAGGTCGAACAAATTGCCGGAATTTGAATTCGAGAAGGTCCAGCTGTCGTTGCCGCTGGCACCGGTCAGACTATAGGTATTGGTACCGGTGGACGCCAAATGGATGTATTCGGTGCTTATCAGCGCCAGCACCTGGTCGCCGGCATCGGAAAATGTCAGCGTATCGTTGCCGCTACCGCCATCGAAGGTGTCTCCCGATTGGGCGTTGCCGAGCGCATAGACCACATCATTGCCCGTCGATGCCGTGACGATATCGTTTCGGCCGGCAACCAAATTGAACGACGTGCTGCCCGATGAACCGTCGACGGAAATTGAGACCGTCTGAATGCCTTCGTCTTCCGGCGGCGGGGGCGGGGGCGGGACGTCGTCGGGCTCGGGTTCCGGCGGCGGGGGCTCGGGTAATCCGCCGTCGAAAAACTCGCCGCCCGGGTCAAATTCGCTTTCACCGCCATCGGTGCCGTCACCGAAAAGATCACCTTCGCCGGCCCCGGCTTCGAATCCCGCCAGCAATTCGGCGCCGGCATTCGGATCGATCAGGCCCGCTTCGATGAAACCCTCGACAATGTCGGCGGCGGCATCCTGGGCCTGTTCGTTGGCGTCGGCGGCCAGTTGCTGGGCTTGTTGTTCGGCTTCGTGCTGGTCTTGCTGTTGTTCATCAACCTGGGTGTCGTTGCCGCGGCCCGCGTCCAAGGGATCGCCGGCCTCGGACCCGAGGCCGCCAAGCGCGTCATTGACGATGGCGCTGACGACACTTTCAATGGCGGCCGGTGAGCCGAACGCGTTGGGATTGTCGGCCAAGGCGGCCTGAAAATTCGATCCCGCCGACGCATCTGCCGCCGCCGCAAGGGCCGATGCGGGATCGCCGCCCTCCGCAAGGGCCTGCTCAAAAGCCTCCGCCGCGGCGGCGTCGGGGTCGGCGGGACCATCTGCGGCGGCATCGGGCGGTGTGTCTCCGGCGCCTTCGCCGGGCGTGCCTTCGGCGGTACCTTCCGTTTGCGGGTCGGCTTCGGCGCCTTGTACGGTGCCGCCTTCGCTGGTCTGGGCGTCGCCGCTTTGCTGGTCGGCGCCGGACTCATTGCTGGAGTTGTTGGAAGACGACAAGGTCTGCCGGGCCACCGAGATGGCGGCGCCGAAGACCTTGTTGACGACGGAAAGCGGCAACACCACCGGTATTGTCGGTGACGAGAACCGGCTGGATACGGAAGACGTTGCGTTCGGCTGGTTCAGGGTCTGAGTGCCGACGTCGTTGGTGATGGTGATTTCGCCACTGGGGGCCGGTCCGCCGGCCTGGGCCAGCAGGCCGTCATCGCCGGCCTGGCCCTTCAGGGAATCGCTGGATTTTGCCGCCGGCGCCGCCTCGGCGTCCTGGTCTTCCAACAGGGTGAAGACATCGCCCTTGGCGCTGCCGACCTTGGCGGCCAGCGAGGTGCCGCGGATGCCGATGGTCGATGTCGGCGTATTGATCACCATGGCATCGACGGCGGTCTTGGCGATCTGGCCGGAAACGAAGGTGAAAACGCCGGTGGCGACGCTGAAGGCGCCGCTGCCTTCCTGGGTGCCGGCGTCGTAGACCATTTCATCGATGGTCATCTGACCGGCCTCGGCCAGTGAAAAGGTGGAGTTGTCGGCAAACGTGATGCCGATGGTGCCGCTGCCTTGCGTTTCGATGACATCGCCCTGGAAGATGTCCAGGCCGGCCTCGGCCTTCACTTTGGTGCCGTCCGTGCGGGTCACGAAGGCGTCGCCCTTGGTGGTTTCGACCTTGCCGATGGCGTCGCCGACACCGGCCTGGGCCAAGGGGCCCGGGGGCGTTTGGGCAAGCTCAACCAGCCCATCAACGGCTTCATCGTCGATGGCTTCGACGACCTGACGCCATATACCGCCAGCCATGTTTTCCCCCGTGTGTCCGATCCCGGTCTCCAGTGAATCACATTTATCGGATGATTCAACAGACCCCAATTACCGTTAAGATCGATTTAAGCATACGGCAAATTATATGCAGTGACGCGGATCACAGTAGATTCAATGCCTTACAGCCACCTGACGACATCTTCAACGCCGACCGCCGGCCAGTTTCACCGCCTCCGGCCGGTGCCGCAGGCGCCACATGCAGAGAACCCCGATGAACGGCCCGATGGCCAGCACCATGAAGGCATAGCGCCATCCGACGGCGTCGACGGCGTGCGGCAGGAATTGCACGGTCGCCAGGGTCAGCAGGAAGCCCGCGCAGGTTTGTACAGTCAGCATGGTGCCGATGCGCTCCGGCGGCGCCAGTTCGGCGACGCTGGATGAGAATTGCGCGGAATCGGCGACGATGGTGATCCCCCAGATAAAACACAGGCCCGTCAGCAGCCAGGGATCGCCGCCGAACAGAAAACCGACGACCAGGGCGCAACTGCCGCTGATCGCCATGGCCCCGGCCGTCAGGGTCGTGCGGCCCCACTTGTCGGCGACCAGCCCGCCGCCGACACAGCCGATGGCACCGGCGACCCCCATCACCAGGAAGGTCGCGGCGCGCGCCCAGAAAGCCGCACCGTCGGGGGCCAAGGTGAGACGGAAACTGGCGTCCAGGAAGACGCCAATCCAGGCCCACATGGCGTACAGTTCCCACATGTGCCCCAAATAGCCGAAATTGGCGAGCCTCAGCGCCGGCTCGCGGAACGCCGTCAGGGCCGCGCGGGGGTCAAAGGGAGGTGAGAGCTTGCGGTTTGGGCCAAGGCTGATGCCGTTGGCCAACAGGGCGCCCAGCATGGCGGCGGCCGAGCCGGCGCCGACGGCGAACCGCCAATCGACCCCGCCGAAGGCGTTGAACAGGTGCGGTGCCGCGGACCCCAGCGTCAGCGCGCCAACCATGATGCCGATCAACAGGCCGAGGTCCTTGCCGGCCCACGTGGCGGCCATCTTCATACCAACTGGATAAACGCCGGCCATGCAGGCGCCGGTGACAAACCGGCACAGCAATACCCATTCGGAGCGCGGATCAATGACCAAAAGCAGGGCGTTGGCGGCGGCGGCGACCAATGCCGAGATCATGAAAAAGCGGCGCGGGTCGATGCGGTCGGCAAGCCCCAGAACCGCGCTGACGATGGTGCCGCCAACGAATCCGATCTGGACGGCGCTGGAAAATAAAGCCACATGGGTCCCGCTGAGCCCATAGGCGGCAACCAAGGACGGCACCACGGCGGTCGCCGAAAACCACAACGCCAAGGACAGCACGACGGCGATGACGAGCACGGTCATGGAGCGGGTTTTCATCAAATCGTGCCTTGCCATCGCTGAAAAGTGCATCGTAACCCTTTCGCGGACTTAGGCAATTCGAAGACCGGCCTTTATCTGAGCGCCGCTGCCCGACCCAAACCCATTAAAACCTGTGAAAATCAAGCACCGGTTCTCCTTGCCAGTCCCCGGCCAACTGTCTATAAACCGCCCGCGCTTGCAGGGCCGGCCCCAATTCCTGCACGGCACCGCTGGGACGCGGATTGAGCGCGGGGACAATCACAGAGGTTTTTCACCGATGGCACTCGAACGAACGCTTTCCATCATCAAACCGGATGCCACCCGGCGCAATCTCACCGGCAAAATCAATGCCCGGTTCGAGGACGCGGGGCTCCGGATCATCGCCCAGAAACGGCTGCAGTTGACCAAGGATCAGGCCGAGGGCTTCTACCACGTCCACCGCGAACGGGCGTTCTTCAATGATCTGGTTGATTTCATGACGTCGGGCCCGGTTGTCGTGCAAGTCCTGGAGGGCGACGACGCCATCCAGAAGAACCGCGACCTCATGGGGGCCACCAATCCGGCCAATGCCGAAGACGGCACCATCCGCAAGGATTTCGCCGAGAACGTCGAAGCCAATTCCGTGCACGGCTCGGATGCCCCGGAGACGGCGGCGGAAGAGATTTCGTACTACTTTTCCCAGTTGGAATTGGTCGGCTGACCTGACCGAGATCGCTGAAATGCCGAACGGCCGCCTCCGGGCGGCCGTTGTGGTTAGGGCTGTGGGTTGGCCAAGATGTGCTGAGGTGGGGTGATGCCGTCGACAATCGTTCTTTCGTCGGTGATCGTCACCCGCCCCTCGGCAATCCATCGCACCGCCGCCGGATAGATCACATGCTCTTGTTCCAATATCCGTGCCGCCAGGGCATCGGCATCGTCGCCGGCATGGA
>CAZQPC010000263.1:0-7762 GCA_964595005.1 uncultured Magnetovibrio sp.
AGCCGCTTGGCATAGAAATGGCCGTTTGAGAGGCCGACCCAAGCGGCGGCGGTCAAGGGCGGGATGGCCGCCGCGGCACGCTTGTTCGTGGTGAATGAGAAGGTCGCTACCCGCTTGGCTTTGTCACCCGTCGCCGGACCGAACAGCCGGACGCCTTTTTTCGAGCCCAGGAAGTCCGCAAACCGGCTCGCCAGGCGGGCTTCGTGGTTGGCGATGATGTCGAACACGGCCCGGGTGCGGGCATGGGGATCGTTCGGCGGTTCGCTCAGATGGTGCTCGGCCAGGGCGTCCAGATAGTCGGCGATGCCGCTCAGGCTGGCGATCATCTCGTGCTGCGGGCCGGCGGGGTTCATTTTGTGGGTCGTGTCGTCGTCGGCAAAGAAATAGTGGCCCTGATTTGCGGCCTCGACCAGCAAATCCTTCTTGCCATAGAGGCAACCCATATGAGGGCCGAAAATCTTGTAGAAACTGAACAGATAGAAATCCACGTCCCAGGCCTTCACGTCGATGGCCCGGTGCGGCGCATAGGCCACCGCATCGACGCAGACCAGGGCGCCGGCGTCATGAACCTTGCGGGTGATTGCCGCGACGTCGTTAATCTCACCCAGAATGTTGGAGACATGGGGGAAGGCGACCAGCCGCGTGCGTTCGCTGAGCAGGCTGTCCAGGAGGCCGATATCAAGCGATCCGGTTTCCGGATGCACCGGCCAGTCGAGAATTTTCAGGCCAAACTCCGCCAGCCGGCGCCAGGGTCCGGAATTGGCTTCGTGGTTCTGGATGGCGACGATGATCTCATCGCCGGCTTGCCACCCGGGCCGCAGCGCCTGGGCCAGCACGTAAGCATTGAGCGACGTCGA
The DNA here is from genome assembly GCA_964595005.1 of uncultured Magnetovibrio sp. GTDB lineage: Bacteria > Pseudomonadota > Alphaproteobacteria > Rhodospirillales > Casp-alpha2 > UBA3470. The sequence continues at coordinate 858 of CAZQPC010000263.1, forward strand.
CGCGGTGATCACGACCTCGTCGACGGCGGCGCCGATCATCGCCGCCATGCGGGCGTGGCCGTCGTCCATGCGGGCCTGGGCCTTGGCGGCGACAGGGAAATTCGGCCCCGGCTGAACCTGCGTCTCGCGCATGTAATCGGTCAACCGTTCGATGACGGTGTTGGGTACGTAGCTGCCGCCGGCGTTCTCGAAAAACGCCCATTGCCAACAGGCGGCGGGAAACTGGGCCCGCACGAAATCGATGTCGAGCGTTGGCACGTTATTAGTCATACAAAATTCCTTGATTGGCGGACCGGGTCAGGGCTGTCTCAGGACTGGGCCTGCCCATAAAGCGCGATCATCTCCAGGGCTTGCGCGATGCGTTCCGGAGGTTCGTCGAACTTCAGGCCGATCTCGCCGCCGCGGTTCCAGGCGATCCGTGCCTGATAATCACCCAGTTGTTCAATCACCAGGGTGACGGCCGTTTGGGCGGCCGCCTGAAGGGAGGCCTGCACCCGAACACCGCCCGACCCAATATCCAGAACGTCGCATTCAACGGCGACACCGCTGACGCTGATGGAGGATCGGAACAGGACAACCTTTCGATCCTCGCGTCGCCGGTTGGGTACCTTGAACCGTCTGGCCATGGCCGCCTATCCCCTTGTTGTCGAAGTGTTGAATCATTGATAGACGGATTCTGGGCAATTCTCAATCCTGGCGATCGCCCCCCGGCGGCACCGGCAAGTCCGGTCCGCGCCCTACGGTACGGCGATGAACTTCCCGGCCTCCCCGTCATAAGTGGACAATTCCGCCGTCGCGATGTCGACGTACCAGCCGTGCAACCTCAGCTGCCCGGCCTGAATGCGATCGCGGACCCACGGAAATGTCATCAGGTTTTCCATGGAGACCAGCACGGCGTTTTGTTCGCAAACGCGGGTCTGCTCGGCTTCATTGACATTCGGCATGGTCGCCAGGACCCGGCGGTGCGCGGCGGCCAACATGGACACCCACGACGGCAGGAAGGTGTAGGTGTCATCGTCCGTATCGGCGGCCATCATCGCCTTGATGCCGCCGCAGTGGGCATGGCCGAGAACGACCAGATGTTTCACCTGCAGGCCGAGGACGGCAAATTCCAGGGCGGCGCTGGTGCCGTGATAGGTGCCTTCCTCTTCCATGGGCGGCACCAGATTGGCGACATTGCGGACGACGAACAGATCGCCCGGGTCGGCTTGAAACAGGATGGCCGGGTCAACACGTGAATCTGAGCACGCCACAACGGCCACATCCGGATGCTGCCCTTTCGAAACCAACTCCTCGATCAGGGGCCGGCTTTCCAGGAAGGGGCCATCCCGGAACTGCCGATGTCCTTGCAGCAATTTGTCGACACCAGATGTCATGGGGAGCCACCGATCTCTGAAGTTCAAACATTGTGATCCGGGAAATTCTAGTCAAACCCGCCGATATGGAAAGCCCGGTGCTGCAATGTGATGGCCGACCTTCAAATGCCGGCAGGTCATCACCACATGTGAAATAATCGCTCTGGTACTGGCACCGGCGGGTTGCCTCGGTTATTCTCCGCCAACATTTCTGCCTGGGAGGACGGATCATGCCCGCATATCGTTCACGCACTTCGACACACGGTCGCAACATGGCCGGCGCCCGCGGCCTGTGGCGCGCCACCGGCATGACGGATGAGGATTTCGGCAAACCCATCATCGCGGTCTCCAATTCGTTCACCCAGTTCGTGCCCGGCCATGTCCATTTGAAGGATCTGGGCCAGGTGGTGGCCCGTGAGATCGAGGCCGCCGGCGGCGTCGCCAAGGAATTCAACACCATTGCCGTCGATGACGGCATCGCCATGGGGCACGGCGGCATGCTGTATTCCCTGCCGTCGCGCGAACTGATCGCTGATGCGGTGGAATACATGGTCAATGCCCATTGCGCCGACGCCATGGTCTGTATCTCGAACTGTGACAAGATCACGCCGGGCATGCTGATGGCCGCCATGCGCCTCAATATCCCGGCCGTATTCGTCTCCGGCGGGCCCATGGAAGCCGGCAAGATGGTGGTCGACGGCGAAGAGGTCAAAGCCGACCTGATCGATGCCATGATCCAGGCCGCCAATCCGGAAACCTCGGACGAACAGGCCTTGGCCTATGAGCGCTCGGCGTGTCCGACCTGCGGATCGTGTTCGGGCATGTTCACGGCGAACTCCATGAATTGCCTGGCCGAGGCCATGGGCTTGGCGCTGCCGGGCAACGGATCGCTGTTGGCGACCCACGCTGACCGGGGTGAGCTGTTTCACAAGGCGGGGCGCACGATTGTCGAACTTTGCCGGCGCTACTATGAAGAAGAGGACGAAAGCGTGCTGCCGCGGTCCATCGGCAGCCGCAACGGTTTTGAGAATGCCATGACCGTCGACATTGCCATGGGCGGGTCGACCAACACCATCCTGCACCTGATGGCCATGGCCGAGGAAGGCGAGGTTGGGTTCGGCATCAGCGACATCGACGAATTGAGCCGCCGGGTGCCGCATTTGTCGAAGCTGTCGCCGTCGACCAGCCTCTACCACATGGAGGATTTCCACCGGGCCGGTGGCATCATGGGGATCATGGGTGAGTTGGAAAACGCGGGGCTTTTGCACCGCGACAACCCGACGATCCACGAGGCCACCATCGGCGACGCCATCGACAAATGGGATATTCGCCGCAACGAAAGCGAAGCGACCCGTCAGTTTTATTTGGCGGCGCCCGGCAACGTCATCACCACCGAGGCGTTTTCCCAGTCGAAGCGCTACAACAGCCTCGACCTGGACCGCGAGGACGGATGTATCCGCAGCGTCGAGACGCCCTACAGCAAGGACGGTGGTCTGGCCGTGCTCTATGGCAATCTAGCGGCCGATGGCTGCGTGGTGAAAACGGCGGGTGTGCCCGAAAGCTGTCTGACGTTTTCCGGCCCGGCGGTGATCTGCGAAAGCCAGGAAGAGGCGATCGCCAAGATTCTCGGCGGCGACGTCAAAAAAGGCGATGTGGTGGTTGTCCGCTACGAAGGTCCGAAGGGCGGCCCCGGCATGCAGGAAATGCTCTATCCTACCAGCTACATCAAATCCATGGGGCTGGGCGAATATTGCGCGCTGATCACCGACGGCCGGTTCTCGGGCGGATCATCGGGACTGGCGATCGGTCACATTTCCCCGGAAGCCGCCGAAGGCGGCGCCATCGGCCTGATCGAAGAAGGCGACACCATTGAGATCAACATCGCGCAGCGGTCCCTGGACCTGGCCATCGACGCCGCGGAGATGACGCGGCGCCGTCAGGCCATGGAGGCCAAGGGCTATGACGGTTGGCAACCGCTCGGCCGCGACCGGGTCGTTACCCAGGCGCTGCGCGCCTACGGCGCCTTGGCCACCTCGGCGTCGCGCGGTGCGGTTCGCGACGTCTCGCAAGTCCTGCCGTCGCGTCAACAGGCGGCGGAGTAGGGGTGGCTGTGATTCGCGCCGTCGGCTTATCTCTGCCGACGATCAATGGGAGAGGGGAGCGGTATGGCGGACAAGGCCCGCACCAGTAATCGGTTCGACATCGATGCCGTTGAACTTGTGATGGATGGAGAGGTTTACAAGCTCGCCAATATCTCATCGTCCGGTGTTTTACTGCGCGATTGCCACAAGGCGGCGAAGGTCGGGACCGCCTTGGAGATGGTGGTCCGCCTGCCGGTCATGGGCTCCATGACGCCCCTGGAGGTCGCCGGCATGGTGGTGCGCGACGACGGCGAAGGCAATGTGGCGATCAATTACGCCCATCCCAGCCGGACCTGGACGAAACTGCTGGAAACGCTGAATATTAAGGAAAGCAGCCTCTAAGACTTGGCGAGGGTCGCGACGGACGGCCTACGAACGCAGGACGTCGACCACCTTGGTCTCGTTGACGTCGCCAAAGCCCTGATCGACCAGCATCCTGTATATTTCGCCGGCGACGGCCCCAAACCGGGCGTCCTGGCCGAATTTTTCCGCCAGCCGCAGCCCGTAGAGCGTATCCTTAAGCCGCCAGCGGCCGGAAAACGTCACGTCCTGGTCATGGCCGCCGGCGATCATGCGCTTTGAGTTGTTGACGACCTGCGGACTGGCGGCGGCACCCTTCGACAGGGCGTAGCCGACGGTCTGCCAGTCCAGCCCGGCCTTTTCGGCGATCAACAGGCCCTCGGCGGCGCCGGCGATTTGCACCGACCCCATGAGGTTGACGGTCAGCTTGTAGGCGGTGCCGTTGCCGATGGGGCCGAAGTGGATGATCTCCTTGCAGAGCGGCTCAAGGAGAGATCGGGCGGTCGCCAAGACCTCATCACTAGCGCCGACGAACAACGTCAGTTCACCGGCCGCCGCCATGTGCGGATAGCCGGTCACCGGGCAATCGATGTAGGCGTGGCCGGCGGCGGTGACGGCCTCGGACAGTTCCATCACCCAGTCGTGGGACAGGGTGGAACACTCAACGATGACGGCGCCATCGGCCAACGATCCGGCCAAGGCACCGTCGGCACCGAGCCAGATGTTTTCCGACGCCTCGTCATCACCAACCATGGCAAATACCGCCTCGGCCTCATCGGCGGCCTGACGCGGCATCGCCGCCAGGGTGGCACCGCGTTCGATCAATGGCCGGGCCTTTTCAGCGGTCCGGTTATAGACACTCAGGTCATGGCCGGCCTCCATAAGCCGTCCGGCCATGCCGATGCCCATGACGCCCAGTCCCAGAAATGCAATGCGTGCCATGGTTCAGTTCCTTTTCGGATATCCGTGTTGCCAGTGGGCGCCGTCGAGGCGCGGCAGGCCGTCATCCATGCGCACCCACGACAATTGTGAGCCGACCCAAAGATGGTCGTCGGGCATCACGGCTTCGGGGTCATCTAGGGCCGCGGCGCTGACATCGACCTCATCTGCATGATCATTACTGCCGTAGCTCAAGGTGGTGCCGCAGGCCCCGCAAAATCCGCGCCGCACGGTGTCGGTCGAATGATAGAAGGCCGGTGTTCCCGCGCTCAGCGTGTAGGCCGCCGCCGGCAAGGTGATCCAGGTGATGAAGGGCGCCCCGGTGGCGCGCCGGCAATAGGTGCAGTGGCAATGCGAGACAGCCATGGGTTCGCCGTTGATCCGGAACCGGATGGCGCCGCACAGACATCCGCCCGCCAGGTTAACCATGGCCGGTCTTCAATTCGCCAATTCGCACCACACGGGCGTGTGGTCAGACGGTTTTTCCAGGCCACGCGGCGTCTTGTCGATGCCCGACGCCACCAGCCGGTCGGCGGCCTGCGGCGACAACAATAGATGGTCGATGAGCACGCCGTTGTCCTTTTGCCAGGCACCGGCCTTGTAGTCCCAATAGCTGTAGCGGTGAGGTTCCGTGTTGAATGTGCGGTAGGCGTCGGTCAGACCCAAATGAACCATGCTTCGAAAGCGCTTGCGGCTTTCCGGGCGGCACAGCGCGTCGTCGGCGAAGGCGACGGGATCATAGACGTCGTCGTCCGTCGGGATGACGTTGTAGTCACCGCCCAGCACCACCGCGTCTTCCGTCGTGAGAAGCGACGCGACGTGGGCCTGCAGCCGCTCCATCCAGGCCAGCTTGTAGAGAAACTTTTGATGATCGCCGCCGTTCTCATCGCGGGTCGGATTGCCGTTCGGCAGGTATATGGAGGAAACCCGCACATCGCCCACCAAGGCCTCGATATAGCGGGCCTGTTCGTCGCTGTCGTCACCGGGCAGGGCCGACATCTCAACGTCGATGGGATGTTTTGAAAGGATGGCGACGCCGTTGTAGGTTTTCTGCCCCGAAACGGCGATATTGTAGCCCGCATCGCCGATTTCCATGGCCGGAAAGGCTTCTTCGACGCATTTCAGTTCCTGCAACAACACCACGTCGGGAGAAAACTCACCCAGCCATTCAAGAACACGGGGCAGGCGGGCCTTGATGGAATTGACGTTCCAGGTGGCAATTTTCATTTACGCTTCATTCCCCGTTCATCCACGGCCATAATTGCGGCAGACGCCGCTGCTGTAAACAACAGGAGACCGACCATGAGCACAAGAGCGTTGTTTTTGGTCATCGCCGGCGTCTTCAGCGTTGTCTTACCGGCCTCGGCGGACGAGGTGATGGACGTCGCCACGCGGTCACAGGTGAGCGTCCGTCTGGCTCTGAAAATTCCCGAACAGCCGAAAGCCGTGGCGGTCCTGTTCGCCGGCGGCAACGGCGCACTGCTGGTTCGGTCCGATGGGTCAATCGAACGCGGCGGCAACTCCCTGATCAAGGGGCGGGGGAATTTCGCCAAGTTCGGTTTGGTCGCCGCGGCCATGGATGCGGCGACAGACAAGTTGGAAGCGCATGGCAATCTGCCCGACGCGTTTCGTCAAAGCGCTGAACACGCTGCCGACATCAAAGCCGTGATCGCGGCCCTGCGGACCCGGTTCAACCTACCGGTCTGGCTCGTCGGCACCAGCCGGGGCTCGACCTCCGTCGCTCATGCCGGGGCCCGTCTTGCCGGCGACGCCGGCGCACCCGACGGCCTTGTGCTGACGTCATCCATCGGTGTCGATAATACGCGCGGCGGCAATTTGCTGGATATGGATCTGGGCGCGATCAAGGGGCCGGCGCTGGTCGTCCATCACGAAGACGACAGATGCAACGTGACGCCATTTCGCGGCGCCGAGAATATCTTTGCGGCATTACGTCATGCTGGGCCCGTGGAACTGATGCGGATCACCGGCGGCAAAAGCGGGTCCAAAGTTTGCGGACCGATCGCCCATCATGGATTTCGCGGCCAGCGCGGCAAGGTGTTCAAACGCATTGTGCAATGGATCAAGACCCACTGAGGTGCCGGACCGGCCCAAAGCTTGCTGGCTTCGGTAGATGACTATTGGCACGGTCTGGTGGCGAAGCTGACTTTTG
>CAZQPC010000264.1:0-7712 GCA_964595005.1 uncultured Magnetovibrio sp.
GGCGGGGCCGCGCATTTCTTCCATGATCGCCGAGACCCGGTCTTCCGGCAGCGCGCTCATCAACAAGCGTTCCGTCGATCCCACCGAACCGACCAGGCCGCCGGCGGAGCTTAACTGGTCGGCAAACTCAACGAACAGGCGCTCAATGACATTGGCGTTGACCGTGCCCAGACCCGACATGGCCTGCGACAGGTTGCGAATTTCCTCGTCGTCCATCTTTTCGAACAGGGGAGCAGAATGCTGGTTGCCGACGGCCAGCATGAAGATCGCTGCCTTCTGCGGCCCTTTGAGATTGCGATAGTCGTCTTTTACGCGTGCCATTCCCACAGGCTCTCATGAAGGGATTTACGAATCATTAAGGATAACGGCTTTGAGCCGCCGAAGTTGTTTCGCCAGACGGTTGAGGCCGGCGCCGGGAAGCGGCAGAATATCGGCACGTTGCATGGCACGATGAGATATCGGGAACAGGTGCATGAATTTCGCCACGGATCTGGTTGATGTGCTGGGCTTGCTGGCGTTGCTGGCCAGCGCCGCCGTGGTCTTCGCAACCATCGCCCAGTGGCTGACCGGCAAGCGCCGCAACCAGGTGCGCCTCGGTGTCGAGATGCTGGTGTTTGCATCTGTCGCCTACCTGGCGGTTGATCCCGTCACCCGCTGGGTGGAGATGACGGGCTATCGCGCCGACGCCGCCGGTCTGACGGCGACCCTGTGGTGGTTGTCGCTGGCCTACTTGATCGACGCGGCGATCACGAAATTTCTGTGGCTGGGCCGCATGGCCGTGCGCGGGGAAACCACGGTGCCGAAGCTTTTGACCGGTTTCGTCACGGTGTTGATCTACGCCGCCGCGATCATGGCGGTCATGCATTTCGTCTATGGTGAGCCGATCACTGCCATTGCCGCCACGTCGGGCGCTTTTGCCTTCGTCATCGGCTATTCGGCGCAATCCACCTTGGGGGAATTGTTCGCCGGCATTTCCGTCAACGCGTCCCGGTCCATCAAGAAGGGGGACTATATTGACATCGACGGTGTTTACGGCGCCGTCCACGACGTCGACTGGCGTTCCGTCACGGTGTTCGAATTCACCTCGAAGACGCTGGTGGTGTTTCCAAACAGCCATATCGCGTCGAAGCCCTTCCGAAACTATTCCCTGCCCGACCATTCGTCGCGGGTCGATACCACCATCACCATTGAGTTCTCGGCGCCGCCTGATCTGGTGGTGCGGGCCATTTTGGAAGGGTTCGAACAATCCCAGTTGGTCAGCCGCGACCCACCACCTGAGGTTCGGGTCAACGGCACCAACCAATTCGGCATGGAATACCGCGTCCTGTGGTTCATCGACCACAACGATGATTGGTTTCCGGCCCAGCGCGAGGCCATGTACGCGATCTGGGCATCACTGAAGAAACACGGCATCCAGCCGGGCCTGAACCATTACCTGGCCGGTGCCGGCAGCCGCTTCGACGACGACGCCTGGTATGCGCGTAATTTTGAATCCGCCGCCGACAGGGTCCAGGCCCTGGCCGATTGCGATGTCCTGTCGGCGCTCGCGCCTGACGAAATTGGCGAACTGGCGGGACAAGCCGAGCGCCTTGACTTCGCCCCGCCGCAACCGATCAGCCGGCGCGGCTCAATGTCGCGCGACCTCTACGTGGTGGTCACCGGCCGGGTTGGCGTGGAATTGGAATACCAGCCCGGTGAAACGTTCATCGCCATGGAGATGGGCCCCGGGGAATGCTTCGGCGTGACCAATTTCCTCAACGGCGCGGAGAAAAAATCGACGGTTCAGAGCGCCGCCTATGGCGCCGTGTTGAAGCTGCCCCTGTCCTTACTGGCGCCTTATCTCGACAGCCATCCGGAGATGCAGGGCGCCATTGCCGCCCTGGCCGGCGATCGCGAAGCGGAATTTGAGCGCCGCCGCAAGGCCCACGGCGTGGTCGTCGTGCGGCGTGCCCGCGAAGATCAGAAACGCCACATCCACGGCACCCTGTCGCTGCGCCTGGGGGGCCTGTTCAAGAGCGGCTTCGGCGGCCACGACCGGCCGCCCAGCAAGAAACGCATCGTTGAGGCCTCCATGGCCGCCGCCGCCGACGGCGTCATCGAAACCTCCGAGCGCGACGAAGTGGTGCGCACCTTCGAAGACCTGGAACTGGGTCATTTCATGGACTTCGACAAGGCCATCGCAAAATTCGATGCCTATTGCGAGATCCTGATCAATGAGGGTGACGGCGGCGTCCCCAAGGTTATGGATGAATTGCGGCCCTTGGCCAAAAACCGCTCCAGCGCCGAGATCGTTCTCGATATCTGCATTTCCATCAGCGCCGCCGACGGCGAGGTTGAGCCGCCGGAGGAAAAACGCATCGAGGAAATTCGGGCGGCGCTTGATCTGAGCGCGTAAGTCAGAAGAACCGTTCCGCGCGAAGCAGCACGAAGTCATCGTTTTTGGCGCCGGCAAAAAAACCATTATCCGGCACGTTCGCCGACCACCGCACCTCGGCTTCGGCCTTCCAATAATCGGAAAGGCGGTGCGCGCCTTCCACGGAAATAAAGGTTTCCTGGGTGATGCGATCGATGATCGCGCCGACCAGCATTTCCGTGTCCGATGTGTTATTAAGCGTCAGCCGCGCGCCGACGAAGACGTCGTTGTTGGCGGCGGTGGCGGGCGCTGCGCTGTCGCGGCCGTCATAATGAATTTCCGTCAGCAGGCCCAAATCGGCGGAAGTTTCAGCGACCTGGTAGAGCGTGTATTCGAAACCGGCGACGGCGGCGGCAAACCGGTCGCCGTGGCCGGACCGCGTCATGGTTTCCAGCTTCCATAGCCAGGCGCCCTTGGTCAGTTGCACCTCCAGGCCTGACTGGTCGATCTGATCGTAGTGCGGGATGAACACGTCCTTGCCGTCGCGGACAGCCTCGGAGAAGGTCGGCTCGCGGCTGGTGCCGTGGAAGTGGCTGAGGGCAAAATCCACATCGCCTATGGCGTGGCTCCAACGCGCCGCCAGGTCCACATGCTTCGCTTCGGAAGATGAATCGTAGGTGGCGTCGGCGCCGCGCACGGGTTTTGATCCGCGAACCCGCGCTTCGTCATCGGCGAAGGTGCGTTCGCGAAATCCGGGCAGCGCGAACAGGCCCAGCGATCCCCAGTCCGTGTGCCAGTTCAACTGAACCATCGGCTGGCCCAGCTTGTCTTCGCCGTCAACGCTTTCCACCGCGTCGGTCTGGTTGACGATGTCCACCAGATGACGCGATTCCGTGACCCCCCAGAACACCTTGCCGAGGCCGACGGTCAGGTCCCAGCTGTCGGCGGCGTGCAGCCAGTGGGCCTCGCGGATATCCAGATGGCTGCGGTTTTCATCGTGGGCGTCGACGCGCGCGAAGGGAATGAAGGTCAGGCGTTCATTGCCGCCGTCCCATTCATGGACGAATTCCGGCGCCATCACGACCGACGGCGACAGGGTTGAGCGGTCTTGCCCGTCGAAGGACCGATCGCCGGGGAATACCCGAAGCTCAGCGGCCACAGACCCGCCGATCTCGAAGCTGCCATTCGACGACGCGGCCTCACCCGGCGCCGCTTGCAACCAAAGCAGCACCGCAAGTGCCGCGGCGGCGAACCGGGCGCCGGGATGGAAGCCCGGACGGATCATCGGATCCGTTTCAGCCGGCTTGAGGTGAAGTCCTGTTCCTTCAGCCCGACCCGGAACTCATAGTCTGAAAACCGGAGCTCGGTAGCCTTACCCGTTTGAAGGTTTTTGACGACCATCAGCGACGGCCGCCAGTACTTGTCCACGTATTGCTTGAACTGGGTCTGCACCAGGGTCTTGAGCAGCGAATCCTTGCGATCATAGAAGTCGACCTTTTGAACCCGGTACTCACCTTGATCAACCCAGACGATCTGCTTGGTGTAGCCGGAGTTTTCATACTTCGGCGTTCTTTCGATGACGAAGCATGTCAGATCACCACAGGCCTCGTCCTTCAGCCATTTGTATGAGTACTTGCCGACCTCGAAGGAAACCAGGTCTTCGTAGGCGAATTCAGAACCGACGAAGGGTCCCGACTTGTTCGCCGACGAGATGCGCTTCACCCGTTTCACCGCCGGCAGGTAGAGCCATTGATCGTCGGGATCGAGAATCTTGGTGAAACTCAGGAACGCTGTGCCCTTGATGTCACGGGGGTAATTGAAAACCGTCAGGCTTTTGTCGCCGGTCGCCGTGTCGGGCACTTCCAGGGTTGAGAGGCGCAGTTTGCGGGTGCTCTTTTCGCCGTGCCGGTTGGTCAGGGTCATGGTCAGATTGGCCCGGCTGTCTTTGAACCCCAGGTCGCGGCGGTCCATCTCCTTGGCGATCTCCAGGCCTTTCTCGGCCGGTGTCGCGGCTTGGGCGTTGCCAATGCCAACGGCCAGGGCCAATAACAGGCCCGCGAAGATGGCCGTCGCGGTGGGTTTGCCCGCGTTCATCTTATTGGGCCGCGACAAGTTCGGGTGCAGGTGTGTCGTCATCGGAAGTCTCCTTTTTGGATATCTTGTCCTTGTCAAATTTTAAAAGCAGCGCCGGCAGCAGAAGGAAATCCGCGAACAGGGCGCAGACCAGGGTCATGGCCGTCAGCATCCCCAATTCCTGGTTGATGCGGAAGGCCGAGAGCGAGAGCACGGCGAAGCCGGAAACGAGGATCGCCGAGGTCACCCATAGCGCCGTCCCCACCGTTGAGAAGGCATAGCGGATGGCGTCGGTGGTGCTGTCGCCGCGCTGTCGCCGGGCCCGCAGGTACTTGCTCAGAAAGTGCACGGTGGCGTCGACGACAATGCCCAGGCTGGTGGCGGTAACGATGGAGGCGGCGACGTCGACGGTACCGACCAGGGCGCTCCAAAGGCCGAAGGCCATCACCGCGGGGGCCAGATTGGGCACCAGGGAAATGAGACCGACTTTCAGATTGCGCAGGGCGAAAATCAGCAGCGCCGAGATCAACACCAGCGCCACGGCGGTGCCGACCAGCATGCCTTCGATGTTCCGTTTCGAGATATAGGCGAACATGATGAACGGACCGGACGCCTGCGTTTCGGCGGCGCTTGGGAAGTTGGCCTGCAGCCAGTCGGACGAGCGTTTTTCCAACAGCCGTGCCTCCCGGGTGGAGACGTTTTTCAGGGTCACGATAATCCGTGTCGCCGATTTTTTGACGTTGATCTGGTTGTTGAGATCAAGGCCATAGGGCAGGGACATTTCGAACAAAAGCAGATACTGGGCGGCCAGGTCGCGTTCCTTGGGCAGCGCATAATAGGCCGGGTCGTCGGCGTTCATGTTCTTGTTCAGGCGGCTCATGACGTCGGTCAGGCTTTGCACGTGAACGACTTCCGGCTGCTTGATGAACCACGATTTGAAGCCGTCGACGGCGGCCAGATATTCCGGATTGCTGATGCCGCCTTCCTCGCCGGCCGGCAGGGAATACTGCATCTGGTAAATGCCGCTCAGGTTCTCCATGGCGAAGTCCGTGTCGGTGCGGAACTGGATGGAGTTGTCGAAATATTCGACGAACCGGTCATTCAATTCGATCCGCGGGACCAGGACGGCCAGCCCGACGACCACCGCGGTCATGCCCCAAAGCAAGACCCGTTGGCGGCCGATGACCCATTCGGCAAGGCGCCGCATGCCGCCGGTCTTGGTTTCCGGGCGCACTTTCACGCGCATGGGCAGAACCGCCATGATTGCCGGCAAAAACGCGATCGAGAATATCCACGCGGCGGTGACGCCCATGGCGGTGATGTTGCCGAGGTCGCGGAACGGCGGTGCGTCGCTGAAGTTCAGGGACATGAAGCCGATCACGGTGGTCGCTGACGTCAAAAACACCGGCGTGAAGTTCACCCGCAGGCTTTCGACAATGGCGTCGCGTTTGCTCATGCCGAGGCGCATCTCGCGAAGCTGGGTGACCAGGATATGAATACTGTCGGCGATGGCGATGGTCAGGATGATGGTCGGCGCGGTCGACGACGGCGGGGTCAGCAGAATGCCGAGCCAGCCGGTCAAACCCATGGCCGTGGCCGCCGAAAACCCGATCACCAGGACGGTGCCGAGCGTCGCACTGAATGACCGCAGCAACAGCACCATCACCAACAGCAACGCCCCGTACATGAGCGGAATGAGCTTTTCCATGTCGGAAAGGGAGGCTTCCGAAAAGGCATTGTTGAGCGCCGCCAGACCGGTGATGGCGACATGCAGATCGGGCTGGCTTTTGCGCAGTTCATCGGCCAGTCCGCGGGCAAAGGCCATCGCCTGGGGGCCTTCTTCAAGGCTTTTGCGCGGCAGGGTCAAATTGATGTTGATACCGGTGGTCTTGCCATCCGGTGAAATCATCCGGTTCACCAGCAAGGGCTCCTTCAGGGCGACATCGCGGATCTCGCCCAGCAGCTTCGGCGTCAGTTCCGCCTTGCGCTCGACCAGGTCGCGGACCGTCAGGTCATCGCCTTCGGCGTAACTGTGCTGGAAATTGGTCAGCGAATCGACCCGCGTCGCAAACGGCGTTTTCCACGCCTCGGCGGTGATTTTCCGAAGCGCGTCCAAACGCTCCGCCGTGAACAGATCACCGGACTTCGGCTTGATCACCAGCATGATGTTGTCATCCTGGGTGTAGATTTTCTGCAAGGCCTCGTAGGCCGCAAGCTGCGGGTTATCTTCGGAGAAGAACACCCGGTAATCGGTGGAGAAGCCCAGGTTGCGGACGCCGGAAGCGGCGGCCACGACGACCACCAAGGTCGCCACAATGATCCACCAGCGCCAGCGGATCACCGCCTTCGCATAGTCGATGACGCGGTTTTCGAACGCACTGGTGAAATGGGGGTCGGCCGGTGCGGGGGCGTTTAAATTGTCGCTGGCGGCATTCATGTTTTAAGCTCCGTCGCGTTGCAGGTTCGTTGTCCGGTGATCGCTGACTTGATCTTTCCGGACGATATAACTACACTACACCGTATAGTGTAGTAAACTGTACGGTGTAGTTTACTAGTGAAGTTGATCGTCGGCGTCAAGAGGAAAAATCAGTGGCTGAAGCAGCAATCGCGATCACGAATAAGTTACCGGTGCCGCCAAGCCCGAAACGCATGGCCATCCTTGCCGCCGCCGAAAAGCTTTTCGTCGGTAACGGGTTCGGTGCGACCAGCATGGACGCCATCGCCGCGGAAGCCAACGTCTCAAAGCGCACGGTCTACAGTCACTTTGAGAACAAGGAAGCCTTGTTCGCCGCGATCATGGAAGACGCCTGCGCCCGGCAAGGCGGGCAGGAGGGATGTCCGCTGAACTGTGACGGCAGCATCGGTGACTTCCCCGTCGATGACATGATGCGGCGCACCGCCGTTCACCTGCTGACGATTATCTGTGCCGGGGAAACCACGGAACTGTTCCGTGTGGTGATGGGCGAGGCCGGGCGGTTTCCCGAATTGGGCCGGACTTTTTACGACAATGGCCCGGGCTGGATCATTTCAGCGCTCGCCGACTATCTGAGCGCCGCCGACGCGGCCGGGCTGATTTCCATTACCGATCCGCTGCTGGCGTCCCGGCAATTCATTGGCCTGGTCATTGATCCCATCAAGCTGGAACTGACGCTGGGCGTGCGCCGCGAACCGGATGCGGCGGAGATCGAAACCCTGGCGTCGCAAAGCACCGCTGCTTTCATGAAAATCAACGGCTAGAGCGTCGTGCGCTATTTCATACGCACTGAGACGGTCAGTCCGGTTTGCC
>CAZQPC010000265.1:0-7700 GCA_964595005.1 uncultured Magnetovibrio sp.
GCCATGCCTTATATCTCACGCGCCCGGGGTGATTTGTAAAGAGGGGTTCGTTTCACCGCGGCCCTGCGCGTCAATCCGCCTGCTGGGCGACGGCGTCGTCGATGGGATCGTCGGCGGGGGCGCGCAGCATCACCGCCAGCATGGGCGGGATAATGATCAAGGTGAGGGCCGCTGAGAGCGTCAGGCCGCCGCAGACCACGGTGCCGAGCCCGCCGTAGAGTTCCGACCCGGCACCTGGCAGCACGACCAGCGGCAAGAGGCCGAAGATGGATGTCAGGGTCGACATGAAGATCGGCCGCATGCGGTCGCGGGTTGCCGCCAGGATGGCGTCATTGGGGCTCATGGCTTCGCGGCGTATGTGCTGCAAGGTTTGATCGACCAACAAGATGGCGTTGTTGACGACAATGCCGATCAGAATCACGAAGCCCAACATGGTCAGCATGTCCAGGGGCTGGTCAACGAAGATATTCCGGATGCCCAGCCCGGCGACCCCGCCGGCAGTCGCCAGCGGCACGGACAGCATGATAATGATGGGGTAGAACAGGTTCTGGAACAGCACCGCCATCAGCAGATAAACGATGATCCCGGCGACCACGAGGTTCCATTTCAAGGCTGTCCAGGTCTTCGTCAGGTTGTCGGCGGCGCCGGAAAGCCGGAGCTTGATACCGGCGGGGAGGCCCGACGTGGTCAGCTTATCGATCACCTCGGTGTGGATGACGCTGATGGCCTCCTCCAGCGGCAAGTTCTTGGCCGGGCGAATTCGCAGGGAAACGGTCCGCGCCCGGTCCAAATGGCGGATCGACGACGGCCCCGTGGTGACTTCGATATCGGCCAAGGAACTGGCCGGCACAATCTTGCCGACACCGGTGACGATGGGCAAATTGTCGATGCCCTGGGTCGCCGTCACGGCGCGTTCGGGACCCTTCAACGTCAAATCCATACGCCTCGACCCGACATTGATTTCCAGAACCCGCATGCCATCATTTAGAACGTCGATGGTCTGGCCCAGATCGCGGGCGGTCATCCCGGCGGAGGCCAAACGCTGCAGGTCCGGCCTCACGCGGACTTCCGGCGCAGAGGCTTGTAGACCGGGCCGCACCCGCACCTGATTGCCAGTACTACGGGGTAAGGCGCGGCGCACATGGCGGTTGGCCTGACCGGCTACCGCATAGATATCATCGAGCTGCTCACCTGAGATATCCAGATTGATAACGCGCGCACCGCCAATCCGGCGGCCGAAGATGGACGATTGCGAAACGATTCCACGAAAACCGCTTTCACGGTCGACGGCGCTTCGGATTAACGGTTCAAGTTCCTTGGCCCGGGTCACGTCCTTGCTTGAGGCGCCGATCAGGGTGAAGTTGCGGAACGCCAGGAAGAAGAAATTAGAGATGGCCGGCGGTTCACCCGGTTTCGTCTCGCCGCCGTTGACCCGGGTCCAATAGGGTTTGACGGCTTCTTCGATGCGTTCCGCCGCGGCGTAGGTGGTGGCCAGATTGAACCCCGGCGGGGGTTGAATGCGGCCGAGGACGAAGTTGCGATTGCCGTCCGGCAAATAATCCAGTTTCGGTAGCATGAGGTGGGTGGAAATTGCCGTGGTGCCGCAAACCAGAACCACCACGCCGAAGGCGACGGCGCGCCGATGAATGACATAGTTGGTAAACGCCATGACAAGCTTGACGAACTGGCCGCTCAAATAATCAACCCCCCACAGCCGCAGTTTCTTGATTGCCGCCGTGCCGTCGCCACGACCCTTGAGCAGGCGGTTGGATAGCGCCGGAATAACCGTGATCGCCACCAGCAGGGACAGAATAACGGAAACCGAAATGGCGACGGCGATATCGCGGAACAGCTGCCCGGCCTGAAGGTCGAGGATCAGTAGGGGGACAAACACGCCGACGGTGGTCAACGCCGAGGCCAATACCGCGCCCCAGACCTGCCGGGCGCCGGTCAAGGCGGCTTCCGTGGGTGTCTTCCCAAGCTCTCTGTGGCGATAAATATTTTCCAGGACGACAATGGCGGCATCGACGACCATGCCGATGGCGAAGGCGATGCCGGCCAGCGAGATGACGTTCAGGGAGCGGCCCAGCATGGCCATGGCGACAAAGGCGCCGATCACCGAGACCGGGATGGCGATGGCGACGATCAGGGTGGCCCGGGCGGACCGCAGGAAGATTAATAGGATCAGCGCTGCCAACGTGCCGCCCACGAAGATGTTCTGTTTGACCAGGTTGATGGCGGAGCCGATGTAAAGCGTCTCGTCGTAAAATATCTCCAGCTTCAGTTTCTCGCGCGGCAGCGCGCTTTCGTTCAGCTCCGCCATGGCCGCCTTCAACCCGGCCATGGTCGACACCACGTTGGCGCCGGATTCGCGGATCGCGTTGAGGCGGATCATCGGCTCACCATTGAATCGCCGGCGGCTGGTCGGTTCCTTGTAGCCGAAAATGACTTCGCCCACGTCGCCGACGGTGACGTTGACCAGGCGCTGGTTGAGATTGTCGAAATGGGTGTCGAGGACGATCCGTTGAACCCGCTCAACACTGGCGGTTTCCGAATCCGTGCGCACGATGTAGCGCCGCTTGCCTTCGTCAATGGCGCCGGCGGTGACGGATGCGTTGGCACCGCGCAGCGCCGCGATCACCTTCGGCACGGTCAGGCCGAAGCGGGCCACCTGTTCGGGGCGGATGATCACCTGAAGTTCGCGCCGGCTGCCGCCCGATGCGGTGATCTGGGAGATGCCCCGGACCCGTTCCAGGCGGTCAACGACCACGTCGTCGGTGAGGGTGCCGTACTGTTCAATGGGCCGGATGTTGCCATCCGTGCGGGTCAGGGCAAAGCGCGCGATCGGCACGTCGTCCGACGTCGACGTGCGGATGCGCGGCTCGCGGGCTTCATCGGGCAGGTCGGAAACGCCCGTCAGGCGATTGGAGACCAGCATGAAGGCCCGGTCCATGTTGGTGTCGTTGCTGAATTCAAGCTGAATGCGCGACCGCCCCAGTTGTGATTGGCTGGACATGATTTCCAGGCCTTCGATGCCGGAAAGCTCTTGTTCGATGGGGTTGGTGATCTCGCGTTCCACCTCGGCCGGCGCCGTGGTCCCCCAATAGGTCAGGATCACCAGGATCGGACGGTTGACATCGGGGGTCAGTTGGATGGGGATGGTCTTGATGGAGACGACGCCCAGGACGACGACGATCAACACCCCGGCGATCACCGTCATGGGTTTTTGGATGGCGTTTTGAATGATATTCATGTGTCTCGCCGCCGCAATGTCCCGCGGCCACGATTATGGCACGGTTGCGGACTATTCCGGGAAGGTATTTCCTTGTCCCAGGCATTTGGCAGGAGGCCCTTGTTGACGGATCCCATACAAATTCGCATGGGCGGTTACGGCCCATCGACGACGGCCTTCAGCCAATCCCTGAAGTTCATCGGCGACCGCCTGGAAGCGCAGTTCGGCGATGCGGTCGAGGTCAAATACGTCTGGAACATCATGGATCTGGGCTACCGTGGCGAGGATATCCTGTGGCTGGTGGAAAGCGGCATCCTGACGCTGGGATATCAATCCAGCAGTTATCTCACCGACCGGGTGGAGGAGTTGGGGTTCGTCGATCTGCCGTTCCTGTTCCGCGACAACGCCCAGGCCCGGGCGGCCATGGATGGTCGGTTGGGCGCGTATCTGGCCGAACGGCTCGAGGCCCAATGCAACTATCGTATTCTCGGTTGGTTCGAGAACGGGTTCCGGCATATTTCGAACCGCCTGCGCACCGTGCGCCGGCCGGAAGATTTGGCCGGCATGAAAATTCGCGTGCTGCCCAGCGATATTCAGGCCCGGACGTTTGCCCTGCTGGGCGCGGAACCCCTGAAGATGGATTTGACCGAGGCCATCGATGGCATCGTCGACGGATCCCTGGAGGCCCAGGAAAACCCGCTGGCCAATACGGTCACTTACGGGGCGCATACCTATCACCCCTTCCATACCCTGAGCGGGCATTTCTATATCTCGCGGCCCATCTTCGCCCACCGCCCGACGGTGGATGCCTGGCCGGCGGAGGTGCGGGCCGCCGTGCGCTCGGCCGTCCGTGAAGCGGTCACCTATCAACGCGGCCTGGCCGAACAAGAGGCCCTTGACGCGGGCAAGCAAATCGAAGCCGCCGGTTGCGAAATCACTGAATTGACGGCCGCCGAGCACGCCGCTTTTGTCGACGCCGTGGCGCCGCAGCACGCCGACGCCCGTGGCGCCGGCTGGGACCACATGTTCGCCATGATGCCGCAGGGGGAGAACCATGACGGTTGACAGGAGCGAGGTGAAAACCGCCCTGGTGGTCGGTGCCGGCGATCACCTGGGGGCGTCCATTGCCCGGCGCTTCGCCCATGAAGGCTACGCCATCGCCGCGACGCGGCGGCGCGGCGATCTGGACGCCTTGGTGTCATCAATCGAAGACGGCGGCGGCCGTGCCATGGGGTATCATTCAGACGCCCGCGACGAAGACCAGGTGCGCGATCTGGTCGCCGCCGTGGAGACCGATCTGTGCCCCATAGAGGTCTGCGTCTTCAATATCGGCGGCAACGTGAAGTTCGGCATTCGGGAAACCACCGCGCGGGTCTACCGCAAGGTCTGGGAGATGTGCGCCTTCGCCGGGTTTCTGGTCGGCCGCGAGGCCGCCGGGCGCATGGCCGAACGCGGCCGGGGCACCATCCTGTTCACCGGCGCGACGGCCAGCGTGCGCGGATCGGCCGGATTTTCGGCCTTCGCCGGCGGCAAACACGCGCTGCGCGCCCTGGCCCAAAGCATGGCCCGGGAATTGGGGCCCGAAGGCATTCATGTGGCGCATGTCGTCATCGACGGTGCCATCGACACCAAATGGACCCGCGAGCGGTTTCCCGAACGCTTCGCCGAGCGCCCGGACGACGGGATCATGCAGCCGGACCAACTGGCCGAGATTTATTGGCAACTGCATTGCCAGCCGCGCGCCGCCTGGACCTTCGAGACCGACGTGCGGCCCTATGTGGAGCAATGGTAGGATCGTGCACGTTGTCGTGCTCATCATGCTGTTGATTGTCGTGCCCCTGGCGGCCACCGCACAGCCGCTGGCGCCGCCGCATATGGTCGACATGTCGGATTTTTCCATTATCCGCGCCATCGCCGGATTTTTCGTTGGTCTGATTCCGGCCACGATCTGTCTGAAAATCGGCGAGGCGATCGGCAGGCGCTGGCAGAACAGTTTTGCAACGGGCGCCGCGATCTTTTTTGCCCTTGGCGGTTTGGTTTCCCTGGGCGCGACGATTTATTTCTGGGTTTGGGTGATGTGAGGCTTGTCTGGCCGGTGAAGGGCCGGGCCGTCGCCGTCACCAGTCGGCACCGTAACGATCCGCCCAGGGCACCCCGGCCTGATCGTCGATGCCGCGGCTGAACAGAGGCGGGTCGGCGGCCGCACCGGCCAGCGCCTGCCGGGCCGGCCATGGTCACAACGACGGCCCGTGCCTATACGACCGGTGCCTATACGAAATGTCAAAATCAGGTTATAATCT
This sequence comes from uncultured Magnetovibrio sp., assembly GCA_964595005.1. GTDB lineage: Bacteria > Pseudomonadota > Alphaproteobacteria > Rhodospirillales > Casp-alpha2 > UBA3470. The sequence goes on from CAZQPC010000265.1 coordinate 5,533, forward strand.
TTTGGCGACCCCACGATCCGCGAAATAGTATTGGTATTGGCTATGGCCCGGTTTCAGCGGCCGACGGTCTCTGCGCTATTCGAAGTCGTCCGGGTGAATCTCCGGCTTCCGGGTGACGGCGGCCCCGTTCGTCCAAAATTCCCTATTTTTCATGGAACGGTATGGCTGTTGGCCGCGTCGTTGCTGACCGTGGCGGCGTTGCCCTTGTCCAGTTCCGGGTCCGTATGTGCGTGTGGCGGCGGCGACAGCGGCGACAGCGGAAACGGTGGTGATAGCGGTAGCGACAATGAAGGCGAAAGTGGCGAAGACCAGGATACAAGCGAGTCCGAGCCGCCGCCCGGTTTTCGACCAACCGGTGAAATACCGTGGCTGGCTGGCAAATCGGGCGAAGCCGGGAGCGGCAAGGGCGGCAAGCAAACCCAGGACTTGCTCAACATTGTCAACAAAATCGGAATTTCCGATCCGTCGGGCGGTTCACCGGCGGGTATCGTACAGGGGGCACCAGACGTTCAACCCGCCGGCATAGATTTTTTCCGCTCGCCGCCGTTCGACGAGTGGCGGTCGCGATTTGCGGTGCAGTTTCGGCAATTCGAATTGCTTAATCTGACCCGCACGCGGCCTTGGGGGCAAATGCATTATTCCTGGTCTCAGCTTCAGATGCTGCTGAGCCGCGATCTGATGGCATTGCTTCGCGACTACGCCCGCCGTGTCGGGTTCGTCATATACGGCCTCCATGGTGTGCACGGAGGCCCGGTTACGTCACCCAAACTCTCGACGGTGCCGTCCTTGGGCGGCTTCGGGTCGACACCATCTTCGGGCGGCTCTGGCGGGTCCGGTTCCTCGAATAGCGGCGGCACAGGGTCGTCGACGAATTCCGGCACCGAGCCGGATTCGGGAAGCGGCGGTAGTGGCGGCACAACCGGAACGAACAGCGGAACCGGCGCCACGTCAGGCCAAAACCTGGGCACAAAGGGAAAATCCGGGGCCATCATCGCGACAACGACCAAAGGCAGATTTTCCCTGCCGCCGCCGCAGCCTCTTTACAACTGGGGCGGCAGTCATCTGGCCGCAGGTTCCGGGACGGGAACGTCATCCGCGCCGTCATCGCCTGCCGGCGCGAAAAACGTTGCCAAGGGAACCCTTGACGTTTTGAGCGGTGCCCTGCTGACGCCGGCACAGCAGGAAGCTGCGAAAGAGGCCTCGTCGACGGTCAACAACTTCATGGAGAAGACGACGGAAAAGGTATCCCAAATGCTCCATAGCCTGGCAACGGGAGACTATGAAAAAGCCGAACGGCAATCCAACGACATCTGGGGGAATGCCCAACAGCGGCTGCAGGAGTCCGGTAAACATGGCGCAATGGTCGGCAAGGGTTTGAGTGAAACGCCTTCGGCCGCCCTTTTGGAAGCCGGCAAGACCGTTCAGGCCGACACCAAATCGACTTTTTCGAGCCGGATGAGCAACATTTTCGCCAAGCATGCCATGAAGGCGGCCGGCAAATGACGGCGCCGAAGCAACACTCAGCCCGCCGCCGGGCGCCCCCTGTCCGCCGCCTCGTGCGTTGGGCAGGTTGCGCGATGTTCGCCCTCGTTACCTGGTCTGCGCCGGCGCCGGCTGAAACCAACAAGCCGATTCTGAGCAAGGACTTGGCCGGCGCCATCACCTGGGATACGTCGGCGGTGATCGATGCATCCGCCCTGGTCATGCGCGGCATCGACAATTCGTCTCAATTGTGGCCGGTCCGGTTCTCCGATGCGGCGCTCAAGACCCTGCGCGAACCGCATTTCCGTTTCGAGGGATTTTCACTTTCCGCGGCGGGGGGCCGGCGCCTGCCGGCGGCCTCGGTGGCGCCCGCCATGCGGGGGTTTGACGCAGTGCTCAAGTTCACGGACATCCTCGGCCGCCGTACGGCCGTTGCCTTGCGGGCCGAGTATGATCTTTCAAACGGCGGATTGCAGGTTGGCCGTGCCGATGTCATGTCGATAGTCCCGGAGCGTCCGACGGTTCGTTTTCTTTTCGTGCCGGCTGCCGACCTGCCGAGTTCATCCGTCACCAGTCATCCGAAGGACACGGATTTTCTGCGTCTGGCCATGTCCAAGGCGGTTGCCGGGCCGGGCCGGCCGGTCGCGCCGACAGGCCCCACCGACTTCTACGTATTTGCGTTTTTT
>CAZQPC010000266.1:0-7694 GCA_964595005.1 uncultured Magnetovibrio sp.
GTTCAAGGATGACGGATCGGGCGCCGGCTGAAGATATCGGCGCACGAGGCTCTAGGTGTCCGCGTGTTTTTGCACCACGACCTGGATCTGCGCCAGGGCCGGGCCGATGGTCTGATCGACGGTGACGCCAAGCTCAAAAAAGAACCGGTTCAACTCAATGACCAAGGGCGTCGTCAGGATTTGCTTCGCATTGAGGTGATGGAACAGCGCGATCAATTGATGGCGCATGACCACCGACCACAAGCCCTCGGTCTCCTTGCGCAGCATGCCGCGGTTATAGTGGTGATCGTGGACCTCGGCGGAAATCAGTTGGCCGCCGGGCAGGCCTTCGGCCAGTTCCCGAAGGTCATAGGAAACCGGCGACCAGGTATCGGGCTTATCGAGGCGGAACGTCGCCTTGTGATCTTCGTTGAAACGGCTCGGCCATTCGCCCTGTTCGTACAGGTCTTCGTCGGGCACCACGATGATCATATGACCGCCCGGTTTGACCAGCTTCCACCATCTGGCCATGGCGTCTTTTGGATCCATCATGTGTTCCAGGCAGTGCGCACTGTGGACGCAGTCATAGCTATCCGCATCGCGCAGTTCATCGATAAAATTGGCGTCGCCCTGGGCCAGATCGAAGCCTTCGGCATTGGCCACCACAAGCTCATCACCGCAGCCGATATCGATGACCCGGCCCGAACAATAGGTGTTCAGAAACGCTTCGCCGCGAATCTCATTGGTCTTACTGGTTTCGCCCATGACCGATCTCGCATCCGTATATGACGGCCCTCAAGGCTGGCGGGTTGTGTCGCGCCAAGCAACCTTTAAGATTGCATTGCGTAGGTGAATTGGAGGCGCGTGTGTCACCGTCCGGGGGGATTACGAGCTTGCTTTGGCGACGGGGCGGCCATGGGTGATCGGATCGGCAGGCTGTTCGGACGCTCGGAAACCGTCGACGAAATGGAGCGCCGCCACGCCGGCAAACCGATCATCATGTCGCGCCGTGCCATTGCAATTTTCATCATCGCATTGGCCATCGGTGCCGCCGGCACCTTATTGATCGGCCAGCGGGTGAAGACCGACGCCATGGCCAGTTGGACCCGCCAGGCCGAATTGGATGCCGCGGTGGCGACCGAGTCGGCGCAAGCCTGGCTGGCCCAGGCGGAAACCATCCTCAAGGGCCTGGCCGTGGCGTTCCAGCAACCCGGCGTGATGACGGCGCCGGCGTTTGCACGGCTGGTCGACGACGCCAGCGAGTGGAATTCAGAATTTGCGTTAGATTCCGTGGCCACCGTGCGCCGCGTGTCCAGGGAAGACCGATCCGCCATTGAGATGGTCATGGGCGGGGCCATTCTTTCCGCCGGCGGACAACCGACACCGGCGCCGGACGCCTTCGAGCATTTCGTTGTCGAATACAGTTCCAGCCAGGGCGCCTTATTGAAGCGCCGGCGCGATCTGTTGACGGACAAGACGGCTGGCGATCTGATCAAGACGGCCCATTCCCTGGCTGGCCAAGTGGTCATGGGGCCGGTCCGCAAGGCTGCCGACGGGCGCTTGTTGTCGCTGGTCGGGCTGGGGCTCACCGAAAGTACCGGCGATCAGGCAGGTGTCGATGTGATCGTCGCGGAAGTCGATATCTCCGCCTTGATCAATCATCTGACGGCCAGTCAATTACCGGCGGGCATCCGGCTGCGCCTGTCGGAACGGGAAACGGAATCCAGTGAGACGACATCGGTTCGGCCCATATTCGGGCCGCTGCAGCCGGCACCGGACGTCGTCCACACAACGACCTTGCGCCTGACCAAGGGATTGGCGCGCTGGAATTATCATTGGGACATCCTGCCCGATTATCTTGGTGGGCCGCCGACCGGCCGTTCGGTGACCTTGCAGGTCGGCGGATTGTTGCTGGCGATCTTGAGCATCACCGCGGCCGGTTTTCTGATCCACCAGAACGTCACGATCCGAAAGAAGGTCCGCGAACAAACCGTCGAGTTGCGCGAGATTGCCGAGGAAGCGAACTTCGCCAACCGCGCCAAGACCGAGTTTCTGGCCAACATGAGTCACGAATTGCGGACCCCCCTGAACGCCGTTATCGGCTATTCGGAGATGCTGTGTCAGGAGATGTTCGGGCCACTGGGGCATCGGCGTTACCGGGAATATGCGACCGACATCAACAGTTCCGGAAGCCACCTGATGGAGGTCATCGGCGATATCCTTGATGTGTCGCGGATTGAGGCCGGGAAAATGGAATTGACCGAAGCGGCCTTCGCGCCAAGCGACGCGGTTGAGGCGTGCGTGCGCATCGTCAGCGAACGGGCGGCCTCCGGCGGCGTGCAGTTGCAAGCGCTCACCACAGAGGGCCTGGCGGATCTGTATGGCGACGAGGTGCGGATCAAGCAGATCGTGCTGAACCTGTTGTCCAACGCCATCAAGTTCACGCCCGAGGGCGGCCGCGTTGACGTCGGGTTTCAGATCGACGACGGCGGCCTGGTGTTGAGCGTTGCCGATACGGGCATCGGTATTGTGGAAGATGAAATCCCGAACCTCACGGCGCCCTTTCAGCAATTGGGCAACGACCACACGCGGGCCGAACCGGGCACCGGACTGGGGCTTTATCTGTGTAAAAGCCTGGCTGAATTGCACGGCGGGGAATTGATCGTCGAGAGCACCCTTGGTGTGGGCACCCGGGTTGTCGTGGTTTTTCCCCCGGAACGGACCGTTACCTAGTGTCGGTCAGACACGCAAGGGCGTTTTCATTCCGCAGCGGCGGCGTCGCCCGGCCGGCGCGGCCATTCGGCACCGTCGCCGCCAAGCACCGGTGTCGTGCGGGCCCACGCGGGCGGGGTTTCGGAAAGGCTGAGAACCGGACCCAGATGCCTGAGCGGACCGCTGGCCGTCTCCGACGTGATGCGAAGTTCATCCAGCTCATGCGGCGCCAGATCCATGTCATCGTGCGCGAAAGACGTCTTGCCCTGGCGGTAGATGAACATCCCCGACTGGCAAAGCGATACGCGGACATGATAGCTGCCGCCGTCGCGGGCCCGCCGCGCCAGGGCCAGCAAAACGCCGTAGGCGGCCAGATAGCCCGTCGTGTAGTCGCACGCCGCCGCCGGCAACAGGGCGGGCCGGTCCGCCAGGCCGTCGTGGCAGATGCCGGTGACGGTCTGCGCCACCTGCTCCCAGCCGCCGCGGTGGCTGAACGGACCGTCGGCGCCGAAACAACTGATCGAGGTGTAAATGAGGCCGGGTCGCAAGGCGGCCAGCGCGGCCGGTGAGAACCCTAGGTTTTCCAGGGTGCCCGGGCGGTAGCCCTGTGAAAACACGTCGGCGGTGCGAACCAGTTCCTTGAGACGCGCCGCGTCGTCGGCCTCGGAAAGGTTGAGATAACAGCTACGCTTGCCGTGGCTGGTGTCGGTCACGTGTTCGGCGATCTGCGGCAGGCCGTCGGCGGTCACCATCAAAACCTCGGCACCGTGTTCGGCCAATGTCCTGGCGCAGATCGGTCCGGCCAGGATGCGCGTCAGATCGAGAGCCCGAATACCGCTCAAGGGCCGATCACCTACGGGCAGGGGTTCGGGGTCGCTGTCGCCGATCTTAATAATCTCAACGATGGGTTTCGCCGCCAGGGCCTGGCCATGGGGATGGGCCAGCCATTCTTCGCTGGTCCGCACCATGGCACCGCAGGCCCGGGCCTCGTCAATGGCGCCCTCAAGCTCCAGCGCATCCCAACCGGCGACCGCCTTGGCGACCGAACCCGGGTTTGGCTCGCAACCGAGGACGCCCAGCACCCGCGCCTTCAGGTTCGGCAGGCCGAAATGCGGCAGGAACCAACGCCCGTCCTTGGTCGGCCAGGGCTGGGTGATCTTGCGCATTTCCAGATGACCGGAACTGACAATCGGTTGCCAAACGCCGGCGCCGTCGGGGCGCCCGGCGTAGGAAGTGCTGCGCAGGGCCGCGGCGGCGTGTCGCACATCTATGGCCGCCTTCTGGGTCCGCCCGGTCTTCAGTTGCCAAAGATCAGAGACCGCGACGCCGATGCCGGCCAGCACGGCGGCGCAGGTTTCGCCAATCTTGAACGGCGTCGAAAACACCGGATCGGCACCGGTGATTTCAGCGCCGCCGCCCGCCGGCATGCCAAGGCCCCGGGCCGCCATCACCTCTTCAAACGCGCTTACCTGTTTGGCCATGACGCCCCTTCCTTAGTTACCTTAGTTATTCAACCTGCCAACCGGCACTCAAATCATAGTGGCGAACAGAGCATTCGGCGATCAGGTCGTCATAGCCCGGCGGCAGGAACGAGCTTTGCCAGTCGTCGCCGAAGCGTTCCTTGACGGCATCCAGGTTCTGCCAGAGCGACGCAAAGACCAGGACATCGCCGTCATCTTCGACACTGGGGCCGAAGAAATATCCCCTGTTGCCGGGCTCGTCCTGGACCACGCCGGCCGATGTGGTGGCGAACTTGCGCGCCAGGTCGGCGCCCCGGCCGGGCTTCGCGCGGGCTACGAAATAGCGCATGATGGGGCCATTGGCAGATTGTTCGTGTGGCATTTCCGTCTTCCCTTGGAAAATTGACCTGCGACCCAATCCAAGGTCATATCATGGATCAACCGGAGCCATGGAGTTAATTGCCAATGGATTGCGTCATCTCACCACTTTCGGATCACCTTGGTGTGGAGGCCCGCGGCGTCGATCTGAATGACGATCCCGCTGAGGACGTTATCGCGCGATTGCGCCAGGCCTTCGTTGATCATTCCGTGTTGGTGATCCGCGACCAAACCTTCACGCCCCATGAGATGTTGGCGGCGGTGCGGCGTTTCGGTGACGTCTTCGAACAGCAGAACAAGCGGTTCGCGCTGCCCGAATGCCCGGAAATCCATTACATTTCCAATCAGGACCGCTATCCGGATGGCCAACGCTATATCCCCGGCGCCGGCTATCACACGGACCATTCGAACCATCAATTGCCGCCCAAAGCAACGGTCCTGCATGCGGTCAAACTGCCCGAAAGCGGCGGCGATACGCAGTACGTCAATATGTGCGCCGCCTATGACGGATTACCGGCTGAGATGAAGGAACGGATCGCGACACTTCGCGCCGAACACGTCTACCAGAGCAAACACAGTGAACGGAAACTGATGGAATTGGCGGCGCCCGCGCGCGCCAAAGTGCCTGAATCGGTCGCCCATCCCCTGGTCCGGGTGCATCCCGAATCGGGGCGCAAGGCAATCTATCTCAATCCAATCCGCGTCGAAGGCATCGCCGGCATGGCGGAAGCCGACGCCATGATCCTGTTGGACGACCTGCTGGACCACGCCACTCAGGAGAAATTTCAATACCGCCATCAATGGCGGGTCGGCGATCTGGTGATCTGGGACAATCGCTGCCTGCTGCACAAGGCCAACGGCGATTACGATCACGCCCAGGACCGTTATCTCTACCGGGTCATGCTGCAGGGCGACAGGCCCGTTTAACCGCCGGGTGGGAGCGGTTAGGATCGGCGCATGGAGATTGTCGGCATTCTGGGCGATTTTGCCGCGGAGATTTCAGGCGTCGACCTGAAAGCGCCGCTGGCCGAAGATGCTTTTGACGCCCTGCAGGCCGGCGTCGATGCGTTTGGGGCCGCCGTGTTTCGCGGCCAGTTTCTGGAAGACGGCGCCCTGACCGCTTTCGCCAAGCGCTTCGGCCCCTTGGAAACACCCCTGGCGCGCGACCAGTACGGCGGCGTCGACGAACAGGTGACCATGCTGGCCAATGTCGGCGACGACGGTAACCTGCTGAGTGCCGAGGATAGGCACACCATCTATATGAAGGGCAATCTGCTCTGGCACACGGACAGCTCCTTCAAGGCCGTGCCCAGCCGCTATTCCATCCTGGCCGCCCACGAGGTGCCCGATCAAGGCGGCCAGACGGAATTTGCCGACGCCCGGGCCTGCTACGACGATTGGCAGGGGCCTTTCGGCGAAACGGAAAAGGCGGAGCTGGAAGACCTGATCTGTGAGCACTCGATCATCTATTCACGGACCCTGATTTCCGGCGATATTTTCACCGACGAAGAGAAACAGCAATTCACGCCGCCGCATCATCCCTTGGTGCGCGTTCATCCCGCCACCGGCCGCAAGGTCTATTACGTCGGCAGTCACTGTTCACACGTTGTCGGGTGGCCCCTGGAGAAAGGCCGCGCCCTGGTCCGCGAGTTGTCTGGATTTTGCGTGCGCCCCGAACATGTCTATTCCCATAACTGGCTGCCCGGCGACGTGGTGATCTGGGACAACCGCTCAGTCCTGCACCGGGGCCGCACCTATGACCCGGCCCAGCGCCGCGTCATGCACCGCGCCACCGTGGCCGGCGACGGGCCGCCCGTGTAAATGAATCCAACGCAACGGAGAACCGCATGGACTTAGATCTCACCGGCAAGCACGCCCTGATCACCGGATCGACCAAGGGCATCGGCCTGGCGACGGCCATGGAACTGGCCGCCATGGGCGCCAGCGTCGTGCTCAACGGCCGCACCCAGGGGCCCGTTGACGCCGCCGTCGGCGCCGTCGCGAGTAAGGTTTCCGGCGCGCAGGTCACGGGCGTCGCCTGCGATCTCGGGACCAAGGCCGGCTGTGACGCGATGATCGCCGCGGTCCCGGATCTTGACATACTGGTCAACAACCTGGGCATCTACGGACCGAAACCGCTTGAAGATATTTCCGACGGCGACTGGCAGGAGATGTTCGACGTCAACATCATGAGCGGGGTCCGCCTGTCGCGCCACTACCTGCCGAAACTGTTGGCGAAACCTTGGGGCCGGGTCGTCTTCATTTCTTCCGAGTCGGGCATCTTCATCCCGGCCGAGATGATCCACTACGGCTTTTCCAAGGCCGCCCAACTGGCGATCGCGCGCGGCATGGCGGAATTGACGGCGGGCACTGGCGTCACCGTCAATTCCGTGTTGCCGGGGCCGACCTGGGTGGAAATGCAGCAGGTCCGCCTGGGCGAACGCGCCGAACAGCAGGGCACCACCGTCGACGCCCTGATGGCCCAGACCTTCGCGGAACGCCGGCCATCTTCGCTGTTGAAACGTTACGCCACGTCCGAGGAGGTCGCCAATCTGATCGCCTATGTCTGCAGCCCGGCCTCCGCCGCCACCAACGGGGCGGCGCTCCGGGTCGACGGCGGCATCGTCAAGACGCCGTTTTGAACCGGAGGCGAACATGACCCTTCAGGTCATCGGCACGGGGTTTGGACGGACGGGGACCAAATCCCTGAAACTGGCCCTGGAACAACTGGGGTTCGGTCCCTGCCATCACATGACCGAAGTGCGCGAGAACCCGGACCTGCTGCCCTATTGGCAGGCGGCGGCCAGGGGGGCGTTGCCCGACTGGGAGGCCGTGTTCAAAAATTACAAAGCCACCGTCGATTGGCCATCGGCGCGGTTCTGGCGTGAGATCACGGCGCATTATCCCGACGCCAAGGTCATTCATTCCCTCAGGCCCGCCGACAAATGGCTGGCCAGCATGCGGCGCACGATCTTTCCCTCGATCCAGGACTGGCCCGGGCGCAAGACGGAAACCGATCAGCTGCGCGGCCAGATGGCCTACACCTTGATCGGTGAGCAGACTTTTGACGGGCGTTTCGATGACGATGCCCATGCCCTGCAGGTTTTCGAGGCGCATACGGAGGACGTGCGCCGGACCATTTCGGCGGACCGCCTGCTGGTCTAC
>CAZQPC010000267.1:0-7515 GCA_964595005.1 uncultured Magnetovibrio sp.
AAGTTGGCTCCGGCACGGGATTGGGCCTGTGGGTTTCACACGCCATGATCGAAGCCATGGGCGGCACGCTAAGCGTCGACGATGAAGCAGACGGCGCCTGTTTCACAATCACCCTGCCGTCAATCGACGGCGATTAGCGCCGCCCAGGCGGATCGTTCCTCGGTCAACAGAACATTGAAGGTGCGGCACGCGGCGCCCGTGTCCATCCATTCCAACACGATTCCCTCGGCCTTTAATTCAGCCCTGAGATCCACGGGCGGTGCCAGAAATACCGGGCCACACCCGATCACCAGGATGCCGGCATCAATCGGCGATAGATTGTCGAAATTGATCTCAGCGGCATTGAGGACGGGCCAGAGCCGGGTCTCGTCGCCGCTGACGATGACCGAGCCCCGATAAATCTCGCCGGCAATGCGAAATCGCCCGTCGCCGTAACTCTGGATCAGCTGACGGCCGGCCGGGACGGCGGGGGTGATATCCAGAGAGATGGCCCTACGGCGCCTCTTCGGCGGCCGCCTCGCCAACCAGTGCGCCGCCGCGATCGACATCCAGATACATCAGCATCGGCACGGCCAGGCAGATCGACGAATAGGTACCGATAATGACCCCCCAGATCATCGCGAAGGAGAAGTCGCGAATCACCGCGCCCCCAAGAAAATACAGCGCCATCAAAGCCAACAGCGTGGTCACCGAGGTCATCACGGTACGCGAAAGCGTCTGGTTGACGCTGTCGTTTAACAGCTGCCCGAATTCCAACTTCTTGTATTTCCTGAAATTTTCTCGGACCCGGTCATAGACCACCACGGTATCATTGATGGAATACCCCGCGATCGTCAGCACGGCGGCCACGGTGGACAGGTTGAATTCCAATCCCAGCAGCGCGAAGATGCCGATCGTCGTCGCCACGTCATGGGAAAGCGCGACAACGGCACCCAGGCCGAATTGCCATTCAAATCGGAACCAGATGTAGACCAAGATCGCCAGAATCGCCAAACTGACGGCCATCACCCCGTCCCATAACAGTTCCTCAGAGACCTTCGGCCCGACGAACTCCGTGCGCCGGTAGTCGATCCCGGAGCCCAGCGCCGCCTTGACCTTCTCGACGGCGACCTGCTGGGCGCGTTCATCGCCATCCTGGCGCTGCACCCGGATCAATACATCCGTCGGCTGACCGAACTCCTGCAGGGCCACTTCGCCCAGGCCAAGCCCGCCAAGGGTCTTGCGCATATCCCCGATATCGGCCGCTTGAGTAGTCCGCACCTCGATCAGGATGCCGCCCTTGAAGTCGATGCCGTAGTTCAGACCCTTGGACAAAAACATCCCCGCCGAAGCGGCCACCAACAAGCCCGAGAAAATGAAGAACATCACTCGCTTTGGAATGAAACTCAGGTTGATGTCGGCTGGAATAAGACGCAATCCACGCATGTCTCGGCTCCCCTAAATCGGCAGTTCGGCGGGACGCGTCCGCCGAAGCCAGGTGACGACCAGAAGCCTTGTCAGCATGATCGCGGTGAACATGGATGTGACGATGCCGATAGCCAATGTCACGGCGAAGCCGCGGATCGGCCCGGAGCCGAAGATATAGAGCAAGATGGCGGCGATCAGCGTCGTCACGTTGGCATCGATAATGGTCGTCAAGGCGCGGCTATAACCGGCGTCAATCGCGGAAATGGGGGTCCGGCCCTGGCGCACTTCTTCGCGGATGCGTTCAAAGATCAAGACATTGGCGTCCACCGCCATGCCGATGGTCAGCACGATGCCGGCGATACCGGGCAGCGTCAGCGTCGCCTGCAACACCGACAGCGCGCCCAAAATCAGGAACATATTGACCATCAAGGCAACATCCGCCATCAGCCCGAAACGTCCGTAGGCAACGCCCATGAACACCACAACGAAGACCATGCCGATGATGCTGGCGAACTTGCCGGCGTTGACGGAATCCTGTCCAAGCCCAGGCCCAACGGTGCGTTCCTCCAGAATCGATAGCGGTGCCGGCAGGGCTCCGGCCCTCAACAACAGAGCCAAATCGGTGGCTTCGCGGAATGAGAAATTGCCGCTGATCTGGCCCGATCCGCCCAAAATTGGCTCACGGATCACCGGCGCGCTGATGACGGTCCCGTCGAGAACGATGGCGAAGGGCTGATTGACGTTTTTCGACGTCACGTCGCCGAACTTTTTGCCGCCCCGCGCATTGAAGCGGAAACTGACCACCGGCTCTCCGGTTTGGCCGTCGGTGGAGGGCTGGGCATCGGTCAGGTCTTCGCCGGACACCATGATGCGCATGCGGATCAACACGTTCTGCTGCTGGCCCTGAGAATCCTGTTCCACATGCGGCAGCCACTTGGCGCCCGGTGGGGTGCGGGTCATATTCTGCCCGCCCGATTGCGGATGCACCAGGTGGAAAGTCATCTTCGCGGTCTTGCCAATCAATGCCTTCAGGCGTTCGGGGTCTTCGACGCCGGGCACCTGCAGGAGAATGCGGTCGTCACCTTGGCGCTGAATGGTCGGCTCACGCACGCCGGTCTCATCGATCCGGCGGCGGATGATCTCCAGCGACTGGGTCAGGGCCGCAGTTTTGCGTTCGGTCAGGGCCTGATTGGTATAATTGATGCGGATGGCGTTGCCGGTGACATCAATCTCCGTCCCCGGGTCGATGCCGCTGAGCGCCTTTTGCGCCGCTTCAAGCTGTTCCGGTTTGCGTATCGTCACCTTGGCCGTCTCACCTTCGACGCCCAAACCACCATAGCGGATCTTCCCCTTGCGCAGTTCGGCACGCATGGTGTCGACCAGGGTTTCCAGCTGGTCGCGGATCACTGTCTGAACGCCGACCTCCAACAGAAGGTGCGAGCCGCCCTGCAAATCCAGCCCCAAGCTGACCTGTTTATGGGGCAGCCAATCGGGTAGGCTTTCGGCGAATTTCTGGTTCAGAAAGTTCGGCGTGGAAAAGGCGAACCCCAGGACGCAGACGGCGACAACGAGGATAATCTTCCATTTGGCGAAGTAAACCATCGGCGGATAACGGCCCTTTTGTTGTTATTGCTTCTTTTCGTCGGTCGCGGAATCGTCGGCGTCCACCTGGGCGTCGCCTTCGTTGACCTCAACGTCGCCACCGCTGGCCGGCACGCTGCCCTGGGAACTCGCCGGGTTGCTTTGCTGCCCACCGCCGACACCGAACAGCTTGCCGAGAAAACCGCCGCCACCCGATTGGTTCTGATTTTCGTTGGCCGGCGCCGCCCCCTTCTGAGGCTGGGTCTTCGACAATACAGCGGAAAGCAGGCTGCGCTGCACCTTGACCCGGACGTCCTTGGCAATCTCCACGGTGATTTCGTGCTCGTTGTCCACCTTCGTGACCTTACCCGAAATGCCGCCGCCGGTGACAACACGGTCGCCGCGATTGACGCTGGCCAGCATTACCTTGTGCTCCTTCATCTTTTTCTGCTGCGGACGGATGAGCAGGAAATAGAACACGATGAAGATCAGGACCAGCGGCAGCATGGCCTCAATGCCGCTACCGCCGCCACCCGCGGCCTGTGCATAAGCGGGGGAAATGAACATGCGAAACTCCTCAAATGCGGGGCCCGCAAGGGCCCCGTTTAAAACCTGCGGGACTATACCGCCCGGTGCCTGACTTGCAACCGCAATCGCGGTGCTTAGCCTTCCTGACTGCGCAGGTATTTTTACCCGTCAATTGCCAAATGGTCGGCGCTTGAGGGGCTGATCCAAGAATTATCGCGGCGGAGGGAACCTCGAAAACGGAACCACAATATGCCCTCGTGGGTGGGGCGTTTCCGTCGTGTGTGGCCGGGCCGCTCAATTAATCCAGCCTTCCCCTTTACCGCGGCGATTGGACATTCCTAACCGAAACCTCTACACGGCGTATGATCATTATTTTTTGCGAGCATTTCTGGATCTCCGAGAATGTCGAAAGAGCCGCGTTCAAGCCGGATAATAATGGCGTTATCGTTCGCAGCCATACCGATCATCTTCATCGTCACCGATTTCTTTTATTTCGGACGGCAATGGGACTCACTGGATGACGATGTTCATGTGACGTTTTTCCGCTGGGCCCAGCTGCTGCTCGATGGCTCACCGGTGCAGCTTTTCCGTCACATGCCGGGCACGCCGATGATCGAGTTCTTTGTGATATTTGCCGCCATCGGTGAAATCACTGAAATTACCTATGAGGATATGAATCGCATCGGACTAATCGTCTACGTGCTGGCGCTGATCGTGGCGGCGGCAATCATTTCGAAATTCAATGACGAATTGAAATTGTCCTCCGTCGAGATGGCCGTCCTGGCGATATGGGTGTTTTCGATGCCGAACATGCTTCGTTATATGACGATGTTTTCTATTTATTATTTATTTGGATTATTGATGCTTCTGAGCGGTGTTATATTTTGCGCAGTCTATAAAAGCGATTTCCGAAAACACTGGAACAAGTTGTTTTTCGTATTTGGCGTGGCCATTACGTTTTTGTACTTGGCGGTTATCCCGTTTCTGGCGGTTTGCGTGGTCTATCTCTGGCGGGTTTATCGGGGCGGCAAAGCCGTTATCCGTGAAGACGCCGGCCTTTCCCGCCATCCGGTCCTCCATGTGGCAGCATTCGTCGCCGCAATACTGCTGGCAAGCGGCTTTGTCGGTATCGTCCTAAATCTCTTCCATCCTCATGTCGCGTCGATGAAATTCGTTCTCATTACTTCATCGGTGCTATCGATCATCCTGGCATTGGCGATCTCGCGGATGAATGTCCTGCAGGTGGCAAAGTCCTGCGCTATCGCGCTTTCGGTTCAAGTTTTCGCATTTGGTGCTTCTTATTACACTTCAGGTTCTATAAGTGAACTGAAGTACACGCCGTCCATTGTTGCGGCTTTTCCCACCGTTCTGATCGCGCTCAGTCTATGGCAGTTGCCGTGGTTTAAGGATATGGCTGCGGGGCCCTTTGGGTTCTATGCCCTTGGGGTTGGTGTCGTGGGGAACATCTACACACCATTTTACGCCTATGGGGTGCTGGTGGCACTTGGTCACTATAGCGACACCCATTCCGCGTTCACCGTGAATTCTGAATTCTGGAACCTGGTTGTCCGCAATTCGTGGAATGCGTCGATAGTTGCAGTGGTCGCGGTCGGCGTGGGCGTCGTCTTCTTCCGGCGCGCCGCCTCCGAATACCTGCAGGAAAAATCATCGGAAATTCTTTTTTACTTGATGATGTCCGGCATATTAGTCGTGGCCACAATCCTGCCGGTATACGATCTGCTGATAAGCCGATCCTACGAAATCCTACTGTTCGGACCTGATTATTTGCCGACAGGAGACGGGCCGCTCGAAACACCTACTTTTTTTGGCATCAGATCCAGATACCTGCTGCCACTTCTGTTCACTATCCCGATCATCATGATGGCGATCCATGCTTGCGGCACAAAGATCAAGGTGACTGCCCTCGCTGTCTTGGTGACGGTTTCCGTATTGAGTGTCTCCGAATACATCGTGGTCGCGGTACCCGCCTTCAAGAACGCCTTCTGAACCGATCTCGGAACGGCCGCCGGGCAGTGTAGAAACCTGGGTGCTGGCCGAATCCCGCCATGATATGGCGACCGAGACACCCGCGACGGTATGACGTCGCGGCCAATTAATCTGCTTTGTCGGCGTTGTTGTTATCGCATAGAATTGATGATGCCTTTCAGCTGTCCCGACCTTTGCGGATGTAACTGCCTTTGAATGAAGGAGAGACCGATGCGCGCCAACCTTTTGACTATCTTCGCAGGCATCCTATCTGCCTGGGCGGCATATCCCTCCGCCGCTCACGCGGCGCCGCAAATCCTGGGGTTGGTGGCGACATCGGCACCATTGCCGCTGCATTGTGTCGGCGGCGTCTGTGCTGTCGAGGTGTCGGGCGCGTGTCTTCAGGAACATCGGTCGGCGCCGGTCCCGGGAACCGCCTACCGGCCGGCAAAAGGCGCTGCGCTGACCTTGGTGGCGGAAGATCGCCGCGGCAAAACACGGACCATGGGGGTCGCCGAATTGGTCGAAATCAGATCACTTCGCGCCTTCAACTCCCTGGTCGTCAGCCTGCCCGAACGGGTTGTGCAAAAACTGGCCGATGATGTTGTACTGGCGTCCCTGTCCGTCGGGCCCATGACCTCCTTGCTGCCGGTGGCCGTGGCCGGTGACACCGATCCCCTGACTGATCAGGAAATTAGCCAATACACCGGACCGTTGCGGGCGCTCGCGGAAAATGCATTCGGCCACGGCAAGGCGAATTTGACGGCGACGCGCATTCTTAATCAGATGGTCAATCGCCTGCCGGCAGACACGTCGGTCGGCGCCGAAAGCATTGCCACGGTCCGTGACCAGACCATGAGCCAAAAGATCACCGCCGATATGCCCATGGCGGCTAGGCTGGTCGACCTCGCCCTCGATACCTGCCGGGAGAAGCTGCGGGTTGATCGGACTCCACATCTGCGCGCCTGCATCGCCAATCAACACGATATTCTCAATGCGAACACGACTTTGAATGTCTGGCGGCATCTCCGGCCCGGCAGCTGAATTTCCTGAGGATTGAGCCCACATGAACAAATTGACTTCCCTCGCCACCAACCTCGGCGAAAATCTGAAAACTCGTGGTGAGACGGTGGCGATTGCCGAATCGTCAACCGGCGGCCTGATTTCGGCAGCCTTGCTGGCAGTGCCCGGCGCCTCGGCCTATTTCCTCGGCGGCGGCGTGATCTACACCCGCGACGCTCGGCGCGGGTTACTCGGCGTGCCCGAAGAGGTGGTCACCATGCGGGCGTCGACGGAGGAATATGCGTTGATCATGGCACGCGCGGTGCGCGAGCGCCTGGGCGCCACCTGGGGGATCGGCGAAACCGGCGCCACGGGGCCGACGGGCAACCGCTACGGCGACGCGGCCGGTCATTCGTGCTTTGCCGTTGTTGGTCCCATCGAACGCGCAATGACCCTGGAGACCGGGCAATCGGAGCGCGCCGACAATATGTGGCGCTTCGCCGAAGAGGCCATCGCCTTTGTCGAGCAGGTGCTCGCCGAAGATAACTAAGCAGGTGCTCGCCGAAGATAACTAAGCAGGTGCTCGCGGAACCGGTTGGATGCCGCCTACTCCGCCGCGGCGGCGCTTTCTTCCGGGGCATCGACGACGCGGGTCTTGAAGTCCGCCGGGGCGACAATTTCCAGAACCTCGAAATCCGGTGAGCAGTCGATCTCGCGGTGCTTGATCATCGGCCTTTGATTGAGCGCGTCGCCCTTCTTGATGGTGCGCACGCCTTCGCCTTCGTATTCGAAGGTCGCCCACCCGTTGAGCACCAGGACAAATTGGAAGGTGCAATCATGCAGATGCCATTCCTGGACCTTGTCCTTCTGTTGCTTACCGTTGGCCTTGATGATGTGGGCGATGTAATCGCCGTTGGTACCGTCCTTGATGCCGAGATCGCGGTAGTCGAAAATCTCGCGCAGGCCGGGCGTCCATTCGGCGTCGGCGACCTGATTATGAACGAAGCTCCA
>CAZQPC010000268.1:0-7457 GCA_964595005.1 uncultured Magnetovibrio sp.
TTCCAGCCATTGTGCGTGACGTCGAAGATATTGCCGTCCGGGTCCGTGTATTTGACCTCAAAGAACGCGCCCTCGCCCTCCGCCACCTCGCCGGCCATCCATGTCCCGCCGGCGGCTTCGGCGGCGCGGCAGGTCTCATCCGTGTCATCGGCCCAAAACCCGATATGGTGCAGGCCGGTCCAGTCCTTGGTTTTGCCCGCCCCCAGGGGCGCGTCGACCTTGTAGCGCAGGAACGCGAGCGAGATGGTGCCGTCGGACAGATAGACGCCGTCGGCGGTCGGGTTCTGTCCCTCGCCGACTTTCTCCAGGCCGAACGCGTTCATATAAAATTCCGCCGCCGCGTGCGGGTCGGCAACGGCAAAGGCGATGTGTCTGATTTTCGCGGACATGAGACCTAACCTCTTTATTCGGTGGCGGACTTGACGCCCGGGGTGGCGCCCGAAGTGACGTTTCCGGCGGCGCTTGGGGTGACACTTGCCCGGCCGGGCCGGCCTTTGAACCCGGCGACGATCCAATCGACGGCGAAGCACGCCGCGAGAAACGCGAACGGCGAGAGCACCAGGAAGACCGCGCCGCTCAAGCCGTGCGTGTCGGACAACTGCTCGATCGACAACAAAAGGGCGGCGAAGAAATCACCGAGCAGTTCAATGATCACCACATACGCCGCCGCGACGGCCGAACAGACCCACGTTAGCCGGCGAATGCCGATCCGCATGTGCGCCGTCATCTTGGTTTTTCCTTCCGGATTTCGTCGCGGTGTTCGAAGGCACCCTACTGGCAACCGGTTGCGCTGACAATTTATCGCGTCGCAGCGTTTTGACGGCGGCCCCTATGGCCTTTAAACAATCAGCCATGCCGGCATTTGATCCAAGCACCTTCACCTTGCGCCGTTTCGATCCTGCATCCGATCTGGATCTCCTGGACGCCATCACCGGTCTGCTGCACGCCGCCTATCGGCCGCTGCTGGAAGACGGCCTGAAATATCTGGCGACCCACCAGACCTCGGATATCACCCTCGACCGGTTGACCGCCGGCGAATCCTACCTGGGCTTTGTGGGACCCGATATGGTCGCCACCATCACCTTGGAGCCGAAGATCGAAAAGGCCGAATGCGATTGGTTCAGGCGCCCGGGCGTCTTCAAGTTCGCCCAGTTCGGCGTCCATCCCGATCACAAGGGGACCGGTATCGGCAGCCATATCATGGACCGCATCGAAGACCGGGCCCGGGAACTGGGGGCGGCGGAACTGGCCATCGATACGTCCGAGCACGCGCACCGCCTGATCGATATGTATTTGAGGCGCGGCTACCGCCATGTGGACGAGATGGATTGGGCGATGACCAACTACAAAAGCGTCGTCCTCAGCAAGACATTGTGACCCACTGGCATTGACGTGCATCCCTTAATGTTATAACAAATGAAATAACATTTACGGAACGCGTGACATGACCATCACCTTGAAACTGACCGCCGTCGGCAACTCTACCGGCGTTATCCTACCGAAGGATGTTCTGACCAAGCTGCGTGTGGGCAAAGGCGATACCCTGTACCTGACCGAAACGCCGGACGGGTTCGCGGTCACGCCCTACGATGAGACCTTCGCCGAAGCCATGGAAGCCGGCCGGGATTTCATGGACCGGCACCGTGACGCGCTTAAGGAATTGGCTAAATAACCATGCGCGAGCCCAGGTGGCTAAGCCTGCAGATCGTCACGGCGCTGCACGATGAACAACTGGCGCGTTTCGGCGGCGGTACGGGAATGCGGGATCAGGGCCTGCTGGAGAGCGCCTTGGCGAGACCGGTCAACGCGTTTCACTATAAGCCGGAAAGCGGCCTGTTCGATCTGGCCGCCGCCTATGGGTTCGGGATTATCCGGAACCATCCATTCATTGACGGCAACAAACGGACCGGCGATTTGGCGGTTCAGGTATTTCTGCATCTGAACGGCTGGAACTATGACCCCGATCAGCACGACGAAGTGATGACAATTCTTGGCGTCGCCGCCGGCGAGATCGAAGAAGATGTTCTGGCCCGTTGGATTGAACAGAATTCCAGCAAATTGAAATAGCCGCCGCGATTTTCCTATGGCCTTGCCCCGCCGTATGACGGAAGCTGCCGTCTCGCACGATCACGGGGGACCGGCTTGATGAATTCCGACACCAACACACCCGGCTTCGATTTCGTCATCGTCGGCGCCGGGGCGGCGGGCTCGGTGGTCGCATCGCGCCTGGGCGAGACATCGGGGGTGAAGGTCTGCGTTTTGGAAGCCGGGCCCGGTGACCACCATCCCTACATTCACATCCCCGCCGGCTTCATCAAGATGATCTTCAATCCCAAGTACACCTGGCAGTTCAAGACGGAACCGACGGAAAGCACCGCGGGCCGGCCGATCAGCGTCATGCAGGGCCGCGTCGTCGGCGGATCGGGCGCCATCAACGGGATGATCTATAACCGCGGCCAGGCCGCCGACTTCGACAATTGGGCGCAGCGCGGCAATCCGGGCTGGGACTACGACAACGTCCTGCCCTATTTCAAGAAATCGGAAAGCTGGCAGGGCGAGGCGGGCCGCGACGAATTCCACGGCGCCGACGGGCCGGCCAAGGTCACCGAGATGGATTGGTTCCATCCCATGTGCGAGGCCTTCATGGACGGTGTCGAGGGCCTCGGCATTCCAAAGAACCCGGACTATAACGGCCGGGTTCAGGAAGGCGTCGGCTATTTCCAGCGGATCATCCACAAGGGCCGGCGCATGAATTCGGCCCGCGCCTTCCTCAAGCCGGCCTTGGGGCGCGGCAATATCGAGTTGAAGCGCGGCGCCCAGGTGACACGGCTGTTGTTCGAGGGCAATAAGGCCGTCGGCGTCGAATATCTGCAGGGCGGACAACTGCGGAAAGTCTTCGCGGCCAAAGAAGTGATCGTCTCATCGGGCACCGTCAACACGGCCCGGCTGTTGCAGGTCTCGGGTCTGGGGCCGGCGGATCTGCTCTCGGATCTCGGCGTCGACTTGGTCCATGAACTGCCGGGTGTCGGTGAGAATTTCCGCGACCACTTCTCCGTCCGCGTCGTCGCCCGGGCGAAAGGTGCCGTGACCATCAATGAACTGTCGCGCGGCCACCGCCTGCTCGGCCAGATCGCGCGGTGGGCAACGGGCCGGCCAAGCATCATCGGCATCGTGCCGTCCCTGGTGCATATCTTCGCCAAGTCCGACGACACCTTGCAGCTGCCCGACCTGCAGGGCGTCTTCGCGCCGGCCAGTTTCAAGGCCGGTTTCGTCGGCTTGTTGGATGAGTTTCCCGGCATGACCTGCGGCTTCTGGCCGCACCGCCCGGAAAGCGCCGGCCACATCCGGGCGCGGTCGGCGGACCCCCACGAACACCCGGTCATCAACGCCAACTACCTGAGCGACCCCTATGACCGCCGGGTTCTGTTGGCGGGCATGAAACTGGCGCGGAACCTGTTGCGCTCCGAGCCCCTGGCGCCTTATTTCGATTTCGAGACCATGCCCGGCAAGGACGTGGAAAGTGATGACGAATGGATGGATTACGCGGCCCGGGTGGGCACATCGTCGTGGCACCTTTGCGGCACCGCGAAGATGGGTCCGGCGGCCGACAAAATGGCCGTTGTCGACCCGACGCTAAAAGTTCACGGTATCCGGAACCTGCGCGTCGCCGATGCCTCGGTGATGCCCTGCTGCCCATCGGCCAACACCTATGCGTCGACCCTGATGATCGCCGAGAAGGCCGCCGATTTTGTCAAAGCGGAGATGGCCGCCACTTATACCAAGTTGCATCAATGATGACCCGTAGAGACGGTTTTCCAGGGTTTTCGGCAAGGAGCGTGCGCTGTCGCGATGCGGGGCATCGGAAAGCGTGCGCGACGCTGTCCGAAAGCCCTGGAAAACCGCCATTTCGGTCGTTCGTACAGCCCGCTGGAGGGCGTCAGAAACGTTTGACGATACCCCGCATCGCCTGCACGTTCCTTCCTACCCAGCGGGCTGTACGGACGATCTCTATGGGTCATTATTGATGCAACTTGGTATTAAGCGCGGCCTTATTCCTCGCCGGCGCTCTATTCTTCGCCGGCACCGGGGCGGAACAGGGCGCCGGGGCCCTTCCAGCCGTCTTCGCCGGCACTTTCCCGGCCTTCGCCGGAATCGCCACCGCTGGCCGATAAGGACAGGCTGTCGATCATCGCCCTGAGCGCCGTGGCGCTGGCCGGCAAGGTGTCGAGGGCGGCCCGGGCCGCGCGCTCGTCGGCCAATGCGATAATGAAGCCATTTTGTGGCCGGTTCCCGATCATCAGATCCGTGGCGGCGAAGGGCCGGCCGGTCTTCCAATGGGCCAGCCGGATCAGCCAGCCATGGGTGGCCTCGGCGCGCGACAGATAGTGATCACCATCGAAATCGTAGGCCCGCATCCACGACGCCGGTTCCGATAGGGCGGCCAGAGACATGCTGACATCCGGCAAGGGCAACCCTTTCATCCACCAATCGGGCGGCGGCGGCGCAACGATCTTGACGTAGGGATTGACGGTGCCGCCGTCGTGCAAGGCCAACGCAGTCAGGCTCACTTGCGGCGCCTGGGCGACACAACCCGACAGCAAGGCGGCACTGAAAAAACTCAAGGACAACCGCCGGATCACCGCCATCCTCCTGTCAGTTCCCATACGGACCGGAAAAGAGTAACGCCGCGCCCGCCGGAGTTCAATTGATCGGGCCGGCGCGGCGCGACTTAGCTATTTGAAATGGGACGCCGGCAAGGCGCCAAACGCGCGCCCTTAGGTGGCGCGGGAATGATGTCGCCCCTTAGGCGGCGCGGGAATGATGTCGCCCCTTAGGCGGCGCGGGAATGATGATGCCCCCCGGAGCCGTTGCCGCCACGCCGGCGGCGATGCGGCCGTCGGGATTTGCCCTGCGGCTTGTCTTCTGAGCGCCCCCCGGAATGTCCCTGGGACTGGCCTCGGGAGGCGCCGCCGTGGCGGTGTTGCTTGTTGCCGCCACCACGATGCGGCTCGGCCGTCGCCGGACCCACGGGGCCGTCACCGACCACCGTCAGGCGCATGCCGATGAGGCGTTCGATATCGCGCAGATAGGTGCGTTCGCCGGGATCGCAAAAGGCCACGGCCAGGCCTTCGGCGCCGGCCCGGGCCGTGCGGCCGATGCGGTGCACATAGCTTTCCGGCTCATTCGGCAGTTCGAAGTTGACGACGTGGGAAATGGCGTCCACGTCGATGCCGCGCGCCGCAATGTCGGTGGCCACCAAAACCCGCACACCGCCGGCCTTGAAGCTTTTCAGGGCGCGCTGGCGCGCCCCCTGGGATTTATTGCCGTGGATCGCCTCGGCGCTGATGCCGGCCTTGTCGAGATATTCGGCAACCCGGTTGGCGCGGTGTTTGGTACGGGTGAAGACGATCACCTTGGAGAGATCCTGGTCGCTCAGAATATCGGCCAAAAGCTTGCGTTTGTCGGCCGCCTGGACGTGATGGACGCTTTGGCGGATGCGTTCCACGGGGGTCGAGGGCGGCGTCACTTCGACGCGCACCGGATCGTTCAAAATCTCCTTCGACAGGCGCGCGATGTCCGACGGCATGGTCGCCGAGAACAACAGCGATTGCCGCTTTTCGGGCAGCGCCGCGATGATTTTCCGGACATCGCGGACAAAGCCCATATCGAGCATTCTGTCGGCTTCATCCAACACCAGGCAACCGACGTTTCTGAGATCGACGTGGCGTTGGTTCATGAGATCCAACAGCCGCCCGGGCGTCGCGACGGCAATGTCGATACCGCGATTGAGCTTGTCGACCTGCGGCTTCTGGCTGACGCCGCCAAAGATCACCGCCTGGAAAACCCTAAGGTTCTTCGCATAGGCCTGGATTTCCTCGCCGATCTGGATCGCCAGTTCGCGGGTCGGTGCCAGGATCAGGGCGCGGATTTGGCGCCGGCCATGCTTCGGCGCCGGATTGTGGGCCAAACGGTTGAGGATCGGCAGCGCGAAGGCCGCCGTCTTGCCGGTGCCGGTCTGGGCAATGCCCAGCACATCCCGGCCGGCCAGCAGTTTCGGTATGGCCTGGGCCTGGATCGGCGTCGGCGTCGTGTGGTTGCGCGCGCTCAAGGCACGCTGGATCGGATCGGCCAAGCCGAGATCCGAGAACTTTACTTCAGTCATTTAATTTGTAGTCCTTTTGCGCCAAGCGGCGGCCCGGTTTCCGGTGCCGAATAAACTTGGCGTTTCACCCCTTTCCGGGCGCGGCCGGTTGGGATTGTTGCTTGTTGATTGTCTTCGGGAAATGGAGCCGGCTTCGCTATGAGAGGGCGGCGCTTCGCGCAATCGCGAGACAATTGATGGCGGGGATATGCGCCCGAACCCCGGATCTGTCAACAAAAATTATTGTGCAGTGCGGAATCGCCGGCCGGCGATAATTGCCGTATGATCAACCAACAACCCGGAAACCGGCACAAATAAAGGATTTTGCGTGAAATATCTTCCTTCAACCAATGCGCTGCGGGCCTTCGAGGCGGCCAGCCGTCACTTGAGTTTCCTGGAAGCGGCGGCCGAGTTGAACGTCACGCCGGGCGCCGTCAGCCGGCAAATTCAAGGCCTGGAGGCGTTTCTCGGCGCCGCCCTGTTCCTGCGCCACCACAAACGCGTCGAACTGACGCCCTTGGGCCGCCACTATGCCGGCGAGGTGCGCCCGCCGCTGCAACGCCTGGCCGACGTGACCGCCCGGGTGCAGGGCGAGACGGCATCGAACGCGATCTCCATCTGCGCCTATCCGACCTTTGCCATCCGCTGGTTCATACCGCGCTGGGGCCGGTTCTATGACGACCACCCGCACCTGGACCTGCGCCTGACCACGTCCCTCAATCCCGGCGATTTCGAAAGCGGCGAATATCACATGGCCATTCAGGTGATCCCCGACGGCGCCACCCGGCCCGGATTGCAGGTCCGCAAGCTGATGGAGATCGACACCTTTCCCGTCTGCAGCCCGGAATTGGCGAAAGCCATTAAGACACCGGCCGATCTGGCTGGGCAGACTCTTTTGCACGACAACCCGCGCCTCCGCGACTGGCCGCGCTGGGCCGCCGCGGCGGGCATATCGGGCCTGGACACGGCCAAGGGTTTGCATTTCGAAAGCATGAACCTGGCCTTCCAGGCGGCCATCGAGGGCCTGGGCGTGGCCATCGGCGTCGGCGGCCTGGTCGCCGAGGACCTGGCCGCCGGGCGCCTGGTCCGGCTGTTCGATGTGGCCAGGCGATCCCATCACCCGTTTTCCCTGGTCTACCCGGACAGCCGCGCCGACGACCCCAACGTCATGGCATTAATCGAATGGCTGGTCCGCGAGGGCGGCGCCGAAGCCCCATAGAGCATATTTAAAGAATGGAATAATTGCGGCGCCCGATTGTTTATAGCTTTAAGGGCCGAAATGAATTTCGGCCTTGTTCATGTGGTTGCCGATGGA
>CAZQPC010000269.1:0-7417 GCA_964595005.1 uncultured Magnetovibrio sp.
TGAATTCAAAGACATATTAGATTTATTTGATGAGATGTAATTAATTATATACTTGACTAACTAGCTGCGGTAATATTCAATTAACATGATTAATTTAGTTGGGCATACCGTCATCGGTATGCCGCCACGCTTGACGATGCATAGGGAGACGCAAAGCATGGCTGCGACACTTCCCAGTTATCAACTGTCGCCCGAGAATAACCTCAGTAGATATCTGCAGCGCATTCGACATTATCCCATGTTGGAAGCCGGCCAAGAGGTGCAATTGGCTGAGCAGTGGCGCGACGGCCAGGACGCCGACGCCCTGGAACTCCTGGTGACAAGCCATCTTCGCTTAGTGGCAAAGATCGCCATGGGGTATCGTGGCTACGGGCTTCCCGTCGGTGATCTGATTGCCGAGGGAAATGTCGGCATGATGCAGGCGGTCCGCCGGTTTGATCCTGATCGCGGATTTCGCCTTGCGACCTATGCCATGTGGTGGATCCGGGCCGCCATTCAAGAGTACATCCTGCATTCCTGGTCGCTGGTGAAGATGGGGACAACGGCGGCCCAGAAAAAGCTGTTCTTCAACCTACGCAAGCTGAAAGGTCAATTGAAGGCCATCGAAGACGGCGATTTGCGGCCCGAACACGTCAGCGAAATCGCGGTGCGTTTGAAGGTGCCTGAAACCGACGTAATCAGTATGAATCGCCGCATGGCCGGCCCGGACCATTCGTTGAATTCACCGGTCAGCGAGGATGGCGATGGCGAATGGTTGGATTGGCTTGAATCAGATGGCGTCAGCCAGGAACTTTTGCTTTCCGACCACCAGCAGCTGACCAAGCAGCGGGCGCTCCTGTCGAGGGCGATGAAAGGATTGAGCCAGCGCGAACGCCATATCATCAAGGAGCGCCGGCTTAAGGATTCACCGGCAACGTTGCAAAACCTGAGCGACCACTATGGAATTTCTCGTGAGCGTATCCGCCAGATTGAAGTTCGTGCTTTCGAGAAATTGCGCAAGTCTGTCAAGAATTCGATGATCACTCAGCATCTAACCCACTGAGTCCAAAATTCTACAGCGTGCAGGTTTGGCTATTCTCCAGGCGGCATACCGACCGGCTCATCATCGACGGTTGACGCCACCTCAGGGCCCCATTCTTCCATGATTTCCTTTTGTATGGTGCGTAGGGTTTTGACCCTGGTTTGCGCCATGACCGACAAGAATGAGGCGATCACCGGTGGAATGGCGAGGAAAATCATCCAACCGAACCCGGCGGCGGTGAACATAATGAACAGTGTGAAAACGTCTGTGATCACGTCCACGGCCGCCGCGGGCGTGTGATTTTCGTTCCATAATTTCAGCACGTAGGGAAAGACGCCGCACATGTTCAGGCCGCCAACACAGAAGGCGCCGAATTTCTGGTCACTGCTGTCAATGAGATAGGCGACGAAAGTCGGCAACAGGCCGACGGCAAAGACAATCAGCGAAGGTAAGGAAAACGCCGCGAACACCGCCAAAATGACACCACCACCGAGGACCATGTTCCAGTTGACGCCTCCGGAGGTGTTGGACATGTTCGCCATCAAGTGTCTACCCGGCCCCTACATCATTTCCGCCAGCACGAGGACGGCGATAACCGTCAGCGCGATGGAAATGGAGAACATGGCGGCGGCCTGCTGGCCGGAACGTTCGGCTTTCGTCAATCGCTCATCGCCGGCACCTTCGATGTCGCGAATCTCCTCTTCGGCTTCCAGCCATTCGGCACGGCAGACGGCGAACCCGTCGCTGTCTTCTTGGCGTTTTTCCGCATCGTCGATTAGGTTGAAGAGTTCCGGCAGACTGCCCTTGCGCACCAGGCGCGGAATATCGCGTTCCAAATCCTGACGTGTGTGGCGGTTGTGGTAAGCGTTGATGGCGGGACCCAACAGCCCGCCCACCCAGCTCGACAGTCCCAGCAATGCCGGCGTGCGCAGCTTCCATTGCAGAAAGGCCAGCAGACTGAGGGTTCCGACGATGGACGTTTCCGCCTTGTTCGATGCCA
Organism: uncultured Magnetovibrio sp.; assembly: GCA_964595005.1. Lineage (GTDB taxonomy): Bacteria > Pseudomonadota > Alphaproteobacteria > Rhodospirillales > Casp-alpha2 > UBA3470. The sequence goes on from CAZQPC010000269.1 coordinate 2,022, forward strand.
ATGCCTTCAAATGCGGGTGAATATCTTCGTTGAAGCGCGCGGCGATGAAGGCGGCGACGTGATTGTCGATGGGCTGCGACGACGTGCCACCGCTGTTGGCCGCGTCGTCGAGGGCCGGCAATAACTGTTCAATGATCAAGACGTAGTCCTCAGCCACAAAGGGACTTTGACAGGACATGCCGGGATTGGCCTCATAAAGCACGCGTTCCAGCCCGTACCCGGGATCTTGGATAGCCAAAAGGCCACGTAGTTGGGTGAACGTTGTTTGCGTTTCGATATGTTCTTTCTTGAGTTTTTCCTGGGCACCGTACCAGACGCCGCTGACGTCGTGGCTCAAGGCTTCCGCCGCCGGTTGCGGGTTATTATTGCGGACCCATTCCGTGGCCAGGACGGGTCCGTAACCATCGTGCATGAACGCCAGCCCCTTGTAGCGGATGGGCCCGTCGGGATCCAAAATCGCCGTCACCCGGCAGATTAGAAAGTCGTCAGTCCCCTGGTGGTTGTCTTCGTGGAACTTTGACGTCTGGATGGCGCCCTTGATGGCATCGGTTTTTTCCTTGCTCTCCAAACCGCGCTTCACCCAGGTTTCAAATTCCTCACCGTTGATGGCCTTGACGGCATCGTTCGGATGACGCGCAAAATGCCGTGCCAGGGAGCGCGGCGAATAATGTTCGGTGCCGCGGAATTTGAAGAAGATCTCCGACTTGTTCATCGGTTTCTTCTTGACCGGAGTGATTTTTAGTCCGGTCAACCATTTGGCAATTTCGGCGAAGTCCCAACGTTCGGCGGGATCGTCGGCCAGCATGCCGCGCAAGGGTTCGATCAATTGCATGGGAATTCGCGCGGCGCCGCAAATGGCCGTGTAACTGCCGTGCTCCAACCGGGCCTTCAGGAGGTCTTCGTCCTTCATGCTGGCGACCGGATTATGACCCAGCAAAAGCAACACGACGGTGACGCCCAAGGCGTATATATCGTCCCGCGAATCGCCGAGGCCGCGGCCGGCCGGTTGCGCCATGGCCCGATCGATGGGCTCCAGCATGGTTGGCTGATCGTGACCCGGCGGCGCTGTCATATGCGGGCCTAGGACAATATCTTCCATATCCTCGTCGAGGAAGTAGATATTCTCGGGCCGGATGGCGCGATGCGGACCATCACCGGACTCGAGCTTCTGCAGGGCCTCGCTTAACGGTTCGATGACCCGGCGCGGCATATCGTATTCGGTGATTTTCGTTTCCTTGCGCGCCAATCGATCAACGACCCGCCCGCCAAGGGGACGTTGGTAGATGATAATCAGAGATTTTCGGCCAAGCGCCGGCCACATGATGGAATCCCAATCGACGAGCGGCAGGACACCGGGAATATCGCCATCTTTGAGCAATCGGATGGCACTCAAACGAATAGGAAAGCCCGGAGTGCAGACCAAGGCGAGAAGTTGATTGCCCAAATCACGGCGATCTTCAACCGCATAGGCTTTCGCGGTCGGCGCGTCGAATTCCGGCAGTGGCTTGCCTGAATCCACCAGATACCGGTCACGCAGAAGAACGGCTCCGTGCGAGGCGGCGGGCATAGATTGGGCTGGCGGCGGTTCCGGCGGACTGACGCCATCTGAGCCGTCGGAGTTACCCGGCGGGGCCAGTCCTTCCGGTAGATCCGAGCCCGTTTCTTCGGCATCCAAAGGCAATTCTGCCATGGTATCGCTCCCGTTGGGGTGGTTCCCCTGGGCAATCAAGAACGCGCGGCCAAAACAATATGGCCGACACAACTCCACATTGGATTCTAACCGTCATTGAATTTCGAAACAATTAGGGATTTTCAAACCCTAGGCGATGGGCAAATTCCCTATTTTCCTCAGTCGGCAAAAGGATCGTTGACCAAAATGGTGTCTTCGCGTTCCGGACTGGTTGAGAGCAGTGACACCGGGGCCTCGATGAGTTCTTCAATATAGCGCACGTACTTGACTGCCGTGGCCGGCAAATCGGCCCACCGGCGCGCGCCCTGGGTACTGTCTGTCCAGCCTTCGACCGTCTCGTAGATGGGCTCCACCCGGGCCTGGCGCATGGTCGACGCTGGCAGATGGTCGATCTCCTGGCCGTCGATGCGGTAACCGACGCAGACCTTCAATTCCTCAATACCATCAAGGACATCGAGCTTCGTCAGGGCGATGCCATCAATGCCGTTGATTTTCACCGCCTGGCGGACCATGACGGCGTCGAACCAGCCGCAACGCCTGGGCCGCCCCGTGACTGTGCCGAATTCCCGGCCGCGTTCACCAAGCAGTTGGCCGATGTCGTTTTCCTGTTCCGTGGGGAAGGGGCCTTCGCCGACCCGGGTGGTGTAGGCCTTGCAGATGCCAAGCACGAAATCGATGGCGCTGGGCCCTTGTCCGGAACCGACGGCGGCTTGGGCGGAAACCGTATTCGATGAGGTGACGTAGGGATAGGTGCCATGGTCAATGTCGAGCATCGTACCCTGGGCACCCTCAAACAGAATGCGGTCGCCTCGGCGCCGGGCGTGGTCCAGTTCCTGCCATACGGCGCGGGTGTAGGGTACGATCTGTGGGGCAATTTCCTTCAATTCGTCGATCAGGCCCTGGCGGTCAATTGGCGCCATTTCCATGCCTTTCAACAGGGCATTGTGGTGGAAAAGCAGCCGGTCGACTTTCGGCTCCAAGGTGTCAACTTCAGACAGGTCGCCAACCCGAATGGCGCGCCTAGCCGTCTTGTCCTCGTAGGCCGGGCCGATACCGCGCCCGGTGGTGCCGATCTTGCCTTTGCCGGCGGCCTTTTCGCGGGCCTGGTCCAAATTCCTGTGCAGCGGCAGGATCAGCGTCGCGCTTTCCGAAATGTGCAGGTTGTCGGGGCCGATGGTGACCCCTTGCTCCCGGACCAGGCTGATTTCAGACATCAAGGCCCAGGGGTCGATGACGACGCCATTGCCGATGAACGAAAGCTTCCCAGGCCGCACAATGCCCGACGGCAACAGGCTCAACTTGTAGGTTACACCGTCGATGACCAGCGTGTGACCGGCATTGTGTCCGCCCTGAAAACGCACCACCGCATCGGCCCGCTCAGATAGCCAATCAACAATTTTTCCCTTGCCCTCGTCACCCCATTGGGCGCCGACGACCACAACATTAGCCATATTCAGTCTCCATCCGGTTGACTCAATTCTTCAATGCCATCGGCCATGGCCAAGTGGCTGCAATTCAGCCGGCGTGCTTCGGCAGCGTCGTCGGCGACGGGTGCCAAACCTTCGACGACGATCCACCCTTCGACCCGCCGGCGTTTGGCTTCCGCCGGATTGGTGCCATGGGGCACGAACAATCGGGCGTTGGGGATGTCCGCGGCGAGTGCCCGCATCACCGTATCCATAAACAAGGAAAAGCCTGTCGACGGCTGTTCCTGGGTGTTTCCCGCCGCCGCCTGATAGCGTCCGCCGCGCCCCAATTCGCCGCGCACGCCCCGGGAAAACAGCGTGTAGGTGACGCCCGAGTGATATTCGAAGCCGCGGTTTTCGACCGGATCGACCGTCAGTTCGATATCGCCATTTCGCGCTCTGATCGTTGCAATGACGTCCGCCAGTAAATTGCGCTGACGCGCCGTTTCGGCATCCAATTCAAGATTGGCAAGCGCCACCAGGGCAGTATCGGCGGCGCCCGTGGCACTCATCATGGCGGTCAAGATTTTGGAGACGTCCTCGCCAATATCGGCGGCCATGTTGGCGATGCCGGCCCCATCCTTTCTGTCGAGGGCTTCGCGGACCCGGCTCATCAGTGGTCCGTCATCCGAAAAGCTCTTGCAGATGGTCGGCACCATCGTCGGCATGCAAAGATCGACGGAAATATGGTCGATGCCCAGGAGGCTTAGGGACTCTGCCGCCAGGCATATTGTTTCCGCATCCGCCGCGGCCGCCGCCGTGCCGATCAATTCGGCACCGACCTGGGTGAACTGACGTTCCGGGCGCAACTGAGAGCCCTTGACCCTGACGACCTGGCCGGCGTAGCTGAGGCGCAGGGGCCGCGGCGCATGGGCCATGCGGGTCGCGGCGATGCGTGAGATTTGTGGGGTTATGTCGGCGCGTAACCCCATCATGCGTTGGGAAATCGGGTCCATCAGCCGAAATGTCTGATGCGTCACGGCATCGCCAAGCCCGGCCATGAGGCTTTCTTCGAACTCCACCAACGGCGGCTTCACCCGCTCATATCCGTGCGCCGTCAGCGCTGTCATCACCTTTTCAAGCGCCGCCATTTCGGCGGCGGCGTGGGGAGGCAATTCGTCGGTAATTCCGGCCGGCAGCAGGGCGTTTTCTAGGGGTTCCGAGACCATATGGACGGGTCGATCCTGGCGTGGGTTGCGAACGTTAAAGGGGCGCGGCGCACATTCCCGGCGGTCCCCGATTGAGCAGACCCCGATACCTACCGAAAAAGCCCCGGACGGGCAAGCGAACGGGCGGCGAATGGCGCTGTCGGCGAAAAATTCTTTCCGACCGATGCCGCCCAGCTTCGGTTCGGTACGGGCCGGGCGGGATGTATCCCAGAAAAATACTATCGGCCATTCGCCCAGTCCCGCCGGAGCCGGCGCGGCCTTTCCATGGAGATAAGATGCTAAGCTATCTAAATATTGGAAAACGCGATCATTCATCGGAATGACGAAAACTTATCGCTGCCGGAACGCCAGGACTTGGTTGGTTTCCTGCCGTCAAACTCATGCCGACAAATAGACGCAATCAGGCTGAACGCCGGCTTGGGCATTATTGGCTCAATTTGTCGGCGGACTTTGGTGCCAGCGAATACCGGCCAGCCGCAGCCTTTCCTCAGCCTTCCAATCCAGGGTTCTGCCGCCAGACCGGCATTCATTAGCGGACTCCCCGGCGCCGAACAGGGATGATAGGCTGGTGACGGTGGCGGCCGTCTTCTGGCTGAGAAAACACGGAGATGCGGATTGTTCCTTCACCTACTCGACGAAGAACAGAAGCGGGCTTTTCTGGTTCTGTCGCAACGTGTCAGCATGGCCGACGGCGAGGACGATTTCGATGAGATCGACGCCCTTGAAGACGTCAAGATGCGCATGCACATTGACTATACGCCGGAAATGGCCGAGGTGCTGGGTGATCTGCCGCTGGAGCCGTTCAAAACAACGGAAACCCGCGCCATCGTCATGATGGAACTGTTGGCGGTGATCTACACGGACGGCTATCTGCATGAGGCGGAAGCCGCCTTGATCGGTGAAATCGCCGCCGCCTTTGAGTTTGATCAAACCCAGCTTAACACCATGGCCGAATGGGCCATGGACAGCCTCGATCTTAAGCGCGGCGCCGACCATATCCTCGGCCGCAAGACCGACTAGATCGCCATTTGTTCAACTTAGTAAATGGAAAATGGTTCTTGGCGGATGGTC
>CAZQPC010000270.1:0-7364 GCA_964595005.1 uncultured Magnetovibrio sp.
CCGAAACCTTTCTCCAGGGCCGAGAAAAATTTCTCCCGCGCCATGTACTTGCCGCGCAAAACACCGTCCATATCGAAGACCCCGACCTTGACGTGATCAAGGCCGCGCTGCTCGACAATGGCACGGGCCTGTTCGGCATTGGTGACGTCTCGGGGGTCCATGGGCCGCTCCTTCAAATTCCAATGGTGGCCGGCGTTAGATTAGCAGGGCCGGGCGGCAGAACGGGAGTCCGAATAGCCGCCAGGTCGTGACATATGAGGCGGGCCTGCATTTGACAAACTTGACGCGATGATATCGTGCGATACGGTCGGTTTCTATGGTGGGGGCACGGTTCCGTGGTTGAGGTGAGCGCATTGTTGCAGGCGGCCGTGGCGCACCATCAAGCCGGGCGGCTGAGCCAAGCAGCCGCCGGATATTATGAGATTCTTGAAATCAGGCCCGATTATGCGGACGCGCTTCATCTGCTTGGATTGATCGCCTTTCAGGACGGTAAAAATGGCCTTGCCCTGGACCGCGTCGACGAAGCCATTGCCATTGACGACAGCATCGCCATGTATCACGCCAACCGGGGCCGCATCCTAAAAGCCGCTGGCCGCAATGATGCCGCCGCCGAGGCCTTCGCCGACGCCTTGCGCCGCCAACCAGGCGATCCGGCGACTTTGTCCGACTTGGCTGGTGCTCTGGTCGACGCCGGTGACGCCGCCGCCGCCCGGCACTTCGCCAACCGGGCCGTCGAACTTGCCCCGGATATGGCGGGGGCACATTACAATATGGGTCTGGTGGAGGCGGGTGTTGGTGAGGTGCGCTCGGCGCGCGCGGCCTTTGAACAAGCGATCGCCTGCGATGATCATTTTACCGCGGCGCATTTTGAATTGGCGCGGATTTTCCATGACGGGAACGACTTGGAACGCGCCGCCGGGCACTATCGCCAAGTATTGCGCGATGATCCCTCAATGCTGGAGGCCCAGACCAATCTCGGCAACGTTCTTCGATCTCTCTATGAGCTTGAAGAAGCGGTTCGGTGCTTTCAGCGCGCCCTGGAGCTGAACCCCGACATTGCCGCCGTTCATGGAAACCTGGGGGTCGCCTTGCAGGAACTGGGTGATCCCGCGGGCGCGCTGGCATCCTATGACCGGGCCCTGGCAATTGACCCCGACGATCCGGAAACCCGTCGCAACCGGGCCCAGGTTCTGTTGCAGTTGGGACACTTGGAAGAGGGCTGGCCGGCGTTTGAGTGGCGCTGGCAAACCAAGCATTTCGCGGCCATCCGCCGGGACTGGTCTGTTCCGCAATGGGGTGGTGAGGTTTTGCCGGACGCGACGGTGCTGGTGCATGCCGAACAAGGATTCGGCGATACCCTCCAGTTCGCCCGCTATCTGCCCTTGCTGGCGGAGAAAGTTGGCCGGATGATTGTTGAATGTCCAACCCCGGTGGCCGGTTTGATAGCGGCCTTGCCCGGCGTCGACGATGTCATTGCCGCCGGCCGGCCGCTGCCAGCATTCGACGCCCACATCCCCATGATGAGCCTGCCGGGCGCCTTCGCAACCACGTTGGCGGATGTTCCCGCCGACGTGCCCTATCTGAATGTTCCCGAGACGGCCATTGCGTCGTGGTCCAAGAGGATTGGCGGGGGTGATCGCCTTAATGTGGGCTTCGTGTGGAAGGGCAGCCACAATCATCAGCGGAACCGCTGGCGCTCGCCGGGTATCCATGTGCTGGGGCCGTTGATTGACCTGCCGGGGATACAGGCCGTTTCACTGCAAAAGGATGATGAGGCGGCAGACCTCCGTGGCGCCGAGCTGTTGGCGACCGTCCTGCCCATGGGCCAGGAGTTCCGGAATTTCACCGATACGGCGGCCGCCATTCATCACCTTGACCTGGTCATTGCGCCGGATACGGCCGTTGCGCATTTGGCCGGCGCACTGGGTAAGCCCGTGTGGTTGATGTTGCCGTACGTCGCGGAGTGGCGCTGGCTGATGGACCGTGACGACAGCCCCTGGTACCCGACCATGCGGCTGTTCCGGCAAACCGAACGGGGCAGTTGGTCGAACCCGGTCGAGCGGGCCCGCGCCGCGCTGATGGAATGGGTTGGCCGGTCTATTTCATCTTCATGACATGGGCCCGGGCCCAGGCCGACAATATCTCTGAGACAATCACCAAGGCGACAATGGACAGCAAGATGTCGGCGGCGCGTTCCGTCTCCCGTTTCAATGTTGCCGCCATATAAAATGAGCCGGTTCTTAATTGAGCGGTTGTGCGCCGGCATGGACGGCGGATCGAACCAGGGTTTTCTGAACGTTGTCGCGCCCGCCGATGAAATTGCGGCCCCGGTCGCCGTCGATGGCATCCTCAATCCAAGCCGACCATTCGGTGCCGCTGACACCGTGATCGGCGTGGTTCGTCGAAACGCCAAGCCCATCGATGAACGCTGCCAGATTGTCGGCGCCGGCTTCCAGGTGAGGGCCGAAAATCTTGCGGAGCGCGTTGTCGCATTCAGGGTCCGCGCCAATGGCGCTCCGCATGACATCGGGGAGAGAAAACGAACACGCAATCCCATGCGGGACCCCGTGATGCAGGGTGATGGGATAGGACAGAGAATGGGCCAGGGCGGTGCGCGTATTGGAAAACGCCAGGCCCGCCATGGTCGCGGCGCGCGCCATCCGGGTGCGGCCTTCCAGGTCGCCCAGGTTTTCCGCCAGAGGCCCCAAGTGGGCCAAGACATCGCGGGCGGCGGCGACGGCAAATTGCGCCGACACGGGATTGGCGTTCACATTCCACAAGCTTTCCAGCGCATGGGACAAGGCGTCCAGGCCGGTGCTGATGGTCAGGAAGCGCGGCATGCCGAGCATCAACGCCGGGTCGACGACGGCGTCCGTGGGATAGAGGTCATCGCGGGCCAGGGAATATTTCTTCGCGGCCTCGGTATCCCAAATGGTGGCCCAACTTGTGACTTCGCTGCCGGTCCCCGACGTGGTCGGAACGGCGATGATCGGCACTGCGCGATCGGGTAGTGAGCCCGATGCGCCGCTGCTCTCAAGGTGCGACCGAACGGCCTCAAAGCCTTTGCCGCCGACGGCGACAACCTTCGCCGCATCGAGCACCGAACCGCCGCCCAGCGCGACAATTACCTCAGGTGCCGTTTTTGATGCAACCAATTGATGGCACGATAAGCTCAGGTCTTCGAAATTGGGGTTCGGTGTGACGTTATTGATGATGACGGTGGCTGGACCGGCGAATTTCTCAATGCGTGCGGCGAGATCGCCGAATATGGGCTCGTCATAGGTGATGAGGGCATAAACGCGGTCTGCAATGAGGGCCGAAATACCCTCACGGCTGCCGGTGCCGAAGTGAATACGTACGGGATTTCGGTATGTCCACATGAAAAACCTCTCCTTGTCGGCCGGATGGCCATGCCGTGGCGGTTGATGTTCATTCGCCTTGACGAGAGGCTCGCATAATTTTTACTATCGATCTAATGCAAATAATTGATCGAAACTATTGAAAAAATAAATGATATACACCCAGCTTCGTTCCTTCCATGCGGTCGCCGCGGCGGGCGGGTTCACCGCCGCTTCGCGGGCGCTTAACATCGGCCAACCGACAATTACAAGCCAGGTCAAGGGGTTGGAGGACTACTTCGACGTTGAGCTTTTTCATCGCCGTGGGCGCCAGGTCACGCCGACCGAAGCGGGCCGCGATCTGTTTCAGATCACCCGGCGGTTCATGAGCCTGGAAGACGAAGCCCGCGATCTGCTGAACGCCTACGGCGGTTTCCATATCGGCGAGCTGAAAATTGGCGCGGTGGGTCCTTATCACGCCACCGAAATGCTCAGCGCCTTCCACGACCGCTACCCCAATATCCGCCTGACCGTGGCGGTCGGCAACTCCAAGGAAATGGTGCAACGCCTGATGACCTATGAAGCCGACGTCGCCGTGCTGGCGCATGTTGAAGATGACCCGCGCATCTTCGCCATGCCCTACAGCCGCCATCCGGTCGTGGCATTTGCAAACAAGAGCCATCCGCTGGCCGGCAAGGGAAAAATCCGTCTGGCCGAATTGGCCGGCGAGCGCATGGTGCTGCGCGAAGTCGGGTCAACGACCCGCCTGGCCTTCGAAACGGCCCTCAATGACGCTGGTGTCCGTGTCGAGACGGTAATGGAAATCGGCAGCCGCGAAGCGGTCTGGCTGGCGGTCGCCAGGGGCATTGGGATCGGTGTCGTCTCGGACATCGAATATATCCCGCACCCGGATTTACGGATGATCGAGATCATCGACGCCGACCTGTTCACCACGGCCCATGTGAACTGTCTGACGGAACGCCGCGATTCCCGATTGATCCGCGCCTTCTTCGATGTGACGCAGGGATTGCTGGCAGATTAGCCGGACATGGCCGTTGCTCGCGCCGGGATCAGCACCGTGCCTTCCATCAGGCGCCGCTGGGTCCGGTAGCTGCGGGTGGCAATGGCCCGCCAGGCGCCGTGTTCACGGATCACCTCGGCGCCCACCGTCAGCACGCCGGATGGATTGCCGATCCTGACATCGCCGTCGTTGGCCCGGGCCAGGGCATGCGGCACCGTTCCCTCGATCTGACAAGCCGCGCCCAGGCACATGGCGCTGGTCAGCGGCGACGCCCGGTGAGTGTCGCCGGCCGATATGACCCGCACGGTAATGTCCTGGTCTTCGGCGCCGACGGTTTCGCCGGCCAGGCTCGGGAAATCGGCGGGACCGGCCAGGATGGCAAGGCGCGGACTGGCCAGGCCCGTATCTTCGGGCCGGTTGGCCAGTCCCATGCGCACCGCGCCGGCCCGGCGCAGGCCTTCCAGGCGGTCTTTCAGTGCCCTGTTGGCGTCCAGGGCGGCGGGGTCTTCCGTTGCCGTCATGGCGATGGAGGACGCATCGACAAACACCATGGGTGTCGCCGCGTCGACCAGGGAAACTTCATAGGTGCCGTCGCCGTCGACCTCAATGCGGTCGATGGTCTGGCCCGTCGGCAGAAGCTTTCCGGTGCCGGCGCCGCCGGGGTCCAGATAATCCAGTTGCAGCTTGGCGCCGCTGCCGGCCACCCCCTGCAGCTCGAAACTCCCGGCGATCTCCGTCTTCCCGCCTGTGACGGGAACGCGGGCATGGACGATCTTCGAGGTGTTGGTGTTGTAGAGACGCACCAACGGTTGACCATCCGGGACCGTGATCAATCCCTCGTCGATGGCGAAGGGGCCGATGGCCGACGACAGATTGCCGCAATTGGAACTGTAATCGACAATCGGCTGATCGGCGGCGATTTGCGCGAAGGTATAGTCCACATCGGCGTCATCGCGCGTTGACGGGGCCACCACCATGACCTTGTTCAGCGATGATATGCCGCCGCCCATGCCGTTCAGTTGACGCCGGTTGGGGTCGGGCGCGCCGATGACATCGAGAAATATCGCGTCCCATTCGTCGCGGTCCTCGGGCAGGTCGCGCGCATGAAAGAACACACCTTTCGAGGTGCCGCCGCGGATGAAGGCTGCGGGAATTTGCATCTGGCTCATGGCGTCAGTTTGCCGCGGCGTGCCGGTGCCGACAACCCGGCTGGCGAAACATCGGGGTATGGGGTTATAATTCCGGCCCTGGGAGAGGGCCCATGAAACTCGACGCCGAACAACAGCAACAGTTTGACGAAGAAGGTTACGTCATCATCCCCGAGCTGTTCTCGGCCGACGAGGTCGCGGTGCTGAAGGGTGAAATTCCCGGCATTTTCGCCCAACGGCGCGATGAGAACTTCCGTGAAAAGGACGGCGACACGGTGCGCACGGCCTTTGCCACCCATACCTATAACGATGTCTACGGCCGTTTCGTGCGCCACCCGAAGATTCTTGAGCCGGCCGAACAACTGTTGGACGGCCAAGTCTATGTGCATCAGTTCAAGTTGAACGCCAAGGCGGCCTTCAATGGTGATGTCTGGCAATGGCACCAGGATTTCGGCACCTGGCACCGCGACGATGAGATGCCGACTTCACAAGCCATGAATTTGGCCGTCTACCTGGACGATGTGACGGAATTCAATGGCCCCCTCTATCTGCTGCCAAAAAGTCACAAGCGCGGCCTGTTGGAGGCGGCGCACGATGTCTCAACCACCAGTTATCCGCTGTGGACCTTGGATGAAGACGAAATTCGCGAGATGGCGGACGACGGCGGCATTGTCGCGCCGAAGGGGCCGGCCGGCACCGGGTTCTTCTTCCACAGCTGTCTGGTGCACGCCTCGCCGCCGAACATTTCGCCGTGGGACCGGTTGATCGTCTACATCAGCTACAACAACGTCGAAAATTGCATCCGCCGGTTCAAGCGGGCCGAATGGATCGCGCATCGTGATTTCACGCCGCTTGAGGTGGAACCCGAAGATTGCCTGCTGACGGCGCACGGCGCCGCGGCGGAATAGCCAACGCTCTTCCCCTGACACCGTCATGATATCCTTCGCCCTGGCGGTCTTCTTGCTTGTTGCGACGCCGGGGCCGGGGAACCTGTCGGCGGCGGGTGTCGGCGCGGCCTTTGGATTCAGGCCTGGGCTCAGCTACGTGCTGGGGCTGGGCCTCGGCGCCAATCTGGTATGTGTCGCCGTGGCGACCGGACTGGCGGCAACCGTGTTCGCCATTCCCTACGTCCGTCCCGTGCTGCTGATCCTGTCCGTCGCCTACCTGACCTATCTGGCGGCACGGATCGCGTTCACCGGTTCCGGCGTCGCCTTCACGGCCACCGAGCGTCACCTTGGCGTCATCGACGGCATTATCATGATGACAATCAATCCGAAGGCCTATGCCATCGCGACGACACTGTTCACGGGCTTTGCCTTCATGCCATCGGATGTAACGGCGGAGGTGTTGATTAAATTCGCCATTTTCAATGCGATCTGGATACCCGTCCATTTGATCTGGCTGGCCGTGGGGGCTTGGCTGCATCGCCTGGATCTGCCAATTCGTACCCAACGCATCATCAATGTCGGCATGGCCGCCGCCATGCTCGTCGTCGTCGCCCTGGCGCTATTAAATTGACGATGAACCTCGACGCTTTTGCCGAGACCAATAAAAGTCGACAGGTCAACCGGTCGCCTTGGTTTTCGATTTCGCGACATCGCCAAGTGCGCTCATGGCTTTTTCATATAGGCTTACAGGCGTTTTTCCCCATTCGACATTCAATGGTGAGAATTTGTCAATTAATGTCACTGCGTCGTCGACATCGAGTCCACAATCTGATGGACCGTCAAAATGTTATTTCATTTCGGTTAGCTACCGTATTTGGAATGTCACCAAGGATGCGTATAGATTTATTAGTAAATGATTTTACCTATCGGGCGGTTAAAGACAGGACTGTGGTTCTTTTTGAAAGTCACT
>CAZQPC010000271.1:0-7355 GCA_964595005.1 uncultured Magnetovibrio sp.
CACCACCACCGTCGAACACAGCCCGTCGCGGATCGCCGACGCGGCGCGCACAACACCGGCAATGGCCGACGCACCGCCGAGGCCGTTGACCTGGGTCCAACTGGATACCAGGCCCAGCATTTCCGACATGTAGACGGCCCAGAACGGGTTCGCCGTCTCGCTCATGGTTTCGGCCAGACAGATGCCGTCAATCTCGGATTTATCGATGCCGGTCTGTTCCAGGATGCCGGCAAACACATCGCCGGCCAGATCGTAGGAACTGCGGCCGCCGCGAAGCACGACGGGCGTCTCCGCATAGCCGCAAATGGCAATATCTCGTTGGCTCACGTCACTGTCCTCCTGGTTGCCCCGGTCAATTTCCCTTGAACTCGGGCGTGCGTTTTTCACGGAAGGCGGCCAGGCCTTCATTGCGGTCTTCTGAAAAGCTCAGGGCAAAGAAGGCATCGGCCTCCGCCGCCATGCCTTCCGCCATCGGGCTGTCAAAGCCGCGTTCAATCACCGACTTGGTGAACATCACAGACAAGGGTGCTTGCTTGCCGACCGCCGCCGCCAATTCACGGGCGCCGGTCAGGGCCTCGCCGGCCGGCACCACTTTGTTGATGACCCGCATGACCAGGGCTTCCTCGGCGCTCAGCCGCCGGCCGGTCCAGATCAGTTCCTTGGCCAAAGGCTTGCCCAGAATGCGCGGCAGGGTTTGCGTCCCCGCACCGCCCGGCATCAGCCCCAGCTTGGCTTCCGGCAGGCCGAACTTGGCGCCGTCGCCGGCCACCACCATGTCGCATAGCAACGCCATTTCGAAACCGCCGCCCAGCGCGTAGCCTTCGACCGCCGCGATCACCGGCTTGGTGACTTGCGGCAGGGCCGCGAACAGGCGGTTGACCTTGCGGGTCCGCTTGCGCCGGCGCCATAGTTCGAATTCCTCGCCGGGATTGTTGGTCTGTTCGGAGGTATCAACCCCGGTGCAGAAGGCCTTTTCGCTGCCGGTGATGATGACGCCGCGGACGGATTGGGTGGACTCCGCTTCATCCAAAGCGTCCAGCAATTCCGCCGCCGTCTGTTCACGGATGGCGTTCATCTTCTCGGGCCGGTCGATGGTGGCCTCGATCCAGCCGTCGATGGTTTCAATTTGCGTGTCGCGTGACATGGGCGTTCCTCTCAATCGTCTTCTTGGTCCAAATCCTGGGCAAATTCCCTGATTTCATCGATGGCACGGTCCAGATTGCCGATGGACCGGGCCCGGTTCTGTTCACTGGTGAAAAGTTCGTGGCGCCGGCCCCTGGTTTCGATCACCACGGCGCCCTGCTCTTTCAGACCCTTGATGCGCCGCCCGACGGTTTGGCGCGACAGGCCCAGGTAGTAAGACAGCGACGAGACGTCCATGGGCCGGTTTTCCATCTTGCCCATGGCGATGGTGCGCAGGATCAAGACGTCGATGACGTCGCGCGCACCCAGATGCCGCTCGCTCTGGTAAATGCGGTCCATGAGGCGGATGACTTCGAGGCGTTGGGCTTCCGTGTAGCGTTCCTTGCGCGCCATGATCTATGGCCTCCTATCGCGCAGTTGCCCCTTGATGACCTTGCCGGAATTGGTCCGCGGCAAGGCGTCGACGAAGGTAACATGTTTGGGTTTCTTGTAGCCGGCGATCCGTTCAGCGCAGTGGGCGATGACGCTGTCACGGTCCAACGTGCGATCCGCCGCCACTTCGACGAAAGCGCTGACCGCCTCGCCGTACGCCTCATCGGCAACGCCGATCACCGCCGCGTCGGCAATATCCGGATGCGCCACCAGGCACTGCTCCACTTCCTTGGAATAGATGTTGAGGCCGCCAGACACGATCATGTCCTTGGCCCGGTCGACGAAAGTGACGAAGCCGTCTTCATCCATGCGGCAAATATCACCGGTGCGCATCCAGCCGCCGTCCAGAAAGGCCTCCGCGTTGGCTTCGGGGCGTTCGAAATAGCCGCGCGTGGTGGTGATTTCACCCGGCGCGCCGTAGCGCACCAGCACCTCGCCCGGTTCGCCGGCCGGCACGTCGCGCAGGTTCGAATCGACGAATCGCACTTCCATGCCTGGGACAGGACGGCCGCAGGAGTCCGGATGCGTGCGTTGCTCTTCCGGCCTGAGGTTGAAGATGATCCCGACCTCCGTCTGGGCCAGAAAACTGTGGAGCCGCAAATCGGGAAACGCGTCCATGAGCTCCATCTTCAGGGGCACCGGAAAGACTTCCCCGGTCACCACCATGGTCCGCAGGCTGGCGCAGTCGGCGGGCCGGCGTTTCATTTCCGGCAACAACACACGCAGGATCGTCGGCACGGCGGTGGTGAATGTGACGGCTTCGTCGCGCATCAGATCAACGGCGCCGCCGGCGTCGAAGTTTTCCATGATCACCAGGGTGGCGCCGCGGAAGAACAGGTTGCCGACGCGCCCCAGCCCGGCCCGGTGGGCCATCGGCGTGATCACCAGTATGCGTTCATCCTCGGCCATGTTCCATTCGGCCGTGTTGATCAGGCCGTGCACCATGGCGATGTTGCGGTGCGTGGTGATGGCGCCCTTGGGGTTGCCGGTGGTGCCCGATGTGTAACCGATGGCGCAGTCGTCGGCGTTGGCGGCAAGCGGCGGCGGCGGTGCGGATCCTGCCTCGGCAATAAGATCATCCAGGGAAAGCTCCGCGCCTTCGGCGGCGCCTGTGGAAATCAGCGTGACCACGGCTAGGCCCGCCGCTGCCTCGTGGGCCGCTTCGCGGAACGGCGGCGCGAAGACGACGATTGCCGGGCGGCAGTCGTCAAAGATAAACCGGACTTCCGGCACCGAAAGCCGGGTCGAGATGGGCACGAACACGGCGCCGGTCCGGACAATCCCGGAAATGGCGATGACCAGTTCGGCGCCGTTGGGCAGATACAGCGCGATCCGCTCACCGGCCGCCACCCCTTGCGCCAGAAGCACGTTGGCCAGGCGATTGGCGAGGCCGTCCAATTCCGCGAAGGACACGCGCCGGGCGCCGCAGACAAGGGCATCGCGGGCCGGATAGCGTTTCGACGTGTTGGCAAGCAGTTGGCCGAGTAACATGTTCCCCTACCGGCAGGTTGGCGTTCCGTGGCGCGTGAATTATGGCCCGCCTGGCGCATTCGTCCACGCCGAAACTGCCCATTTTGGTCAGACCTGCCGTGGAAGCAGCGGCATGAAAATCTCCGACATTAACCCCGCTGCCGGTAGGCGAAGGATTTTTCGTAGATGGCGTGGATGTAATCGGCGCAGGTGGTGGGCGGGTGCAGGGCCTTTTCCCCGGCGCCGGTGACCGGCTCAATCACCGTATCCCAGTCGGGATCGACGAACACCGGCACGGAAAACCGTTCATGCCCGGACGCATTGACGACGCGGTGCGGGTTGGAGACGAACTTGTCGTTGCTCCAGCGGTGCAGCAAATCGCCGATATTGACGACATATGTGCCACCAACGGGATGCGCCGTGATCCACTCACCATTTCTGTTCATCACCTGCAGGCCACCGGCACCGTCCTGATAGAGGAAGGTCACGCAGCCGTAATCCGTATGCGGCGCGACGCCGAACTGCGCCGCCCCCATGGATTCGGGCTGCGGCGGATAATGGATCACCGCGGCACGGGTCAGGGGCTTCGCAAAATGCCGGGTGAAATGATCGTGGTCCAGGTCCAGCCCCGCCGCGAAGGCCCGCAAAAGCCGCACACCCAGCGCATTCACCGCTTCCATGTAGGCCGTCAGCACGCCGGCCATACCGGGCTGAAAATCCGGCCAGCGGTTTGCGGCCAGGATCGACCGGCTGGCGTCGATGTCCGGGTCATCGGCGGCCACATCCCAGCCCCAGACGAAGCTTTCCTTCAGATCCTGATGGCGGGCCCCGGACATGGTCGCTTCACCGATGGGCAGGAAGCCGCGGTGATAGTCGGCCACCCGGACCTGGTTTTTCTGGTCCTCGGGACGGTCGAAAAATTCTTTCGCCTGGCCGAATACCCGGGCAATGAGCTGATCGGAAATGCCGTGGTTGTCGATGTAGAAAAAGCCGATCTTCTGGACAATCTCCAGCAACTGTCCGCCAACCGCGGCTTCACCGGCCGGCCCGTCGAACAGGGGAGCCACATCGACAATGGGGATCGCGTCGATGTCGATTTCCGTGACGTCCGCGTAGGCCACTCAGCCGTCCTCCGTTTCCTTGTAGTAGCCGATAATATCGCCTTCGGTGGTGACGCCAAGGCCGTTCAACAGACGGTTCGAATAATTGAAATAGGCGCAGACCTGATTGACCTCCAAAATCTCGCCATCGTCACAGCCGGCGTCGCGCAAGGCGCTCATATCGGCCTCGGCCATGGCGCCGACGTCCGTCGTCAACTTGCCCGCGTAGCGCAGCAAGGCCAGTTCCTTGCCCTCGAACACGTCGTCCGGGCGACGGGCGTCCAGGGCGGCCCGGATGGTATCGGCGCGGGCCTCGTCATCGATCAGGCGCCGGGCGTTGGTGAAGTGATGGCTCAGGCTGTAGGCGCAATTGTTCAAAATGCTGGTGTAGGACGCGATCACTTCCAAAAACCAGAATGGCAGGACGTTGTCGGGATTATGCAGGACGCTTTTGTACAGCACCACGTGGCCCTCCATGGTCTGCGGGCGCAGCGAATGCACCCGCATGACGTTGTCGACGGTGCCGTGCGGGGTGCGGACCCGGTCGAAGAAGGCCTGCAACTTTTCATCGGCGTCGTCATCGGAGATCATTTCGATCCAGGCACTCATGGGCTCTGTCCTTGACGGTTATTCGGTGAGAAAGGATTGGACATCAGCGGTAATGGCCGCCGTCGCGACGCCCAGCAATTGTTCACCGATCTCGGCCGACGCCAGCCACGAATCGGAACCCACCCGGCCGTCCGGGAACTGGCTGCGGTGCGTGTCGCGGTCAAAGTGATTGTCGCCGCGGTGATCGCGGATGAATTCCGGCGCCAACGGCGACACCTCGGCGGACCGCTCGGCGGTCAACCCGACGGCATGGAGAACCGCCTGGGTGATGGAAATTTCGCTGGGCGTGGCATGCAGGCCTTCACCGGCACCGAACTTGCCGGCGATGAAGCCGGCCACCGGCGGGTGATCCCACCAGCTGCGAACCCGGCAGCGAAGCAGCGCATCGGCCGGTGCGTCACGGTAGATGTCCTGAAAGGCGGCCTGCAAGGGCGCGACATTGCCGCCGTGACCGTTGACGAAATAGAAATGCCTGAAGCCCTGGCCGGCCAGCGACGTCACCACATCGCGGACAACCGCCATCAAGGTTTCCGATCTGAGGCTGATGGTGCCGGGATAATCCAGGTTGAACTGGGCCTGGCCCAGCGCCAGGGTCGGCGCCACCAGGATGCCGGCGCTGTCGCCGGCCCGCCCGGCCAGCACCTCGGCACAGATGGCGTCCGTGCCGATCATGCCAACGGGGCCATGCTGCTCCGTCGAACCACACGGGATGATGATCCCGCTCTGATCGGTCAGATAGGCCTCGACCTGCTGCCACGTCTGATGCTGGAGCTTCATGAATGGTCCCGTCGGCGAAAACGGAAAACGCCGGGCGCGACGGCCCGGCGTCTCGCGTGTTGGCTCAGATCAATTGGCGATTTGCCACTTGGCCGCCAATTTGTTGAAGAAACCGCGTTCCGTCTTCAGCTTGATCCAGTGATTGATGTAGTTCAACCAAACCTGATCATCTTGCGGCAACAGCATGGCGATGGGGGTGCGGGCGCGCGCCTCCATGACCGGCACGACGGCCATCTGCGGATATTTCTCGACCAGCTTGCCGGCTTCCACATTCGACGTAATGTGGGCGTCGGCCCGGCCCGCCAGGACTTCCTGGAAGTCACGCGCAGGCGCTTCGATGATCTTCTTCTTGGCGTTCGGAAAGAACTGTTTGACCTGTTGTTCCTGGGTCGTGCCCAGCGTCGCCGCGACGGTCACGTCGGGCTTATCCAGATCATCCCAGTCCTTGAACCGTCCCAGGTTCTTCTTCAGCGTCAAGGGCACGGTCGCCAGTGAGAAATACGACGGCGAATAGCCGGCCACCTTGGCGCGTTTCATGGAAATCGAGGCCGAGCCGGTGATGTCGTATTTGTTCGACACGACGCCGCTGACCAGGGTTTTCCAGTCGGTGGCGACGAATTCAACCTTGACCCCCAGATCCTTGGCCAGTTCGGTCATCATGTCGATGTCGTAGCCCTTGTAGGAATTGGTTGCTGGCTCCTTCATGGTCATGGGGTTCCAGTCTCCGGTGGTGCCAACGCGCAGCACGCCGCCGCTGAGAATGGCCTGGAGGCGCGAATCGGCCTGGGCCACGGTGCTCACCGCCATCAGGCCCGCCATGGCCAGGATTGCGAATTTCAAATGTTTCATTTTCCTCACCTGTTCATCATGTGATCGGTACTATTCGGCACGCCGCCGACGCCAAATCACGGTTCTTATTTACTCTGGTCCGGAAGTTTCAAACATTCTAGTTTCTTTCACAAGCCGCCATTGCCGCCCGGAAACGGGCCGATCACATGAGGGAGGGCATGCATGTCGGGGGACTTGCGCGACCCGATCATCGAAATTGCCGGCCTGGAAAAGTGGTTCGGCAACTTCCAAGCCTTGAAGGATATCCATCTCACCGTCCGCAATGGTGAGCGCGTCGTCGTCTGCGGCCCCTCGGGCAGCGGTAAATCAACGATGATCCGCTGTATCAACCGCCTGGAAACTCATGACGCCGGCACCATCACCGTCGACAACATTGAGCTCAACGAAAACACCAAAAACATCAATGCCATCCGCCGCGAGGTCGCCATGGTGTTCCAGCAGTTCAACCTGTTCCCGCACCTGACCGTGGTCGAAAACCTGACGCTGGGGCCCGTCCGGTCGCGCAAGATGACGCCGGCCGACGCCGAGGCCCTGGCGCGCAAGTATTTGGACCGGGTCCATATCCCCGAACAGGCGGACAAGTATCCGGGCCAGCTTTCCGGCGGCCAGCAGCAGCGCGTCGCCATTGCCCGCTCACTGTGCATGGAGCCCCGGATCATGCTGTTCGATGAGCCGACCTCGGCGCTGGACCCGGAAATGATTTCGGAAGTCCTGGACGTGATGGTCGAATTGGCGGAAGACGGCATGACCATGGTTTGCGTCACCCACGAGATGAGTTTCGCCCGTAAGGTCGCCGATATGATGGTTTTCATGGACGCCGGCGAGATCGTCGAGACGGCGCCGCCGGAACAGTTCTTTGCGGCGCCGGCCAACCCGCGCACCCAGAAATTCCTTAACCAGATTTTGCAGTACTGACCATGACCGGGATGCGGCGACAATATCAGTGGCTGGGCGTCGTGTTGATGCCAATGGCGC
>CAZQPC010000272.1:0-7347 GCA_964595005.1 uncultured Magnetovibrio sp.
GAGCTGGTCCTGGCCGCCACCGTGATCATCATCGGTGTGTCGGTTCCCGCCGGCGTGCATTGCGCCATTTATCCGCGGGCCTGGCTGTCGCGGGTCATCATGGGGATCAGTATCATCGGCATTTCCATCCCGGTGTTTCTGACCGCCATTTTCGCCATCTACATCTTTTCCGTGGAACTGGGGTGGATGCCGTCGTTCGGCCGCGGCGAGACCGTCAAACTGCCCTGGGGTTGGGAGACCGGCATGTTGAGCGCCGACGGCTGGGCCCACATGGTGCTGCCGGCGATCGCCCTGTCGTCCATCATGCTGCCCTTGTTCATCCGCCTGATCCGGGCCGAGATGATGGAAGTGCTGCGCACCGACTACGTGCGCCTGGCCTGGGCCAAGGGCCTGACGGCCAGGCGGGTGTGGTATCTGCATGCCCTGAAGAATACCTTGCTGCCGGTGATCACGGTGGGCGGCGTGCAGATCGGCACGCTGATCGCCTACACCATCCTGACGGAGACCGTGTTTCAATGGCCGGGCATGGGCTTTCTGTTCCTGGAAGCCGTCAACCGGGTCGATACGCCGTTGATCATCGCCTACATCATCATTGTCGGCCTGATCTTCGTGGTCACCAACACGGTGGTCGATATCCTCTACACCGTCGTCAATCCCATGGTGCGGCTGGGAGGCAAGGCCGCATGAGTTCCCTGCTGTCCGCCCCGGCGCGCCGGTTCTTGGCCAATTTCGCCGCCGATCGAACCGCCTTGGCCAGCTTCCTGGTCGTTGCCGTTTTCGTTCTGGCGGCCGTCTTCGCGCCCTTGATCGCACCCCAGAACCCCTACGACCCGGCCCAGATCGACATCATGGATTCGGAAATTCCGCCGGTCTGGCAGGCCGGTGGCGACCCGCGGTTTTTGCTGGGCTCCGACAACCAGGGCCGGGACATGCTGTCGACCATTCTCTACGGCACCGGCATCTCGCTGCTGATCGGCGTTTTTGCGGTGATGATGCAGGCCGTCCTTGGGGTTTCCATCGGTTTGGCAGCGGGCTATCTGGGCGGCCGTGTCGACGCCTTTTTCATGCGCCTGGCCGATATACAGTTGTCGCTGTCGACCCTGATGGTGGCGATCATTGCCCTGGCCGTGTTCCAGGGCGCATTCGGGGCCGAGCTTTATAACGATCTGGCGATCATCATGCTGATTTTGGTCATCGGCATTGCCGAATGGCCGCAATATGCGCGGACCGTGCGCGCCTCGGTTTTGGCGGAAAAGGAACAGATGTATGTGGACGCCGCCAAGGCACTGGGGTTTTCCCAGCGCCGCATCATGTTCCGCCACCTTTTGCCCAACACCTTGTCGCCGATCCTGGTGGTCTCCACGGTGCAGGTCGCCAACGCCATCATTTCGGAGGCCAGCCTCAGTTTCCTGGGCCTTGGCATGCCGGTGACAAAGCCGTCGCTGGGATCACTGATCCGGTCGGGGTTTGAGTTCATCTTCTCGGGCTCATGGTGGATCACCATCATGCCGGCCATCGTCCTGGTGGTGCTCATATTGGCCATCAATCTGTTGGGCGATTGGCTGAGGGACGCCTTGAACCCGAGGCTATACCGGGAAAACTGATGGCCGGCCGCGGCGCGCATGGGCCCATCGGTCATGAACCTGTCAGGCCACTCTATTACATGTGGTAGGTTAAATCCGTGTTCTCGTAAAACGGTGAAACCGGTCATAATCACCGACATCGAGAATCAAATCATTGCGTAAGAAATCGGGGCACATGCGATGACCACAATTCAGAAAAAGTTCCAGGTCCTTTTCACCGGCCTCATTTTTAGCATGGTGCTGGCCAGCGCCATGACCATTTGGGCGGTCGGCACCGTCGACAAGGTGGAACAGGTGGACGCCCGGCGGCTCGCGTCGCTGAAGCTAGCCGACGAATTTCGCCAGGGCTCCGACGACCTGACGCGCATGGCGCGCAGTTTCGCGGCGACCCGCATCGGTCGGTTCGAAACTTATTTCACGGACATTCTCGACATCCGCGCCGGCGCCATTCCCTACCCTGACGGCTATGGCGGCATTTTCTGGGATTTCGTCATCAACGAGAAACGCAGTCTGAAACACGATGGTCAATCGTCTAGCTTCGCAGAACGCATGCGCCAGCTGGGTTTCAGCGATCAGGAATTCGCCAAACTGAAGGAAGCGGACGACAACTCAAGCGCCCTGACGCGCCTGGAAGCCATCGCCATGAACACCGCCAAGGGGCTTTATGACGATGGCAGCGGCATCTTCCGCAAGGTCGGCGTCCCCGACACACGCAAGGCCGTGGAAATCCTCTACAGCGACGATTACCACGCCGCCAAGGCCGTGGTGATGAAGCCGGTGCAGGAATTCGTCCGCTTGATCGAAACACGAACCGCCGCCGAGTTTCGTCAGATCCGCCGCGACCATGAGCTGCTGATTATGGCGGCGGCGGCGCTGATCGTCATCACCCTGGGGATGACGATCTACGCATTTTTCCTGCTTAACGGATCTGTCGTGCGGCCGCTCGCCACATTGCGTGACGGCGTATCGCAATTCGCAAAATCCCGGGCCGCCATCGATCTCACGCATCTGGCCGGCGGCGATGAAATTGGCGAAATTGCGTCGGGCTTCCAAAAGGCCACCCACAACATTGCCGAATACATCAACGATATCGATCATGCCCGCGAAGAACTGACCCGCAACGAACAAGCCCTTCGCGAAAGCGAGGAAAGCATGCGGGCGATCCTGGAACTCAGCCCCATTGGCTTCGTCCTGTCCAGATCCAGCGGTGAGATATTAATGGCCAACGATGCCATTCTGAAAGTCAACGGTTTGACCCTTGAGGAGTACCGCCAGCGCAAGGTCGCCACCCGCTACAAGGAACCGAAACGGCGCGAACAGTATCTCGACGCCATGCGCGACAACGAAACGGTCGCCGATTTCGAGGTCGAGTTGGTAATGGATGACGGCTCGCCCCGGTGGGTATCGTTGAGCGGGCGCACCATCGACTTCGGCGGCAGCCCGGCAGTGATGTCGTGGGTGTTGGACGTCACCGAACGCAAACGCGCCGAAGCCGAGCTGCAGACAAGCCGCGATATATTCCAGGCCCTGGCCGACAACCTGCCGGAATTCGTCACCATGAAGGACACCGACGGGCGCTACCTGTTCGTCAACAAGATCTGCGAGGAATGGACGCAGACGGACCGGGCCGAGATGGTCGGCAAAACCGTCGACGAACTGTATGAGCCCGACAAGGCCCGGTTCATCGGCGATCTCGACAACCAGATCGCGGACAGCCAGGAGAGCGACATCAGCGAAACGACCTCGACCTACGCCGACGGCACGACGCGGATCGTCACCTCCATCCGCTTCCCGATCATTTCCTCTGAAGGCACGATGCTGGGTGTCGGCCACATCAACCACGACATCACCGAAATGAAGCAGGCCGAACAGGCCATCCGCGACAACGAGGCGAAGCTCAGGGAACTTCTGGATTCCGCCCCCATCGGCATCGGCATCATGGACCGCGACACCAACCGGCGCCTGTTCGTCAACGGGCGTCTGAGGGAAATGATCGGCGTCGAGAGCGCCAATACATTGAGCGCGGAAGAAGTCCTTGCCACCTATGTCAATCCCGAAGACCTGGACACCCTGCGCCAGGCCGTGTTGGACGGCCGCACCATCGAAAACATGGAACTGCACCGCCGCCGCGTCGACGGGTCGACCTTCTGGACCCTGCAAAGCACCATGGGGCTGGGCCAGTTCCAGGGCGCCGACGCCCGGGTCGTGTGGATGGTCGACATTACCGCCCTGAAGGACGCGGAAGCGGAACTGTCGCACCAAAAGGACATCATCGACACGGCCTTGGAGAACATGGACCAGGGCATTTCCATGTTCGACGCGGACCTCAATCTGGCCGTCTTCAATGACCGTTTCGGCCAGATCCTGAATTTTCCCCCTGAGCTTCTCGTTGCCGGCAAAACCATGGAGGAGATGTTCCGGTTCAACGCCGAACGCGGCGAATATGGTGACGGCGACCCCGAAGATCAAATCCGCGAGCGCATGGACCTGGCCCGCAAAGTCGAGCCGCATCAGTTTGAACGCACCATGCCGGACGGCCGGATCGTCGAAATCAAGGGCCAGCCCATCAAAAGCGGCGGTTTCGTGACGACGTACTCCGACATTACCGAACGCAAGACGGCCGAACAGGAACTGGCGGACGCCTACGAGATTATCTCGAGCTCCATCAACTACGCCTCGAACATCCAACGGTCGATTTTGCCGACCAGCGAAGACCTTTCCGCCATTTTCACCGATCATCTGGTGATATGGGAACCGAAAGACGTGGTCGGCGGCGATATCTATCTGGTGCGGACCTGTGCGCGCGGCACGCTGATATTCCTGATCGACTGTACCGGCCATGGTGTCCCCGGCGCCTTCATGACGATGATCGCGACAGGTTCCATCGACCAGGCGCTCAGCGAACATCCCGATGGCGACCCCGCCGCCATCATGCAACGCACCAACCAACTGCTGAAAATCGTCTTGGGCCAGGATGGCGGCGAAGGGGAATCGGATGACGGCTTCGAATGCGGCATCTGCCGGATCAGTGAAGACGGCGACACAATAACCTTCGCCGGCGCGCGGTTTGAGCTGTGGTGCGTCGACGATCGGGACCTCACGGAGACGCGCGGCGACAAGGCCGGCATCGGCTACCGCCGCACCCCCATGGCGCGGGAATTCACCAACCACGAGATCACCGTCAAACGCGGCGCCGGATATTACATGCTGAGCGACGGGCTGGTCGATCAAGTCGGCGGGGTGCGCCGCCGGGCCTTTGGCAAGCGGCGCATGAAGAAGATGCTGTTGGATTATTCGCGCATGAAAATGAGCCGCCAAGCCGTGCAAATCCTGCGCGGTTTCGAGGAATTCCAGCACAAGGAAGAACGCCGCGACGACATTACGATGGTGGGGTTCAGGCTCTGACGCGGACTCTCAACACATATTCGAGAGAGGTCTGGGGATGGCCGGGTTGGCCAGACCGATGTGTCCAACAGCGCTTTTGATATGCCGCGCACTCCCTCCGGGGGATCACATGGCGCTTACGCGGCGACATTAAGTCGCCACGGTCACCATGTGATGATGCGCGACCTTCGGCGGGACCGATGTGTCCAGCGACGTTTCAACGAATGCTGTGCTGAGCCGTGCCCTCCCTCCGGGATGCCGTGAGTCCTTTCGGGCTCCCTCCCGAGCCCAACACCCCGTCGTCTCATGAGCGCATCAGTCCCGGCGGTCCTCCGCCCCGGCGTTGCCAACCATTTGGCATGGGCCAAAGCACCGAAACGAAGCCATCTTCACATTGTAAAACAGCGTGCCACTGGCGGTCTTCCGTGGCGCATGACGGTGATATGGGCTAATTAACTGGGACAGCCCCAATAATTTTATGGCCACGACATTCCGGACAGTTGATCCACCGCAATCCGGTGCGCGGCGGCTTTGCGGTATGCTGCGCCGCCGCGCGGCGCACGCGCGGGAAGGCTTGTTGCCTGCGGGCGACAACCTGATAATGTCCGACCCGCCAACCGCCGTTCGCCAGCGGCGCAACACCGTCCACGAGGACCCTGAAGATGACCGATACCCTCTCGCATCTGCTGTGCCGCGGCCTGATCGCGGAAGGCGTCGATGCGCTTTATTGCCTGCCCGGCGTGCAGAACGATGACTTCTTCAACGTTTTGGTGGATTTTCCGCAACTGCGGCCCTTCGTCGGGCGGCACGAGCAGGCCTGTTCCTACATGGCGACCGGCGCCGCCCTGGCCAGCGGCCGGCCGCAGGCCTATTGCACGGCGCCGGGCCAGGGCGTGCTGAACGCGGCGTCCGGCCATTCCACCGCCTTTGCCACGGGGGCGCGCATCCTGGCCTTGTTGGGTCAGAACAAGCGCGAATTCATCGGCCGCATGCACGGCCAGTTGCACGAACTGCCGGACCAGATGGCCATTGTCGAACAGATATCAAAGCACGCCGTCGGCCTGCGCGACGCCGCCGCCGCATCAGATGACATCGCCCGGGCCTTCGCCGCGCTGACCGGCGGGCATCCGGCGCCGGTAAGCATCGAATGCCCGCTCGACATGTGGGCGGCCGAGGCCCCGGCGGCCCAGGCGGCCCAGGCTGCCCAGGCTGCCTCGGCGGCGGCGCCCGCGCCGGCATTCCCCGCCGTCGACACCGATGCGATTGAGCGCGCCGCCGAGCCGCTGGCGGTGCTGGCCGACATGCTGGGCGCGCCGGTCTCGGCCCTGCGCCAGGGCAAGGGGGCCTATGACGAACGCGGCCCG
This sequence comes from uncultured Magnetovibrio sp., assembly GCA_964595005.1. Taxonomy (GTDB): domain Bacteria; phylum Pseudomonadota; class Alphaproteobacteria; order Rhodospirillales; family Casp-alpha2; genus UBA3470. The sequence goes on from CAZQPC010000272.1 coordinate 6,332, forward strand.
CTTTACGTCAAAAGCCCGGTGGCCCACGAATTGTGGAAGACCGTCGACGTGGCGCTGGGCATCGGCACCCGGTTCATGTGGCATGAGATGGTCTGGGGCGTCGATGACGATCTCAAGCTCATCCAGATCAACGCCGACCCGGGCGAGATCAACCGCCGCGGCCAGGTCACCGTGCCCATTTGCGCCATGACCCAGGACGCGCTGCCGGCGCTGATTACCGCGCTCGGCAAACGCCTCGGCAAGGTCAAGGACCGGCGCCCGCGGATCGCCGAGATGAACGCCGCCTACGACAAAAGGCTCGCCGCCGAACTGCAGCCGCAGGTGGCGCACCTGGCGGTGATCCGCGACGTGCTCGGCGAGGACGGCATTTTCGTCGACGACCTGACCCAGGCCGCCTACACGGCGCGCTTCGCCATGCCCGTGTACAAGCCGCGCGGCTATGTCTGCGCCGGTTACGCGGGGACGCTGGGCTGGGGCCTGCCGGCGGGCCTGGGCGCCAAGATCGCCATGCCCGGGCGCCGCGTGCTGACCGTGCAGGGCGACGGCGGCTTCATGTACGGCGCGGCGGAGCTGGCCACGGCGGTCAAATATAAGACTCCCTTGGTCGTCCTGGTCTACAACGACCAGGCCTACGGCAACGTCAAGCGCATCCAGCAGGAACGCTTCGGCGACAACCGGACCATCGCCTCGGACCTGGTCAACCCCGACATGGTCAAGTTCGCCGAAAGCTTCGGCGCCTTCGCCATCCGCGCCGAGCAGACCCCGGCGGGCCTGCGCGCCGCCCTGGAAGCCGCCTTCGACGCCGGCGGCCCGGCGGTGGTCGAGATGCCCGTCGACAGGATTTACCCCTCACCCTGGCCGCACATGTTCCTGCCGACCGTGCGCGGCGAGGCGAAGGCCCCGTTGCTGGCGATGCCGGAATGACCGAGCCGGAACGGACGGCGGGCGCGAAGGGATGGGCCAGCGGTTGAGAGGCGGCAGATTAGGTCTCTCGACTTTTCGGCCGCTCACGACTT
>CAZQPC010000273.1:0-7290 GCA_964595005.1 uncultured Magnetovibrio sp.
GGAGCCGTTCTCTAATCGCATCTCCGTTGTCAATGTTTTGTTGCCCAGAGGATCATGGTTCTCTCCGCGGTCGGCATGGCCGCCGCAACATCCGGGTCGAAGCGCAGTGCTGCAAGGTCCACAACGGGCTAGGTATTTACGTCCTTCCCATCGGCTCGCTGCGCAGTCAACTGCCCCTCGCCCTACGGGCAACGCGTTAAACTTTATGAAACCGTTTGCCTGCCTGATTGACGATCATGCTGCGACAGATGGCTCGGACCAGCGGAATGGCTCACCGGATCGCCAAATGCTATGGAGAATGACCGCCAGCTTGCGGGCCAATGCAACGCGGGCCTTCCCAGCGCCGGACCGGCGGGCTATCGCCAATGCCCAGTCCTTCAATGGGGATGGCCGCTTCACTCGCGTGAGGATGACGACGGCGGCTTCATACATGAGCGTCCGAGCCAGGCTGTCTCCGCATCTCGATATTCGGCCGCTCCGGTCGATCTCTCCCGACTGATACTTTCGCGGGGTCAGACCGAAGTGAGCGCCAACAGCACGGGCATTGCGAAAGCGCTCGGGCTTTTCCACGGCGCTCACATAGGCCAACACGCTTAGCGGACCGATGCCAGGCACACTCATCAACAGACGACAAGTCGGACAGTTCCTAACAATGGTCTGTACAGCTTTGTCGAATACGCGGATCTGCTCGCGCAAGTGACACCAGGTCTCCAAAATCGGGGCTACAATTGGCTCAAGATCAGGGCGTTCAACCAAAAGCGCTTCAATGCGGCGGTCGAAGCGCAACCCGCGAACGCGACCAGGAAGCACGCCAAAGGTCTTCAAAATTCCACGGATATGGTTCGATAACCGCGTCGCCATGCCAACCAATTGCGACCGCGCGCCCAGCAAAGCACGGGCACGATGCGCATCCAGAGACTTCACGTGAACAGAACGATACCAGCCAGTTCGTACGATCTGGGCAAGCCCCTCGGCATCATTCTGATCGGTCTTGTTGATTTGCATCTTGAGCGCGGCGCGCGCATGTCGTGCATCGAGACAAACAACATTGAGACCGCGCCCTCGAAGTTCATGCACCAGCCACGGCGTCATGGCACCGGTCTCGACGCCAACATGCGCATCATCACCCGCATGGCGGCGGACCGACGCTTCAATTCCATCGGGTTCGGTGGCGCAAACGCCACGCCAGAGGCTGTTGCCATCTATATCAACAACACAAATTGCCGTCGTCTTCTGGGAAACGTCTAAACCAACTGAATGGACCATCATTATTCCTCCAATAACACAATAACCACCAAGCTGATGCTCGGATCACAGCATTATCCTAACTTACGAACCGCGCCGCGATTACCGGATGTCCAGACATGACATTTCGGTTAATGCGCTGGACCGATATCGAATGGAATCAATATGTTAGGGATGTGTACTTTGGCGAACTTTTTTGTGTACTCGTCTACATGAAGTACACGGGAAGTACACTTTTCTGATCGATTGACGGCCATGTGCCGCCCTCGGCGACCCTTGCCGGGATCTCCCTTCTCTCAAGCCCCCGAGCCCAATTTCAGTGTATCAGTCCCGGCGGGCCTCCGATCCAACTGACGCCGCACCAGAGTCATCTTCATAATGTTCAATAGCGTGCAACTGCCGGTCTTCCGCAGCGCATGAGATTGAGATGGGAAGGCGTGATGGGAATGTCAACCCATGATCCGACTAAAACGCTCCAGTGGAGCATTTTTGACGGATCATCCCCCCGGAGGGAGTCCTCAACATGCACCGGCGGTCTTTCAACCCGGCACCCTTACCCATCGCCGCAAGAGGGGAAGAGAACGTTCTCGTTTGCCCACCACGTCATTCCCGCGCAAGCGGGAATCCAGGACGGCCGGCGCCGAGCCTCGAAAACTGGATTCCCGCTTTCGCGGGAACGACGGAAGGTGTGGCGTGCCCGCCTCAATGTCCGAAAACGAATGCCTTGCCCCTGTTTCGCGTTTTCCTAGTATGATCTGCGTATAACAAATATTGAGAATTCCATGCCGTGTTGTTTCCACGCCGAGCGGCCTGACACTTTCAGGGATCTTGATCCCGGTTGCCAGTTTGAAGTCTCTGCTGATCGGCTTGTTGAATTTCCAAATGGATCCGGGAAACATTGGTGTGATTTTCATTTACCGTTTGCTGATTCGGATGGCACTCTTTCCACAAAACAGGCATGGACTGTTGAGAAGGCAGATCAGTTTCTCCAAAAGATTTATAAATACGTGGCTTCGGCCTCCAAGTCGGATCGTGTCGTTGATCTAACCGGCGTCGTCTTTCCGGCATCTGAAACTCAACCATTGCCGCTAACATCCGACCGCCTTTTTCATGCGGTATGTCTTTATCGCGCCGTTTTCGGTGGCTCAGTAAATTTCCGGCACACTAAATTTCTTCTCAATATTGATTTTTCGGAGGCAACCTTTATTCAAACCGCCTACTTTGACGATATCGAGGCGCACGGCTTATTCGTCGCGAGGAATGTTGAATTCGTTAGTGACGCATATTTTCAACGAGCGGAATTTCACGAGAACGCTTTGTTTTCGCGATCTAATTTTCAGAATGCGGCGTATTTTTCCGGTGCTCAATTTTCTAAGATGGCAAACTTCACCCGGTCGAACTTTAGCGGCTCCGCTTGGTTTGATCATGCGAGGTTCTATGGAAATAGCGGATTCTCAGGGAACCTGCTGGATGCAAACAATCGCGGTCTCTCCAATGTGCCCGCGGATCAATTGACAGAGCAGGCCCAGGCGGCCGCTTTCGGACACGTATGGTTTCGAAACGCGAAATTCTATCAGGACATCGATTTTTCCAACCGCAGTTTCTCGGGTTACACAGATTTCAATAGCACGACTTATCAGGTCGCTCCAAATTTCCACGGTTCTCTTATGAATCAGGATACATCCTTCCTGGATAGCAAGTTTTTTGACCGCTCAGGCGAACGTGCTGCCCGTTCTTATCGGACGTTGAAGTTAGCAATGGAGGGCCACCGGGCATGGGACGAAGCAGGACGATTTTTTGCCTATGAGTTAGAGAGCCGGCGGCGAGTCCGAAGTATGCCACGGATCATTAAACTGTTTTCCGTCCTTTATGAGTTGGGCTCGAATTACGGTTTGAGTCCTGGTCGGCCGATCGGGTGCCTTCTATTGTTTGCGCTACTTTTTAGCGGCGTATATGAAAATTCCGGGTTGCCGAAGATCGTTAACTTTGACCATGCCCTCGCTTTCTCCATTGAGCAATACGTTCGTCCATTCGCGGTCTGGACTTCGAGCTACAAAGATGGCGACCTCATTTCCTCCATTTGGAAATTCATCGCCAGCTTGCAATCTCTGTTGGGAATCGGGTTGGCCACCCTGTTCATCCTGGCGCTGCGGCGGCGGTTCCGGATGGGATAGGCCGAGAGCAACAGCCGCTGACCTCGACGAGCTCAGCATGAGAATTTCTTCGAGGGAGGGATGCCACATCGCATTCCTATCATCGTTCTCCCCTCACCCTTGCATGTTTGATTTGTGCGTCCCTTGACGACTATGGATGTGCAGGCCGGGGGGTTATCGCGATAATCCCCCGGCCTGGCGGGCTGGGCCGTCCTCACCCTTGGCGTGGTGGCGTAAGCCCAGGTTATCCTCCGGAGGGAGGCTGCGGCAGATCGCAGCCGAATGACACATCGGTCTATCAAGCCGTGACCGTGGCGACTTAACGTCGCCGCGTAAGTGCGGATTGATCCCCCGGAGGGAGGTTTCAGTTCTGTAGACACATCGGTCGCGCCAAAGTCCGCGCATTATCACTCCGTGACCGGGATGCCTTAACGGCACCACGAAAGCGCGGGGTGATCCCCCGGTGAGCGCGGTGTTTGTGGCAACGTTGTTAGTCACACCGGTCTGGCCAACCCAGCCATCCCCAGACCTCACACCGTGCCTGTTGATGGCAAGATTGCGCTTATGGCGCAATCCCATCAGACATGAACCAAGAAGGCGGAACCCACGTCTCGCCAACATGCCTATTCCCCCAATTGCACATGGCCTGCAACACCGGCAGCAGATCAAACCCTCGATCCGTCAGATGATACTCAAACCGCACCGGGTTCGCCTGATACGCCTCCTTCAAAACCAGCCCAGCCGCCGTCATCCGTTTCAGCCGATCCGCCAGAATATTCGTCGTGATGCCCTCCGGCGAGTCCATGAACTCGCCGAACCGGGTCTTGCCCGTCACCATGTCGCGGACGATCACCAAGGTCCACCGGTCGCCGACCAGATCCAGCGTCGTGGCGATGGGACAACCCGAGCGTTCCGGAACCAGGGCCGCTTGTTCAACAGACATATTGAGTAACTTGCATTTTACAATTGACTCGGATAGAGTTTCGGATAAAGTAACTTGCACTATACAAGTGACATATCAAAATGCCAACAAATCTGGGGGAAAATCATGGCTGACGAAACATCCGGCGCGAACGGCGAGGTGAAGTTTTCCGGCGGTTGCCTGTGCGGCGCGGTGCGCTATGAGAGCACCATGGACCCGGTCGCCGGCGGCCACTGTCATTGCCTGGACTGCCGGAAATCCAGCGGCACCGGGCATTGCTCCCACGTCGTACTGCCGAAACCGGCGCTGACGGTGACGGGGCAAACCACCGCCTTTGACAAGCAAACGGACAGCGGCAACGTCGTCACCCGGCACTTCTGCCCGACCTGCGGATCACCCGTCTATTCCGTCAATTCGGGGTTCGCGGACGTGATCTTTCCACGCGCCTCGAGCTTGGACGACCCGGACGTCTTCACCCCGCAGATGATCGTCTACACCAAGCGCGCGCCGGCCTGGGACCACATGGACGGAAGCCTGCCGGCCTTCGACGAGATGCCGCCGCCGGAGGCCATGCCGGCGGAGATGTAGGCCGCGCGCCGGCCGCTCAGCGCGGTTTGGCGTAAAGATAGGACAGTTTGTATTTGGCGAAGATCGCCTTCACCGCACCCTCCGCATAAAGCCCGTCCAGAGCCTTCTGCCAGCGGTTGATGACCGCGTCCGGTGTGTCCTTGTTAAAGGCGATGTACATGAAGGTGGTGGCCGTGGTCAGCACCAGCTTGACGGCGTCGACGCCGATGCCGAGCTTCTTGGTGTTGCCGCCGACGGTGGCGTTCGACGCGTACCACATGTCGATGCGCCCGGCGAGCAGCTTCTTCAAATTGGCAACGGCGCTGGACGCCGGGTCCAGGTGCTGGAAGCCCTTCGATTTCAGCTCCTCCATGCCGACGCCGGCCAACTGCACGCCGATGGTGTAGGGCCTGGCCCCGTCCAGATTGGCCAGCTTGATTCCGGACGCGGCCGCGACAAACATGCCGATCTTCTTTTCCGCCAAGGGGCCGACCCATTTGAACTGGGGATCGCGGGCCGCCGAGCGGGTCGTCGAAAACAGCGCCGTGTCGGGCTTCGTCTTCAGCAGGTGATAGGCGCGTGCCCAGGGCCGGACGAGGATCTTGCCGGGAAGCTTGAGACGTTTTTTGATGGCCCGGACGATCTCGACGGCGGCGCCCTTCAGCTTTTCGCCATCGACATAATTGAGCGGCGGATAGTTCTCGGTGAGGATGGTCAGGGGATCGGCGGCCACCGCAGGGGCCGGGCCGGCCAGCAGTACGCTCAGTAATATCACGGTGAAAGCCCGGCGGCGCATGTCAAAACCCGTTCAAATGGAATGTCCTTGGTATGCCCTTGGTATGCCCTTGGAATACCCTTGGGGAGCAGGATAATTGAAGCATCGGCGCAAGTCGAAACAGAATTGCCGCGCCGCATGCTTTGCCGCCATGCGTTGGCAGTCTGCGCGCCGGAGTGGAAATCGTCGGGGCCGGCGCGACGTCACGATTGGGCGCCCATTTCCTGAACCGCCCAATTGTGATAAATCTGTTGCCAGGAAAATTCATGGGGAAAGATACGGGACATCAATCGCTAGGGGAAAGCAGATGGCAGACGACGACAACCGAAACTACAGCCGCCTCGACGTGACCAAACTGGCGTTCGCCAAGGATGGCGAACAGGCCCGTGGCGGGCTGTTGAAGGATATCTCGACGACCGGGGCGTTTTTGGAATTCGAATACCCCCTTGGCCGGGTCGAACACAGCTTCGCCAACGGCGATCAGGTCGATCTGATCTTGGAAGACGCGACGGCGCTCAGCGGCACCGTCATGCGCACCGAAGACAACGGCGTCGCCATTGCCTTCGACGCGTCCAATGAAGAACAGCGCGAATTTCTACAGGTCCTGGTGGAAGCCGAATGGGAGTTGCGCGAGGAATAGCCCAGACGCAATCTCCCGCGGCTTGCCGAGGCCGACCCTTCAAAGCAAAACGGCGGCCCGCGTCTGGGCCGCCGTTTCTCCATCACGCCAGGGAGCGATGATGGGGAGCTTTAGAAGCTCTTGCGGTAATCATCGGGCAACAACATGGTCGAGTCCTGTTCCGGCCGGACGGCATTGTGGCATTCGGCGCAGAACTTCATGCTCATGCCCTTGCCGCCCGTCGACCCGGCAACCTTGCCGTTCGGCAGGATCATGGAATATTGCCAATCGCCAGTGAACTGATTCCAGTCGGCTTCCTTCTTCTCCATGATGAACAGCGGTCCGACGGCGACCTTGCCATCGGGGCGCACCACCATGCTGTCCTTGGCCAGAACCGTTCCCAGCGGCAGGGTGCCGGCCTCTTCGAACTTCTGGTAACGGTAATCGCCATGGCTGTTGACGGCGTTCGAGGTGTAGCGGTTGCCGTGGGTGTCGGAGGCATAGGGCGCCGTCGAGACCTTCACCCATTTCTGATAGCCGCGCACCTTGGCGACGCCGGCCTTCGCATAGGCGGCCCGCATTTCACTCTTCATGCAATTGTACAGCCCGCCGGATTCGGCGATCGACAATTCCGGCGCCTCGGCGTCGGCGGCACCGCAGGGATTGGCGCCGCACGGGTTGCACGGATTGCAGGCCTTGGCGGCGCAGGGGTTGCAGGGGTTGCAGGCCTTCTTCGCGGCGCAGGGATTACAGGCCGACGCGACCTTCTTGGCCGCGCAGGGATTGCACGGGTTTTTCGCGGCGCACGGATTACAGGGGTTACATGCGTTTGCTGTACAGGGATTGCACGGGTTTTTGGCGGCACACGGATTACAAGGATTGCAAGCCTTCGCGGCGCAGGGGTTGCACGGGTTACAAGCCTTGGCGGCGCACGGGTTGCACGGGTTGCACGCCTTTTTGGCGGCGCACGGGTTGCACGGGTTGCACGCCTTCTTGGCGGCGCACGGGT
>CAZQPC010000274.1:0-7256 GCA_964595005.1 uncultured Magnetovibrio sp.
GTCCAGGGCATCAAAGACATGGCAGCGCATGCCCAGCATGCCGCATTGAAATACGGTGAACAGCCCCACCGGTCCGGCGCCGATGATGGCGATATCGGTTTCTTGCGTCGTCATGGCCGCCAAGATGGCCGCCCGTGTTTGCCGGCGCAAGAGGCAATGGGTGCGCCATGATCGCCACTGACGAAAACAGCATCGACGAAGACCTTGCCGACGAGGCGGCAACCCGGACCCTGGCCCGGCGCATTGCCGCGGCCGCCGGGGCCGGCGACATCATCGCGCTAAGCGGTGATCTGGGCAGCGGCAAGACGGTCTTTGCCCGGGCTTTCGTCCACGCTTACTGCGGTATGTCAGATGACGTTCCCAGCCCCACCTTCACCCTGGTCCAGGCCTACGATGGCGGCGCCGCCGTGGTCCATCATTTCGACCTTTATCGCCTGAAGCAACCGGACGAGGTTCTGGAATTGGGCATTGAGGACGCCTTCGCCGAGGGCATATCCATAATCGAATGGCCCGACCGCCTGGGTCCCTGGCTGCCCGCCAACCGCCTGGAGGTCAACCTGAGCCCCGGCCGCCACGAGGGTGCGCGCCGGGCCCGACTGATCGGGCATGGGTATTGGCAGGCGAGGTTGATCGACGGCCTCGGCGAAGGCGCCATGCATGTCTGAGCGCGCATCGGATATTCAAGCCTTTCTCGACGCCCGCGGCTGGGGCACCGCCATCCGCGGGCCGCTGGCCGGCGATGCCTCCTTCCGCCGCTATGAACGCCTGCGTGTCGGCTACAACGCCGCCGTCCTCATGGACGCGCCACCCCCGGAAGAGGACGTGGCCCCATTTTTGCGGATCGCCCGGCACCTGTCGGCCCTGGGCTATTCGGCGCCGGATATTTTGGCGGACGACCCGGCCGCGGGCCTGTTGCTGTTGGAGGACCTGGGGGATGATACCTATACGAAGGTGTTGGCCGAACGGCCGGGCCAGGAGTTCCAACTCTACGCCCTGGCCGTTGACGTTCTCATTGATCTGCATGGGCGCGCCACGAAGGACGTTTTACCCCCCGGCCTGCCGAGCTACGACCGTGACCGCTTGTTGACGGAAGCCCTGTTGTTGACCGATTGGTTTCTGCCCGCCGCCACCGGCGAGCAAACGTCGCCAACCCTGCGCCAATCCTACGTCGCCGCCTGGGATGCCTGCCTTCAGCCGGTTCTTGAGGCGTCCCAAACGTTGGTGTTACGCGATTATCATGTCGATAATCTCATGTGGCTGCCGCAGCGCAGCGGTCTTGCGCGATGTGGACTGTTGGATTTTCAGGACGCTGTCGCCGGCCCGGCGGCCTACGATCTGATGTCGCTTCTGGAGGATGCGCGGCGCGATCTAAGGCCCCAATTGCGCGACACCATGCGGGCACGCTACGTGGACGGCTTCGCGGCCCTCAACGATGACGCCGCGGCGCGCAACGATTTCGCCGCCGTCTACGCAATCTTAAGTGCCCAGCGACACGCCAAGGTCATCGGCATCTTCACCCCGCTCAGCGTGCGGGATGCAAAACCGGCGCATCTGGTGCATATTCCCCGCGTCTGGAAGCTGCTGGAGGCGGCCCTGGCGCATCCGGCGCTGGCTCCTGTTTCCGCATGGTTCGAGACCCAGGTGCCGGTTGATTTGAGGACGGCCCCATTGCACCCGACGAAGGCAGTATGACAAGCAAGAAGATCAACAGGAAAATGACCCATGCCGGGCCAAAGTGCGCCATGATCCTGGCCGCCGGCCGGGGCCTGCGGATGCGTCCGATCACCGACAAGACGCCGAAACCCATGATCAATATCAACGGCCGGCCACTGTTGGCCCACGCCCTGGCCCGCCTGGAGGCCGTCGGCGTCACCGATGTGGTCATCAACATCCACCACCTGGGCGAAAAGATCGAACGCCACTTCAAAGACTACCGGGGCGCGGCGCTGCAGTTCTCCAGCGAAGACGACCTTCTGGAGACCGGCGGCGGGGTCAAAAAGGCGCTGCCGATGCTGGGTGCGGACCCGTTCTATGTGGTCAACGGCGATGCCTTTTGGCTGAACGGCCCGACGGATGCCCTGGGCCGTCTGGCCGAACAGTGGGACGCCAACAAAATGGATGCCCTGTTGATGCTGCATTCGACGGTCGATGCCTACGGCTACGACGGCCGCGGCGATTTCCAATGCGAAGCGGACGGCCTATTGACCCGCCGCACCGAAGCGGAGGTGGTCCCGTGGCTGTTTAGCGGCGTGCAAATCCTTGACCCGACCGTCCTCGCCGATGCCCCCGATGGCCGGTTTTCCCTGAACTGGGTCTATGACCAGGCCCTGGAGGCAGACCGCCTGTTTGGTATGGTCCACGACGGTGAATGGTTTCATATTGGTACGCCTGACGGCCTCGGTGAGGCGGAACGCTACATGCAGACGACCTTTGCGGAAACCAAGCACCGGTAGGTACACGTGAGCACACAACCGGCCCGTCCGAGCGTTTATACGATTCCCGCGGGCCAGCCCTTTGTCGACAGCCTGGCCGCCGGGATACGCGCCCAGGTCGGCGACGCTCCGGACGCCCTGACCACCGTGACGGTGCTGCTGCCGACGCGGCGGGCGTGCCGGGCCTTGCGTGACGCATTTCTGCGCACCAGCGGCAGCAAACCGGTCTTGTTGCCGCGCCTGCTGCCGTTGGGCGACCTGGATGAAGATGAGTTGATCATTGGCGCATCGGGCATGTTAGGTGAAGAAGCCGGCTTGGCCGGCGACGGCGCCATGGCCATTCCGCCGGCCGTGCCGGGGCTGCGCCGGCAACTGCTGCTGACCCGCCTGATCCTGGCCCGCCCGGACACCACCATGACCCCCGACCAGGCGGCCCGATTGGCCCGCGAACTGGCCAGGCTTCTGGATCAAGTGCACACGGAACGCGGCGATTTCGCCAATCTGGCGGATCTTGTGCCGGAGGAATTTGCATCGCATTGGCAGCTGACCCTGGATTTCCTGAAGATCCTGACCGATGTCTGGCCCGACCTGTTGGCCGCGGAAGGCAGCCTGGATCCGGCCGACCGACGTAACCGATTGTTGGAAACCCGGGCCCGCTTGTGGCGCAACAGCCCGCCCGGTGATCCGGTCATCGCGGCGGGATCAACGGGGTCGATCCCGGCGACCGCCGATCTGCTGACCGTCATCGCCGGCCTGCCCCGGGGCTGCGTCGTGCTGCCGGGCCTAGATTTGGACGCCGGCGCCGACACCTGGGCCCAGTTGGCGCCGTCGCATCCACAATTTGGCATGGCCCAGCTGATCGCCCACATGGGCCTGGACCGCGCCGATGTCAGCCTTTGGGCCGACGGCAGCACGGCAACGGCGGCGACAGGGCGCGATCGGTTCATCAACGCCGCCCTGGCGCCCGCGGCTGCCATTCAAGATTTAACCGCGGATGACTTGGGCCCGGCCTTGAACGGGGTGACCCGCATCGATTGTCCCGGCACCCGCGAAGAGGCCGCCGCCATTGCCCTGTTGATGCGCCGTACATTGGAGAACCCGGGCCGGACCGCCGCCCTGGTCACCCCCGACCGGGGTTTGGCCAGGCGCGTCACCGCGGAACTGAAGCGATGGGACGTGGATGTCGACGATTCCGCCGGCCGGCCATTGGCCCAAACACCGCCCGGGGCGTTTTTGCGCCTGATCGCCGATGCCGTCGCTCAGGATTTGGCCCCGGTCGCCCTGCTGGCCCTGCTCAAGCATCCCTTCGCCGGTGTCGGCTACACCCCAGAGACTTTGCGCCGGCTGACCCGGCAGCTGGAAATGGCGGTGTTGCGCGGCCCCCGCCCGGCACCGGGATGCGAGGGACTGCGCCAAGCACTCGGTGACAAAGAGCCGGATTTGATGGCGCTGGTGGCGCGCCTCGAAAGCCTGCTTTCGCCGATGCTCAACCTCGAGATTTCCCAGGCGCAATCCATCGATGCCCTGATCCGCTTGCACGTCGCCGCCGCGGAAGGCATGGCGACCACCGCGACGACACCCGGCGCCGACATCCTTTGGGCCGGCGAGGCCGGTGAGATTGCCGCGGGGTTCGCCGGTGAGCTGATCGAATGGGGTTCGACCGTCGACGTCACGCCGGCCCGCTACGCGGCTCTGTTCGAAACCTTGATGGCCGGCCGCGTCGTGCGGCCCCAATACGGTGCCCACCCCCGGCTTGCCATCTGGGGGCCCTTGGAGGCGCGCTTGCAAAGCGCCGATCTGTTGATTCTGGGTGGCTTGAACGAGGGCATCTGGCCGCCGGAGACACCGGCCAGCCCGTGGATGAGCCGGCCCATGATGCAGGCCTTCGGCCTACCGGCGCCGGAACGCCGGGTCGGCCTGTCGGCGCACGATTTCGTCCAGGGCTTCGCCGCCCCGGACGTCGCTCTGACCCGGGCCGAACGGGTCGACGGCACGCCGACGGTGCCCTGCCGGTGGCTCAGACGCATCGACAACCTGTTGGCCCGGATGGGAACCGTCGCCGGCATGCCGAATACCGATCCCTGGCTGCAATGGATCGACGCCCTGGACCGGCCCGCCGAGGCCGCCGACGTTCGGCCGCCCAGCCCGCGCCCACCGACCGAGGCGCGGCCATCGCGGCTTTCGGTGACCCAGGTCGAAACCCTGGTCCGCGATCCTTATGCGGTTTACGCCCGGCGCATTCTTGGCCTACGGCCCCTGGACCCCTTGGACGCCGACCCCGGTGCGGCAGATCGCGGCACCATCATCCATGGCATTCTTGACGAATTTATCCTGGCCCAGCCGGCTGAACTTGGCGATCACGCGGAACGGCATCTGTTGGAGATTGGCTCCAAGCATTTCGACGCGCACCTGTCCCGGCCGGGAGTGCGCGCCTTCTGGTGGCCGAGGTTTGAGCGCATTGCCACCTGGTTCATCGCCAACGAACGCGCCCGGCGCGCCGCCGGCTGGCGGACCGTGGCGACGGAAGCGGATGGCCACCGGGACTTCGACGGCCTGCGCCGGCCTTTCACCCTGACGGCACGTGCCGACCGTATCGACGCGCGCGCCGATGTCGGCCTGTCGATCATCGACTACAAGACCGGCCAGCCGCCGTCGGACAAGCAGATCGCCGCCGGGCTGGCCTCACAATTGCCCCTGGAGGCGGCCATCGTCGAAGACGGCGGGTTTAGGCAGCTGACCGATCAAAACGTCGCCAATCTGACCTACATGCGGCTTTCCGGCGGCCGGCAGCCCGGCCAGGAACGGGCCGTCAAACTGGATTTGGCCGACGTCGTCGGCGATGCGGTGGCCGGCCTGACCCGCCTGATCCACAAATACGAAGACCCCGAAACACCATATCTTTCGCAACCCCGGCCCATGTTCGTCGGCCGCTTCAGTGATTACGACCATCTGGCCCGGGTCAAGGAATGGCGCGGCCGGGGCGGCAAATCATGAGCGATGGAACCATGAGAACAATGGGCCCCGAAAGCCCCGACCCGACCGGCACGGGAGCCCAGATTCTGGCCGCCGATCCCAGCCAGTCGGTCTGGGTGTCGGCCAATGCCGGCACCGGCAAGACCCGCGTACTGATCGACCGTATCACCCGGCTATTGTTGAACGGCACCCGTCCGGAACGCATTCTCTGCCTGACCTTCACCAAGGCCGCCGCCGCCGAGATGGCAAACCGGCTGAATGACCGGCTGGGCGATTGGGCCGCCATGGATGACGCGAAACTGGCGAACGCCTTGGCGGGATTGTTGGCGCGACCGGCCAACGACGATGAAACGGCCCGTGCGCGGCGGCTGTTTGCCGAAACCATGGACGCGCCGGAAGGCCTCAGAATCCGGACCATCCACGCGTTTTGTGAATCCCTGTTGGGCCGCTTCCCCTTGGAAGCCCGGGTCGCGCCAAACTTCCAGGTCATCGATGAGCGGCGTGCCGCCGAACTGCGCCAGGAGACGCGGGACGCCCTGTTGCTGCGTTCCTTGAAGCGCGACTCGGCCGATCTGGCGCGCGCCATGTTCCACATGGCCGGTTTGGTCGACGAGGCCGGTTTCGCCGATACCATGGCGGAACTGGATTCTCAGCGCGGCCGGTTGGCGTCCTTGATCAACCTCCACGGCGGCCTGGCAGAACTTATCGATGCTGGGCGGATAGCCCTTGATTTGGCCCCCGGCGCGACCCGGATCAGCGTTATTACCGAAACGGTCCGCGATGAAGCCTTCGATCAAGCGGCCCTGGCCGAGGCCACGGAAGCCTTGCGCAAGGGCTCACCGAAAGATCGCGAACGCGCCGCGGTCCTGGGCGCATGGTTGGCCGGGGATCCGGGCATCCGGGCCGAGCGGTTCACCGACGTCTATCTGCCCCTGTTTCTGACCCAGAAGATGGCGCCCAGGGCGGCCAGCGGATTGATCACCAAGAAGCTCGCCGACGCGCACCCTGCTGCCATGGATGCCTTACTGGCTGAACAGGTCCGGATTTTCGCCGTCAGCGAATCCCTGAAGGCCCTGGCAGTCGCCGACAACACGGCCGCCGTGCTGACCATCGGCCATGCGCTGCTGCAAGCCTATGATCAGTTGAAAGGGGTCCGGGCCTTGTTGGACTATGACGATTTGATCACCAAGGCCGGCCAACTGCTGGCCGATGGCGACGGTGTCTCTTGGGTTCACTTCAAATTGGACGGCGGTATTGATCATATCCTGGTCGATGAGGCCCAGGACACCAGCCCCGACCAATGGGCGGTAATTCAATCCTTGGCCGGCGATTTCTTTAGCGGCGCCGGCCGACGCGGTCCGGATGATGGGCTGGCCGGGCGCACCGTGTTCGCCGTCGGCGATGAGAAACAATCGATCTATTCCTTCCAGGGCGCCGACCCGGCGCGCTTCGGCATCATGGGGGAAAGCTTCGCCGATCAGGTCGCCGCCGCCCGCCAGAACTGGCGGCCCGTGGAGATGGCCCAGTCGTGGCGGTCGACACCGGCAATCATCCGGGCCGTCGACAAAGTCTTCGAAGACGTCGATGCCGCCGATGGCCTGACTTGGCGGGGCCGCCCGGTCCGCCACCTGACGACCCGCGAAGGCCAAGCCGGGCGGGTCGAATTGTGGCCTATGGTCACGGCTGTGGAACAGGCCGAGGCCGATCCCTGGGACGCGCCGCTGGATCAGGTGCCCGGTGACGACCCGCGCGTCGGTCTGGCCGATTCCATTGCGCTGACCATTCGGGAATGGCTGGACACGGGCGAAGTTTTGGAATCGCAGGGCCGTCCGGTGGTGCCGGGTGACGTAA
>CAZQPC010000275.1:0-7244 GCA_964595005.1 uncultured Magnetovibrio sp.
CCACCTTCGGATCAACCGCCCGAAAGGCCTGGCGCACGTTCATGACACCGACGACGACCATGGCCGCGACTCCGCACAAGGCGCTAACGACGATCGGCAGAATACCTGTTGCCGCCAGGCCGACAACGGTTAGGAAGATCAACGTTGCCCGTTTGGCATGCACCACCGCCGGCAGTTCCTGGGCTGACCATTCCAGCAAGACGACATCACGAAACGCCTTCAGATGGGCAATGTCTTCAGGTTGTCCCTGGACCAACAATTCATCGCCGGCCTCCAGGCGAATATCCGTGATCCGCGATCGATACATGCGCGATCGGCGCTGAATGCCAAGCACAACGCAATGGGTCTTGTAGCGAAAGCCGATCTGCGACAAGGTCAGTCCGATCAGCCCCGAACCCGGCGCCACCATCACCTCGGCCAGCATTTGTTCGCCATTCCGCCAGCGCCCGCCGTCGCCATCCAGTTCCAGGCCACGGTGCTCTATGCCATCATCGCCTTGAAGTTCCGGATGAAACGCCTCCGGGTCATTGGATAGGGTCTTGGTCAGGGCCCGGCGGGTCGCCGCCACGACAAGAACGTCCTGCGCCTCCGCCTTAAAATCCTCAAAGGGCGGCAAAATGGCTTCGTCGCCGCGATAAACCATGCGTAATGTCTTATCGGGCAGGCTGGCGAAATGGCCGCCCGGCGCGCCTTTTCCGATCAGCGGCGAATCCATGGCCACCCGCATCTGTGCAATGAACTGCTTGCCGCCGCCATCGGCATAATCGTCAACCAGGCCGCTGCGGTCGGGCAGCAGCCGGGGCGCCACGACCAACACATAGACCAACCCGACGGCTGCCATGACCAGGCCGGGTACGGTGAAATCGAAGAACCCGAAGGGCCGCACCGACATTTCGATCAGCGCACTGTTGACCAACAGATTGGTCGACGACCCGATCAACGTCGTCATGCCGCCCAGCACCGCCGCATAACTCAGTGGCATCATCAACTTGCTGGCCGAAACCCCGTAGCGATGCGCCAACGCCTGCATGATCGGTATGAAGATCACGACCACGGGGATATTGTTGAGAAAGGCGCTGATGGCCATGGCGACGGCAAGTAGCAGAAGCAGGGCAACAAACAAGCCGGCGTCCTTGCCGCACCACCCCAGCAAAACCGCAGCGCCCCGGTCAAGTACGCCAGTGCGCACCATTCCCTGGCCGATGACCAGAAGCGCCAGCACCGTAATCAACGCCGGATTCGCGAACCCCTTGAGAATCCGCGTCGGTGTCACCAGCACCTCGCCGTTGTCGGAAATGACCGGAAAGAAGTGGAAAAATATCAGCAGCACGCAGACCAGACCCAGCGAGGTCAACTCCATGGAGGCCCGTTCGCGGATGTAAAAGGCCAGGGCGCCAAGAATCAGGGCGAAAATGACCCACATCTGAAAACTGCCGGTGCCGGCCGCATAAATATCCATAGTTGATATTTTTCGGGTTTCCGGCGGCGATCACAAGCGCCTTGTTGGAATGACGGTCCCAAGCAAAAAGAAAACCGGACCCTTTGGGGTCCGGCAAGTTTCACAGGGAGGCTGTCAGGGGCGAGGGGGGCCATGCCCCTGACATGAGCCACTGCTTATTGGGGTAAGCGGTCGCTCAGTGCAAACACCGTAGCTGCCATTTGTGTCGACACGAATTCAAGTGTATGTCGGTTTGTTTCAGGGTGTTTCAAACATCTGTCCACAGACCTTGCCTTCGGAATTTCGTTGCTCATGCCCCACCCAGCAATTCCCCGCGAATTTCTTCAGTTCTTGCGCCGTTCCGGGCTTGCCGGCGCCATGGAAACACCCGTCGGCGTGGCCCTGACCGGCGGCGTGTCATCGGACATTTGGAAGATTGAAACGCCAGATGGCGCGATCTGTGTCAAACGGGCCTTGGGCAGGCTGAAGGTTGCCGATGAATGGCACGCCCCCATAGAACGTAACGCCTATGAAGTCGCTTGGATGCGGATAGCAGACCGTATTGAGCCGGGCAGTGCGCCGGCGGTTCTGGCCGAGGACGCAGCGGCCGGCATGTTCGCCATGCCGTTCATGGACCCGGAATCCTGCCGATTGTGGAAGGACGAGCTTCGCCAGGGCCACGCCGATCCTGCATTCGCCAAACAATGCGGCACGGTGTTGGCGCGCATTCACGGCGCCACCCTGGGCGATAGTAAAATTGCCGCAGCCTTTCCCACGGATAAGATTTTTCATGCGATCCGCCTGGAGCCCTACTTGGAAGCCACGGCGCGGCGCCATCCGGACGTGGCGCCACAACTTTCCCATCTGGTGTCCGTGACCGCCGCCAACAAACTTGCCTTGGTGCACGGCGATGTCAGCCCGAAGAACATTCTGGTGACGCCGGCGGGACCGGTATTTCTGGATGCCGAATGCGCCTGGTACGGCGATCCTGCCTTTGATCTGTCCTTTTGCCTGAAGCACTTCTTGCTGAAATGCCTGTGGCATCGGCAATTCACCGAGCGATATCTGGATTGTTTCCATGCGTTCACGATGGCCTATATCGACACCATGGACGAGGATGGCGCCGCCGGCGTCGGTGCCCAGGTCGGCGTCCGCACGGCCCGTCTGCTGCCCGGCTTGTTTCTTGCCCGCGTCGACGGTAAATCCCCGGTCGAGTATGTGACCGATGACGGCGACAAGGCGCGGGTGCGCCGGGTTGCAAAGGCCCTGCTGGTGGAACCCGTTGATCATCCCCTGGAGGTGTGCCGGGCCTGGCACGAAGAACTGAGGAATTGACGTGAGCAAGAACATCATCAAGCGCGTCCATGCCCGGCGCATATGGGATTCCCGCGGCCGGCCGACCATTGAGGTCGACGTGACCCTGCGTTACGGCGCCATCGGTCGCGCCATTGCGCCGGCCGGTGCCTCGACCGGCAGCGGTGAAGCCGTCGAACGCCGCGATGGCGGAAACGCCTTCGCCGGCTACGACGTGAGCGGCGCCGTCGATGCCGTCAATGGTGAGATACATGCCGCCCTGAAGGGCATGGACGTGCGAGAACAGGCTGCCATCGACGCCGTGCTGATCGCACTGGATGGCACGCCAAACAGAAGCCGGCTTGGCGGCAATGCGTTGATCGCCACGTCGATGGCCATCGCCCATGGGGCCGCGGCGGCCGAGAAATTGCCGCTGTGGCAATATCTGGGGCCTTTCGGCGGCGCCAGCGCCGGCGAAACCCTGCCCTTGCCGGAAATCCAAATACTTGGCGGCGGCGCCCATGCGGCCAAGCGGGTGGATATTCAGGATTTCATGATCATCGCCGTCGGTGCCGCCTCCTACGCGCAGGCCCTCAATTGGACTGCCGAGGTTTACCGCGCCGCCGGCGACTTGTTGAGCCAATCGGGCCGCCTGCAAGGGGTCGCCGATGAAGGCGGCTTCTGGCCTGCCTTTGACAGCAATGAGGACGGTCTGGAACTGCTGACCCGGGCCATCGAACAGGCCGGATATACGCCGCTCCAGGACATCGCCATATCGCTTGATATCGCGGCGTCCGAATTCGGCGCCGCAGGACGCTACCGATTGGCCCGCGACGACCAGGAATTGGACAGCGATGGGCTTTGCGGCCTGTTGGTCGACTGGGTCGAACGCTACCCCATCGTGTCGATCGAAGATCCCTTGGGCGAAGACGATCCGGAAGGGCTGACCCGCTTTACCTGGGCCGTCGGCAAACGCGTCCAGGTTGTCGGCGATGACTTTTTCGTCACCAATGCTGGGCGCGTCACGGCGGCGGCAAAGACGAACAGCGGCAACGCCGTGCTGGTCAAACCGAACCAGGCCGGCACCATTAGCGAAACAAAGGCCGCATTCGACGCGGCAACGAAGGCCGGTTTTGGGGCGATCATCTCGGCCCGCTCAGGTGAGACCGAGGACACCACGATCGTTCATTTGGGCGTTGGCTGGGGGGTCAAGCAGTTGAAGGTCGGCTCCTTCGCCCGGTCCGAACGGATGGCCAAATGGAACGAGGGTCTGCGCATCGCCGAGGCCATCCACAATGCGACGGGCGGTGCATTGCCCGTCGATGGAAACCTGACGGCGCGTTCCGAATTCCCCTGGAAATAACACCGCCGACATTGACCCAATTCGCCCTACTCGTGCAGGCGTGCCTCGCCGCGGATGCGGGTGACAAAGACATCGATGAGACGGCGCAACACCGTGTCGGATGTTTCCAGGCGCCCCAAACGGGCCTGAATATTTTCGCGGCTGATGACTGACAATTCCGCGTCGGCGGAAACCCGCGCCGTCGCCATGCGCGGCTGATTGTCGATCAAGGACATTTCGCCGAAAATCTCGCCGCGCCCCAAGCGGGCCAATATTCGTTCTTCGTTGCCGATCAGGTGCAGAATCTCTACCTCGCCGGAACGGATCAGGTAGGCGGTCTCCCCCGCGTCGCCCTCTTCGAACAATATCTCCCCCGCGTTGAAGGCTTCCTGATCCGGGTTCATGGCAATGATCCTTTTGGTTTCTTCATCTAGGAAATAGGGCTTGGCATCGGCCATCGCCGGCCGAGACGATTGAGATGGAGCGTCGCGTTTCGTGAACTCATTGAGGGCCTGCGAGATGCCCTCGCGCCAGGCCTTCGGCAACCCCTCGGAGGTCAGCCGGCGTTTCAGCGAGTCCAGGGTCAGATCCCGTAGTTCCGGGCTCGACCCCTTCGGCAGAAACGACGCCACGGAAGACAATTGCTGAACCAGCCGTCCCAACATGGCAAATATGGCGCCCTGGTTTTCCTGGCCCATGGGCGATACCACCAGATCCAGCAGATAGCCCATGCGCACGGCCCGGTGCGGCAACAGATCGAGGATCCTGCCGACAGCGTCCTCCAAGGTGAGGTCATCTTCTCCGACACTTAAGACAATGCGGGCCCGCCGGGTCATCGCCTCGGCCACCGGCGGTCCGCCTTCCAGGCCGGCCAGTTCGACAAGATCGCGGATCAAGGTGACGAACATGTCACGGTCCGTATCCCGGCCTTCACGGGTCAGCGGCCGTGTACCGCCGACTTCACCGGCAAAGCGCTCATACAGCATGCGCCGCGTGCACGGCAGCGCATGCCGCGCCAGAACACCGTTGACCGCCTCAATACACGATAGGGGATTTTTCGGCGCCGGGCAGCGGCCAACGGCCAACTGGACAATAATCCGATTGGCGGTGCCCCGGTCGGGTTGGCCGCCCAGCAATTCCATGATCGCCGACGCGGCGTCCGCCAACTCGGCCAGCGCCTCGTCGAGAAATTCAACGCCGCTTTCCGACAGATCGTCGACGCCCAGTTCCGCCAGCTTCCCGAATTTGTCGTTCCAATCGGCGGCCGTCGACAGATAGCGGGCCAAGCCGAACCGAACGGCGGTCTTCCTGTCGCCCTTGGCGACCGACATATTCACCGCATCAATGGCGGCATTCAAACCATTCCCCTTGATCGTCGCCGCCAGATCATCGGCATCCGCCGTTTTCACGGCGAAATCTTTCATCTGTTCGACCATCGCGCAGATCTCATCGACCCGCTCGCCGGGATTTACCTTGCCTTCCTTGGCCTGCAATTGGGCGACCTTTTGGACTGCGGCCGGAAACAATTTGTCGTTGCGTTCCAGCATCTTCAGATGCCCCGCGTCGAAGGCAAGCTCAAGGGCGGTCATGCCATATTCATCCAGGTATTGACGCATCAGCCGACCGACGGTGCGGCGCGATTCAAAACCGTAATAATCGGCGATATTCTTGCAATACGCCGCTTCCTCAATGGGTGAAATTTGGAGCTGCTTTTTCTCCGGTTTGTTTTCGGCTTCCTTTTCGAAAACAACCTCAGTGCCGGCGCGTTCGCTGTCGGCAATGACCTGGACGGCATAATACCGGTTGGTTTCAAGAAGTTCCTCGGCTTGCTGAATGGCCGGCGAGCGCGATTCGTGGACATCCATGACGGTCCACCGAATGCCGTCGGATGTTTGCACCTCATAGGTTTTGCCGGCGAGATTTGTCGCCAAGGACCATCCCTTCCCTTATTCGTTATTATTGCTGTTCTCATAGCACATTCATGGGGGAGTGCAAAAAACCGTTGTCCCGACGCCTTGAATCGTCTTTCCTAGCGCCAATAATAAGATTTTAGGGATGCTCGGGGCTGTGCCGTTGATGCGGATCAATCCATATCTGGTTCTCCAGGCTGGCGTTGTCGCGGCCCTGATTTGTCTTGCCGTGCCGCCGGCGGCAACGGCCCAGTCGTGGGGCGGTTTATACAACATGGACGGGATGCTGCGCCAAGGGCACCCCTTCGCCCGCCAGGCCCGCCCCGTGCCGGTGGTGCCACAAGCCGGCCGCCAGCCGGTCCGCCGTCCAACCGTGGCACCCGCTGCGGCTGCGCCGCGCCGAACAGCGCCCGCGGCGCAATCGGAAATGCCGGCCGCCGACGACAGTTGGAAATTTTCCAGCATGTTTTCCGAAATCCGGGTCGGTGCCTTCATGCACGACACCGGCCCGTTTTCCGCGAGCGACGAAGGCGGTGTCGACGCGAACGTCGAATTGCTGTTTGCCTCACCCGGAATTTTTGACTTCATGTGGTCGCCCAGACCTCATATCGGGGTCAGCTATAGCGCCTCAGGTGATACCAGCCAGGCCTATACCGGATTGACCTGGGAATGGTCATTCTGGAGCGGCTGGTTCGCCGGCTTCGGCCTGGGCGGCATGATCCACGATGGTCATCTTGTCGGCGTCGACGGCAAATCGAAATCTTTGGGTTGCCGGTTCTTGTTCCGGGAATCGATTAACGCCGGTTACCGGTTTAACAAGCGCCATGCGCTGATGGTTCATATCGATCACAGCTCAAACGCCAGTCTTTGCGAAAAGAATACTTCCGACGGCTCGGAATCAGGCCGTCACACCGTCGTCGTCAACGAAGGCATCGAATCCGTCGGTATGCGTTACGGGTATATGTTCTGAGCCGGCCCAAATAACTCAGTCCTTCGCGCCGCCGTTCAAGTGTGCATTACGATTCAGGAAGGCAGTCGACCCCGCCGGCCGGCACCTGAGCGGCAACCAGCCGGCCGCGCAGCAATTCCATGCACAGGCGGATTTCCGGCAGATGGCGCAGGGTCTGATAATCGAACTGGTTCTGTTTGCGGGTCATGGGTCACTATCTCTCAGGGGTGTCGCCGGGGTCGCCCCGAGTAATTGGATAATCGCCGGGTCTGTCAAGGAACGGCTGGATCAGCATCCGGTCAAGGCGCTGGT
>CAZQPC010000276.1:0-7226 GCA_964595005.1 uncultured Magnetovibrio sp.
CCGTTCGTCGAAAGCCGCGGTGAATATGGTGATGCGCACCTTCTCGGGCGACCCGCTGGCCCGTGACCTCATTGTCGCGAATTTTCACCCGGGCTGGGTACAAACCGAAATGGGCGGCGCCGGCGCCGCCATCAGCCCGGAAAAGAGCGTTGCCGGGCTTAGAAAGTCTATCGCCGGGCTGTCGAAATCGGACAGCGGTAAGTTCTTTAATTACGACGGCAAGCCGTATCCCTGGTGAGTCGGGAACCTGTGACACGGATGAACACGGATAAACACGGATGCGCATGAATTTGAAGCCCGAGATAGAGAGTCTCACCGAGGCGGTCATTGGCGCCGCGTTCGAGGTTTCGAATGTTCTGGGTCACGGGTTTTTGGAAGCCGTGTATCGGCGTGCGTTCGCTTCGGAATTGACGAACCGAGGAACCCCTTTCGAAAAAGAAGTTAGTTTTCATATCTCCTACAAGGAAACAGAGGTTGGAATCTCCGTTGCCGATTTCGTCATCGATCATCACGTGATCGTCGAACTCAAAGCGGTGAAGCGATTGAATGACACCCATGTCGGCCAAGTTTTAAAGTATCTGAGAGCGAGCGACCTTGGTGTGGGTTTGTTGTTCAACTTCGGCCGTCCGAAGGTCGAATTCCGCCGGGTGTTGGCGCCATGAATCTTTCCATCCGTGTTCATCCGTGTTCATCCGTGTCAATATTTCAAGGCGGGTAGGTGCGGATCATGCAGCTCAGTGAAGAACACGTCCTGATCCAGGAAACGGCGCGCCGGTTTGCCGCCGACCGGTTGACACCGAATGCCGAGGAATGGGACCGCGATGGCATTTTTCCGCGCGATGCCCTCTCCGAGATGGGTGAGCTGGGGCTCATGGGTATCCTGGTGCCCGAAGAGTTCGGCGGTGCCGAGGCGGATTTCATCTCCTATGCCGTGGCCTTGAGTGAGATCGCCGGCGGCGACGGCGGCACCTCGGTGACCATGGCGGTGCAAACGGTCACCGAAACCTGCATTCTGGGCTATGGCAATGACGCCCAGAAGAAGGCTTTCCTGCCGAAACTGGCGAGCGGCGAAATTCTCGGCGCCTTCATGCTGACCGAACCGCATACGGGATCGGACGCCGGCGCGATCCGCTGCAAGGCGGAGAAGGTCGGCAACCAGTATGTACTGAACGGCACCAAGCAGTTCATCACCACGGGCTCGAACGCCGATGTGGCGGTGACATTCGCCGTGACCGATCCTGAAAAAGGCGGGCGCGGCCTGTCCGCCTTCATCGTGCCGACGGATACACCGGGCTACAAGGTGGCGCGCATTGAGCACAAGCTGGGGCAAAAATCCAACGACACGGCTCAGATCATTCTCGATGACGTGAAAGTCGCCCCGGATATGATGCTGGGTGAGGAGGGCGAGGGCTACAAGATCGCGCTTTCCAACCTGGAAGGCGGCCGCATCGGCATCGCCGCCCAGGCCATTGGCTTTGCCCAGGCGGCATTTCGTGCCGCGAAATCTTACGCCAAGGATCGCGAGACCTTTGGCAAGCCGATCATCGAACACCAGGCCGTGGCCTTCAAACTGGCCGACATGGCCACCCAGATTGAGGCCGCCTGGCAGATGACCCTGAACGCGGCGCGCTTGAAAGTCGCCGCTGAACCCTGCCTGAAAGAAGCCTCCATGGCCAAGCTGTTCGCCTCGGAGATGTCCGAACGGGTGTGCTCCGATGCCATCCAGATTCATGGCGGATACGGGTATCTATCCGACTTCCCGGTGGAACGCCTCTACCGCGATGCCCGGGTCTGCCAAATCTACGAAGGCACCAGCGAGGTTCAAAAATTGGTCATCGCCCGGGCCATCCAAGACGAGGACTAGAACTAATTGACACGGATGAACACGGATAAACACGGATGGCAATGAACCGAACCCGTACCGAATTGTGGAAGAACGTTGATCCTGGATTTGATTTTTTCTTATCCGTGTCTATCCGTGTTCATCCGTGTCACAAAATCAGTTAGTGAGAATCAATGTCTGACCCCGTCCAGTTCTATTTCGATTTTTCCTCGCCGTACTCCTACTTCGCGGCGCAGAAGATCGATCGTACCATTGAAGCCTGCGGTCGCGAGGTGCGGTGGAAGCCGTTCTTGCTGGGCGTGCTGTTCAAGATCACGGGTTCGCAACCGCTGAACACGGTCCCCATGAAAGGTGATTACTGCGTTCATGATTGGCAACGCCTGGGCAAGATGACCAACACGCCTTGGAGCATGCCCGAAACGTTTCCCATTTCGACCCAGGCGGCGGGGCGCGCATTTTACTGGCTCGATGACCAGGACCCGGCGTTGGCGAAGACATTCGCGCTGGCCGCGTATGATACCTATTTCGGCAAAGGGGTCAGCATTATGGCGCCAAGCAAGGTTGTCGACATTGCCGCGTCCGTGGGCGCCGATGGCGATGCCTTGACGGAGGCCTTGAAGGACGCCGCCGTCAAACAGCGTCTCAAGGACGAAACGGCGGCGGCCATCGACGCCGGCGTCTTTGGCGCGCCGTTTTTCATTGTCGACGGCGAAGGTTTCTGGGGCAGCGACCGAATGTGGATGATCAAGCGCTGGCTTCAGGGCCGTAGCGCCTAGAAAATACTGGAACAGGGAACAACACCATGGCGATCAAACTAAAGAAGGGCATCAAGGAACTGGTGGCGGAGGCGGACGCCGTGATCACCACGATCTCGACGGACGATGCCATCCAACGCCACGGCGGCGGCGATGAAAACACGGTATTTATCGATATCCGTGATGTCCGCGAACTGGAACGCGACGGCATGGTGCCGGGCGCCATGCACGTGCCACGGGGCATGGTCGAATTTTGGTTCGATCCGGAAAGTCCCTATTACAAGGAAGCGCTGGGCGACGAGAACAAGACCTATGTGCTCTATTGCGCCGCCGCCTGGCGCTCGGCGCTGTCGTGCAAGACCTTGCACGACATGGGTTTTCCCAACGCCGTGCACTTTGCCGAAGGGTTCAAGGGCTGGAAAGACGCCGGCGGCCCGGTCGGTGAAAAACCGTCCAAGAAAAAGCAGGAGTAGATATCCGTGAGCGTATTGAAGACCGCCGCACAGCCCAACTCGGCAGAATTCAAGGCCAACAAGGATGCCATGGAAGCCATCGTGGCGGATCTACGGGAAACCATCGGAACCGTCAAAATGGGCGGCGGCGAGGCGGCCCGGAAAAAGCATATGGATCGCGGCAAGTTGCTACCGCGTGAACGTATTCGCCGCCTGCTGGATCCCGGATCGCCGTTTCTGGAACTGTCGCAGTTGGCCGGGCACGGCATGTATGAAAGCCCCGTGCCATCGGGCAGCGTCATTACCGGCATCGGCCGGGTGTCGGGCCGCGAGGTCATCGTTGTCGCCAACGATGCGACCGTGAAGGGCGGCACCTATTATCCGATCACCGTGAAGAAGCACCTGCGCGCCCAGGAAGTGGCGATACAGAACCGCTTGCCCTGCATCTATCTGGTTGATTCCGGCGGTGCCTTCCTGCCCGAGCAGGATTCCGTCTTCCCGGACCGTGAGCACTTCGGCCGGATTTTCTACAACCAGGCCAACATGAGCGGCCAGGGGATTCCGCAGATCGCCGTCGTCATGGGCTCGTGCACGGCCGGCGGCGCCTATGTGCCGGCCATGTGTGACGAAAGCATCATCGTCGAAGGGCAGGGTACTATCTTCCTGGCCGGTCCGCCGTTGGTGAAAGCGGCGACGGGCGAGGTCGTCGGCGCCGAGGAACTGGGGGGTGCGGCCGTTCACTCCAAGGTTTCCGGTGTTACCGATCACATGGTCCGCGACGACGACCACGCGCTGGCCACGGCGCGCGGCATCGTCGCCAATCTGAATTCGGTCAAGACCATCGATATCGACGTCGCCGAACCCGAAGCCCCCCTCTATCCGCCGGAGGATATTTATGGCGTCGTGCCCACCGATTTGAAGACGCCCTATGACGTGCGCGAGATTATCGCCCGCATGGTCGACGGCTCGCGGTTGGATGAATTCAAGGCCAATTACGGCACCACCCTGGTCACCGGGTTCGCGCGCATCTTCGGCTATCCCGTGGGGATCGTCGCCAACAACGGCATTTTGTATTCCGAATCGGCCCTGAAAGGCGCACATTTCATTGAGCTGTGCGCCCAGCGCCGCATCCCCTTACTGTTCTTGCAAAATATCGCCGGCTTCATGGTTGGTGCCAAATACGAGGCCGGCGGCATCGCCAAGGACGGCGCCAAGATGGTCACCGCCGTGGCCACCGCCAATGTGCCGAAATTCACGGTCATCGTCGGCGGCAGCTTCGGGGCCGGCAACTACTCCATGTGCGGGCGCGCCTATTCGCCCCGGTTCCTGTGGATGTGGCCGAATGCGCGTATCTCCGTCATGGGCGGTGAACAGGCGTCTTCCGTGCTGGCCACGGTAAAGCGCGACAATATTGAGTTGAAGGGCGGCGAATGGACGGCCGACGAGGAAGCGGCCTTCAAGCAGCCGGTCCTCGATCAATACGAACACCAGGGCCATCCCTATTACGCCAGTGCGCGCCTATGGGACGACGGGGTCATCGATCCGAAAGACACCCGCATGGTCCTGGGCCTGGCCATTTCAGCGGCGCTGAACGCGCCGGTGGAGGAAACCAAGTTCGGCGTGTTCCGGATGTGATCGGAAAAACCATGCTTGAAATCGATATCCAAAAATCCGGCCGCGCCACCGTCACCCTGACTCGGGGCGAAATGCACAATTCATTCGACGAGGACCTGATCCCGGCTTTGCACAAGGCCTTCGATGAATTGGGCCACAATCCGGACGTTCGTTGCATCGTCTTGGCGGCGCAAGGCAAAAGCTTTTCCGCCGGCGCCGATCTCAACTGGATGAAGCGCATGTCGGCCAATACTTACGAAGAAAACCTGGCCGACGCCCGGGTCCTGGCCGATATGCTGCACACCATCGCGGTCTGCCCGAAACCGACGATCGCCGCCATCCAAGGCCCCTGTTACGGTGGTGGTGTCGGCCTTGCGGCGACTTGTGACATCGCCATCGCTTCCGAGGCTGCGGCCTTTTCCCTTTCCGAGGTCAAGCTGGGAATCATTCCGGCAACCATCGCGCCCTACGTGGTCGCCGCCATGGGCGAACGCATGGCGCACCGCTATTTTGTCACCGCCGAGCGTTTCGATGCCCGAAAGGCCTATGAGATTGGTTTCGTCCACGAAGTGGTGCCGGCGGATCGGTTGACGGATGCGGTTGATGAGATGGTCGCAAAACTCTTGAAGAATGGCCCGGCGGCCATGGTTGCCTCCAAGGACCTCATTTACGCCGTCGCTAGCAAACCGGTTGATCAAGGCGTCCTGGATGACACGGCGAAACGCATCGCCGATATCCGGGCCACCGACGAAGGCAGGGAGGGGATCAACGCCTTCCTTGAGAAACGCAAACCCGCATGGATACAGGAATGACGCCGTGATCCAGAAGCTTCTTATTGCCAACCGGGGTGAGATCGCCTGCCGCGTCATGCGCACGGCAGCACGCCTGGGCATCGCCACGGTCGCCGTGTATTCGGAAGCCGACGCCGGCGCGCCGCATGTTTCCATGGCCGACGAAGCCGTCGGCATCGGGCCCGCGGCGGCAGCCGAGAGTTATCTGCTGGCCGCCAACGTATTGGCGGCGGCGACGCAAACGGGCGCCGATTCGGTTCATCCGGGGTATGGGTTCCTTTCCGAAAATGCCGACTTTGCCGAAGCCGTGCGCGCCGCGGGCATGATGTTCGTCGGCCCGCCATCGGCGGCGATCCGCGACATGGGCGGCAAGGACAACGCCAAGGCACTAATGGAAAAGGCCGGCGTGCCGGTCGTGCCCGGGTACTACGGTGCCGACCAGAACGACGCGACGCTGCGCAAGGAAGCCGACAAGATCGGTTATCCGGTATTGTTGAAAGCGGCCATGGGCGGCGGTGGCAAGGGCATGCGGGCGGTCTTGGCCAGCGCCGAATTCGACGACGCCGTGGCCTCGGCGCGCCGCGAGGCGGAAGCCGCTTTCGGCGACGGCCGCATGCTGGTCGAGAAACTTATCGATCGCCCCCGGCACGTCGAAGTTCAGGTCTTCGCCGACAGCCATGGCAACTGCGTGCATCTGTTCGAACGGGACTGTTCATTGCAGCGGCGCCACCAGAAGGTCATCGAAGAAGCCCCGGCGCCCGGCATGACGGACGATCTGCGCCAACGCATGGGCGCCGCCGCCGTCGCCGCGGCCAAGGCCGTTGGCTATGAGAACGCCGGCACAATCGAATTCCTCCTGGATCACGATGGCGGTTTCTATTTCATGGAAATGAACACCCGCCTGCAGGTCGAACATCCCGTCACCGAACTGATTACCGGCCAGGATTTGGTCGAATGGCAATTGCGTGTTGCCGCCGGCGAGGCCTTGCCGTGCCGTCAAGAAGATCTGACCATCCGCGGCCACGCCATGGAGGCACGGCTTTACGCTGAAGACCCGGCGAAGGGTTTCCTGCCGGCGCCGGGCCCGCTTGACCATTTGATATTCCCGGCCGACGACAACCATATCCGCATCGATACGGGCGTCGTCCAGGGCCAGGACGTGACGGCTCACTACGATCCGATGATCGCCAAGGTCATCAGCTGGGGCGATGACCGCGACGCCGCGCGGCGTCATTTGATTGATGCCTTGGCGCGGACCGAGGTTGTCGGCCCGGTCGTCAATCGCCGGTTCCTGATGATGCTTGCCGCCAATGAGGATTTTGCCGCCGGGGCGCCGGATACGGGATTGATCGACCGGATGGCGGAAGAAAGCCTGACGGATACGACACCGCCCAGCCGTGACGTGCTGTCGCTGGCGGCTTTGCATGTCTTGATGGCGCGTGCCGATGCTGCAGTTCAAAGGGCACGCGGGTCCGGTGACCGGGGAAGTCCTTGGAACCAAACCGATGGTTGGCGTCTCAATGATGTCGCCCATCAGGACTTGATTTTCGGTATCGATGCCGACGAAGTTGCCCTTTCAGCCATGCCGTCGTCAGGCGGATTTTCCCTGACCCAGGCCGGCGGGGAGGGTTGGCAAGTTTCGGCCGATTGGTTCTATCGAGTTATCTATGGCATATCTCGATTCTTTTTGTTTAGGCGGACACAAAGATATCTATGAACCCCCTCGCGAAATTGCTACTGCTATTCTTTGAGTGGTGCCCGTGGAGTTGAG
>CAZQPC010000277.1:0-7220 GCA_964595005.1 uncultured Magnetovibrio sp.
TACATGCCCCAAAGCGTCACCGCGCCACCCAAATAGCCGATCAGATCGACCCAGGGAATGGATTCCATGGTCATGGCCTGACCTCCTCCTGCCGGTTGTTGGTCATATGCCCGGTCGGAAGCCTACCATGATGTCCATCCACACCTGCAATATTTGCATAATTAATATGTGATCGAATTGTCCGGTCTTCAAAATTCCGGGCGTCGGTCGAAGCTTATGATTGCGCTTATTTTACTGCCCCCGCCGCCAACAGAAGTTTCTCGACGTCGCTGTGCCCCTGACGCCGCGCCATGGCCAGCGAGGTCTTGCCGCCGTCGTTCACCGCGCCCACATCGGCACCGGCGGCCAACAGCATCGCGACGATTTTCCCGTGCCCTTCGTGGGCGGCCCAAATCAAGGCGGTGCCGTTATCGTTCTTGCGGGCATTCGGATCGGCGTGTTTGGCGATCAACATCTTTAGGATTTCCGCATGCCCACGAAATGAAGCGATCATCAGCGCCGGGGCCTCGATATCGTTGCGTAGCGACGGGTCGGCACCGGCATCCAGCAAGGCCCGCACCACGCCCGCATGGCCCTCATAAGTCGCCAGCATCAAGGCCGACCATTTGTTGTTGCCGACAAGATCGACGTTCGCCTTGGCCGCCAACAATGCCCGGACGCTACGCATATCCCCCCTGTTCGACGCCGCCATCAGGGCCGTCATGCCGTACTTGTCGCGATGGTTGGGGTCGGCGTTTTCGTGCAACAGGGCCTCGACACGGGCCGGGCTGTCTGCCCGAACCGCGTCCAGTATTGTCTCCGCATGGGCCGCCGCCGCCAGAAACAAGGCCACAGGCAAGCCCATCATGACGGCGGTTTGAACCAATGGCTTCATGCGAACCTCCTGTCTTCCTGTCCTTCCCACCGGATCATGGCTCCTTGACGGACGCACGGTATAATCACGTTTCGGCGATGACCCGCACCATCGCCGTCAGCCATTGCCCAACCCCTTCGAGAAGGCGTAGGCTTCCTCGTTCGTGTTATTTGGAGGATTGAATGATGGATGCGTCCGATGTGGAAGCCCCGATCAAGGTTTATTGGCAACCGGGTTGCTCAAGCTGTCTGAAAACCAAGGAGTTCCTGATCGCCAACGGCGTTGAGTTCGAATCCGTCAATGTTCTGGACAGCGAAACCGGTTTCCAGGAACTGGAGGCCCTTGGGGTGCGTCTGGTGCCCATCGTGGCGCGCGGCAACCAATGGGCCAACGGCGCCGTGTTCCGCGATGTCGCGAAAGTCGCCGGCTTCGAATGGGGCGGTCATGAGATGCTGGCGCCGGGCGACATGCTGGCCCGCATTGACGGCATCCTCACCGGTGCCCGGCGGTTTGCGGCGCAGATACCGGACGATCAATTGGACGACATGCTGCCGGGCCGGCCCCGGTCCTACCGGCAACTGGCCTATCATGTCTTCAATATCCCGGACGTGTTCCTTGACCACGTGGAACATGACGCGCCTTACACCTATGAATCGCTATTATCGGTGCTGCCCGACGGCATGGACAGCAAGGACGACCTGTTGGCCTACGGCGACGGCGTGAAGGCCCGGCTCAACAACTGGTGGGCCAGTGCCGGCAAGGACTTTGATTTCACCCAGCCCGGCAACGTCTATTACGGTGACGTGACCATGCACGAGGTGTTCGAACGCACGGGCTGGCATTCGGGACAGCACACACGCCAGATCATGCTGACCTTGAGCAAGCTCGGTATTGATCCGGACCAGCCGTTGACCGACGCCGATTTCGCCGGCCTACCCATGCCCAAGGAGGTCTGGGACAACGAACGCAGTTTCGACGCCTAGGCCCGGCGACAGCATGAAACTGACGATCCTCGGCACCGGCACGCCGGCGCCTTCGCTGAAACGGGCCTGTTCGGGTTACATGATCGAAGTTGGCGGCGATCTGATTGTCATGGACCACGGTCCCGATGCGCACAGGCGTCTGTTGGAAAGCGGCAAACGGGCCACCGACGTGACCCATGCCTTCTTTACGCATCTGCATTACGATCATTGCCTGGATTACGCCCGCCTGGTCTTGCAACGCTGGGACATGGGTGCGGGCAAGCTGCCTGAATTAAAGGTCTATGGTCCGCCGCCACTGACGAAAATGTCAGACCAGTTGTTTGGCGCCGACGGGGTTTGGGCCCCGGATCTGGATGCCCGCACCGGTCATCGGCTGAGCCTCGACATCTATGAGCTGCGCGGCGGTGCCCTGCCCCGCCAAAAGCCGGCCCCCGAAGTGTTCGAAATCCACCCCGGCGACACTGTCGAGGGCGCCAACTGGAAAGTCACGGTCGCCGAAGCCAGCCACGTTCAACCCTTTTTGCAATGCCACGCCTACCGCCTGGACAGCGCAGACGGTTCGGTCTGTTACACGGGCGATTCGGGCAGCGAATGCGAAACGGTCATCGATTTGGCGAAGGACTGCGATGTCCTCATCCACATGACCCATTTCGAGGCCGGCACGGAACCGTCCCCCGAATACCGGGCCGGCTGCGGCGCGCATCTGGATGTGGCGCGTGTCGCCCAGCGCGCCGGCGCAAAAACGCTGGTCATTTCGCACGTCCTGGAGCGCATCGACCAGCCGGGCGTTCGCGAACGTCTGATCGATGAGGTCGCTGCCGAATATGACGGGGGGGTCATCTGGGCCGAAGATCTGATGGAGATTCCCATCAATTGAGCGGCGCGGCGCTTGTCTCTCCCGGCCTTGACGCCTTCGGTCCGCCTCTCCAAGATCGCCCGGCGGATTTACAAGGGAAAGACAAGCATGAGCGCCGACAGTTCAACCAATTTGGGTGATGTTTTCGACGTCGCGAATGCCGGCGCCAACATCGCCCTGATGGATTGCCGTGACTGGGAAAATCCCCGTGAATATACCCATGCCGAGCTGGATGCGGCGGCCAATGCCTGCGCCCGGGGGCTGCGGGCGCGCGGCCTGAAACAGGGCGATACGGTGGCGCTGTTATCCGCCAACCGGGCTGAATTCATGATTGCCTACATGGGCATTCTCCGCGCCGGTCTGATCGCCGTGCCGATAAATTACAAATTCCCGGCTGAGACCATCAGGTTCATTTTTGAAGACGCGCGGATCGGTCTGGCCATTTGTGATGCCGCCAGGGCCGCTGAATTGAGCGTCGATGTGCCGGTGATCGGCTTCGATGAGGACGGCGATGACGGCTTTGCCGCGTTGCTGGACCCGGGAAATCTCGACATCTTCGATGCCTCGGAGACGGACGTCGCGATGATTCTATACACGTCGGGCTCAACGGGCCGGCCGAAGGGCGTACCGCTGACCCATGCCGGACACCTCTGGGCGCTGCGTTCGCGACTTGGCGCTTTCGACCACCACCGGCTGTTGGTCGCCGCGCCCCTTTATCACATGAACGCGCTTTGCGTGTCGTTGGTGGCCTGGGGCTCGCGGGCCCGGATTATTTTGTTGCCCGAATTCACGGCCGAACGTTATGTCGCCGCCATCGCACGGTTCCAGTGCACCTGGATTACCTCCGTGCCGACCATGCTGGCCATGGTTTTTGTCGATCCGGCGTTGACCGCCCAGGCCGATTTTTCCTCGGTCAGCATCGTCCGCATGGGTTCGGCGCCAGTGTCGCCGAAACTTTGGGCCCACGTGGAAGAGACCTTCCCCCATGCCAGCATCATGAACGGCTACGGCACCACGGAATCCGGCCCCGTGGTCTTCGGCCCCCGGGACGGCCAGGTGCCGCCGCCGACATCTGTCGGCTGGGCGTTACCGAATATCGGCGTAAAGCTGGTCGACAGTGCCGGCGACGAGGCCGACCAAGGCGAGCTATGGCACCGTTGCCCGGCCAACATGCCCGGATATCTGAATCTGCCGGAAAAAACCCGCGAAGTGATGACCGAAGACGGCTGGTACAAGACCGGCGACGTGTTCCGCCGCGATGCCGACGGCGCGCACTACTTCGTCGGCCGGGTCGATGACATGTTCAATTGCGGCGGCGAAAACATCTACCCCGCCGACGTGGAAGCCATTTTGGTCTCTCACGCCGACATTGATCAGGCTTGCGTGGTGCCGATCCCCGATGAGATCAAGGGTGCCAAACCGGTCGCCTTCGCCGTGCCGCGCACCGGCACCATCATCGATGAGGATTTGGTCAAACAACACGCCCTGGCCAACGGCCCCGCCTACCAGCATCCGCGCCGGGTACTGGTGATGGATGAGTTGCCGCTGGCCGGGCCCGGCAAGGTCGACCGCAAGGGGCTGACCGAAAAGGCCCTGGAGATGTGGCCGCCCGGCTCTGTTTGACGCCGCGGTCCTTCAGGCGCTGCGCTGTGCTTTGTCCTTGTCCGACGCCGCCTTGGCCATGTCCCTGACATCTTCCCATTCCTCGTCCGTGCGCGTTGTCAGGTGCGCATAGTTGCCGCCTGAGACCATGTTGCCGCCGCCGTCGATGGCGATGCACTGACCGGTCAGGTATTCGCAACCGTCGGCCATCAGGAAAACGCCCAAATTGCGCAGTTCGTCCATGTCGCCGACCCGGCCCAAGGGGATGCGGCCAAGCGATTCGTCGTTGCCATCCTTCGGCGCCTCGGGCCGCAGGCGCGCCCAGGCGCCTTCCGTCGGGAACGGTCCGGGCGCGATGGCATTGAGGCGGATGCCGTACTGCCCCCATTCCACGGCCAGGGATTTGGTCATGATGTTGACCCCGGCCTTCGACATGGCCGATGGCACCACGTAGGGGCTGCCGGTCCAGACCCAGGTGGTAAGGATGGAAATGACGCTGCCCTTCAGGCCCTGTTCGATCCAGCGCCGGCCGCAGGCATGGGTCATGTAATAGGTGCCGTGGAAGACCGTCGAAGCGACCGCATCAAAGCCGCGCGGCGACAGTTTGTCCGTCGGGCTGATGATATTGCCGGCGGCGTTGTTCATGAGGCCCGTCAGGGGTCCCGATTCCTGCCAGATCGCCTCGATCATCTCATCAACGGCACCGGCGGCGCGGATATCGCAGGCGTGGGCCTTGACGACGCCACCGGTTTTCTCCGCCAACTCTTGGGCGGTTTCTTCCAGCACGGCACCGCGCCGGCCGCAAATGTGCACCTCGGCGCCCAACGCCAAATAGGCTTCGGTGAATTCGCGGCCCAGACCGCTACCGCCGCCCGATACCAAAATACGCTGCCCTGCCATCAGGTCGTTTCGGAACATGGAACTCAAGATCGCCTCCCCGCCGTTTTGATTTGTTGCATAGCCGCTGGAAAGAATAGTGGACCTGCTGGCAGAGTCCATGAAGCTCAGCGGGACGTTTCACTCTGCGAAGCCTGTACATGAATAGAGGACAATCTGGTGATTACTTTTCAGGCGTGATTGATGCACCGGCAACGTCCGGGCTTAGATTTCCCCGTCAGCGGTCCAGGGCGTCAGGCGCGGCAACCAGCGCGGGACGTTCGCTTTGTAGGTTCGGTAAGCCTCGCCAAATCGGGCTTCCAGGCCTTTCTCTTCGACCAAGGGTAAATAGAGGCTGTTGACGGCGAAGAAGACAACTGTCCAGACCGCCAATGGCCAGGATGCCAGGCACAAGGCCTCGGCACAGAGGACAAACAGCACCGCCGAGATCATCGGATTACGCACATAACGATAGGGACCGCGGACAACGAGGTTAATCGGTGGGTCCCAAGGCGCCGGCGTGCCATCACCGACCCGCACAAATAGCCGCACGGTGTCTGCGGCCAGGACAATACCAATGGCGGCGAACAGTCCGGCAGCCCATATCCGAGGAAGTAGGACCACCGGCCACGACCAACCGTAGGCCGTTTCATGTGTTGCCCAAAGGATCACCGCCGGCACCGTGCCTGCCACGTTGACAGGAAGGATCAGAATACTCTTCGCCAGCCGCCAAATCATTTCCATTTCCACCCGTTCACGGACACAGCCATCTTAGCCGTTGCTGCGCATGTTGTCGCCGCGCCGGCCAAATATTCGAATATGTTCAGATGACGCGGAACCGCCTACAGTACGGTCGCGGGGCCGCCATGGCGGCCGTAATTGGGCGCTGAACCGAATGTCAGAAACCTCAGACGATCTGAATTTCTCGACTTGGCTCGAGGCCATCGGCCTAGGCCATCACTTGGATTTATTTCGCGACAACGTCATCGATTTCGACATCGCCGGTGACCTGACGGAAACCGACCTCAAGGAACTGGGCCTGACCGCCATCGGTGATCGCAAGCGGTTCATCAAAGGCCTGCGCGACCGCGGCACGGCCGACACCGGACCGGCGGCCCAGGCCTTGGCCGGTGAGCGCCGTCAAGTGACCGTGCTGTTTGCCGATATTGCCGGCTACACGGCGTTTTCCAGCGAGCGCGACCCGGAAGAAATCCATGCCATGCTGGGCACCTATTTCGACATCGCCGACGGCGCCATCGGCAACCACGGCGGCACCATCGACAAACATATCGGCGACGCGGTGATGGCCGTATTCGGCGCCCCCGTGGCGCACACGGACGACCCCTTGCGGGCCATTCTTGCAGCCCTTGAGATTCACGAACGTCTTGGCCAATTGGCCGAACCCATCTTGGTCCACATCGGCATCGCGTCGGGCGAGGTGGTGGCCAGCGGCACCGGCTCGGACGCCTATCAGGAATACACGGTCACCGGCTCAACCGTGAACCTGGCGTCGCGCCTTGATGGCCTGGCCGGAAACGGCGAGACCTATGTCAACGAAGCCGTTTATGAAGCCGTCGCCGACCAGATAGTCGGCCGCACGATGGGAACGTTCGATGTCAAAGGTTTTGACGATCCCGTGTCCGTCTGGGCCGTTGACGGGCGCCGTGAGAAGCCGGACGCCGGAAACGGCGCGCAACTGTGTGGCCGATCCGGCGAACGTGCCGCTTTCGCCGAGGCCTCCGCCGCCTGCTTGAAATCGCAATCCGGCCGGTTATTTTATCTGCGCGGCGAACCGGGGATCGGCAAGTCAAGTTTGGCTGAGACCTTCCGTGAAATGGCACGGGACAACGGATTTGCCTGCCACGAAGCGATGATCCTGGATTTCGGCGATGCCACCGGCCGGGAAGCGCTGAAGATTATTACCGACGGCCTGATGGGCCCCAGCTCCGCACGTCCGGAGGCGCGCATCGCCGAAGCCGTGGACGCCGGCTTGGTGGCGCCCGAGCATCAAGTGCACCTCCATGATCTTCTCGACGCCCCCCGTCCCGAC
>CAZQPC010000278.1:0-7197 GCA_964595005.1 uncultured Magnetovibrio sp.
TAAAACTAATCTAATCTGGCACAAAGTGCGTAAAGATGGTGGGCCAGACGGGCGAGGCGTAGGATTTTATTTTCGCAATACGACGGAACTGATCCTTTTCGGTGTACGTGGGAAAAAGGCAAGGACACTCGCGCCAGGAAGGCGACAAGTCAATATCCTTCGGACGATGAAAAGAGAGCATTCGCGAAAACCCGACGAACAGTACAAATTGATCGAAGCCTGTAGTTGGGGACCGTATCTGGAGCTATTTGCCAGAGGCACAAGACCCGGATGGGAAGCGTGGGGAAATCAAGCGGAGCAGTACAGACCCGATTGGCCAACATATTCCAACCACTCGGCATCTGAAGACAATAATGAGGCAGAGGATACGGACGCCGCCGCCCTTTAAACGTGTCAACCTAATCAGTTTTTCGGCGGCGCCGGCGGATTCCCCGGGATGGGCAAGCCCTGCATGGTCGGATGGCTGCGCATGTACTGCGGCGGAAAATTGGCCTGGGCGCGCAGTTCCTCCGCGGCATGCCAGACCCAGTGAGGGTCGTAGAGCATGCCGCGGGCCAGGGCGACCATGTCGGCCTGGCCGGAGCGCACGATCGCTTCCGCCTGGCGGGCCTGGGTGATCTGGCCCACGGCCATGGTCTTGATGCCGGCTTCGCGGCGGATGTCGGCGGCGAAGCCGGTCTGGTAGCCGGGTCCGGCGTCAATGTCCTGAAGCGGCGAATTGCCGCCGCTGGAGCAATCGATAAAATCGCAGTCGCGGTCCTTCAACACCTTGGCGAATGCGATGGAATCTTCGATGCTCCAGCCGCCGTCGACCCAATCGATGGACGATATCCGGACGCCCAGGGGCAGCTCGTCGGGCCAGGCGGCGCGCACCGCATCGAAGACCTCAAGGGGAAAACGCATGCGGTTTTCCAGGCTGCCGCCGTAGGCGTCGGTGCGTTTGTTGGAGATCGGCGACAGGAACTGCTGCATCAGGTAGCCATGCGCCATATGCAATTCAATCACGTCGTAACCGATGCGGATGCAGCGCTCGGTGGCCTCGACGAAGGCCTGCTTAATCCGCGCCATGCCGGCTTCGTCCAATTCCTCTGGCACCTGCCAGCCGTCCGCGTAGGCCACCGCCGACGGCCCGACAACGGGCCAGCCTTCCGTCTCATCGGCCTGCATCTGGGTGCCGCCCTGCCAGGGCACCAGGCACGACGCCTTGCGTCCGGCGTGGGCCAACTGCATGCCGATCTTGGCGTTGCCGAAGCCGCGGCAGAAATCGGCGACCCG
Source organism: uncultured Magnetovibrio sp. (assembly GCA_964595005.1). Classification (GTDB taxonomy): domain Bacteria; phylum Pseudomonadota; class Alphaproteobacteria; order Rhodospirillales; family Casp-alpha2; genus UBA3470. Next base: position 1,276 of record CAZQPC010000278.1, read on the forward strand.
CTGGAAAGCGGCTTCGTTTTCGTCCGACCAGATGCCGGTGCAACCCGGCGTGATCCGGCCGATGGCCTCGACGCCCGAGGCCTCAACGAACACCAACCCGGGCCCGGCAACGGCAAATTGTCCCAAGTGCATGAGGTGCCAATCGGTGGGCGTGCCGTCGTGGGCACTGTATTGGCACATGGGCGCGACGATGATGCGGTTCGGCAATTCGATGTTGCGCAGTGTGATCGGGGTAAAGAGTTGGCTGGCCATGAAATACCTCGGTGAGCGGTCTGAATATAATGTGGGAGAAATTCCGGCCAGAGAGTGACCAGCACAAGCCTGGCGCTCAAGTTCTTTTTTGGATTTTCATCTTTGCCGCTGCGGCAACCGTCGGGCGGTGGCGCTAACCGTCTTGATAGGCGATCTCCAACACCTCGATATCGACGATGCCCTGCGGCGTGTGCAGCTTCGCGACGTCGCCGACGCGGGTTTTCATCAGGGCCCGGGCGACTGGCGAAATCCAACTGATCTCGCCTTCTTCCAGGCGGGCCTCGTCGATGCCGACGATGCGGACCGTCCATTCCGTGTCCTCATCATTGCAATAGGTGACCGTCGCACCGAAAAACACCTGTTCGCGGTTGGTCTGCAGGGCCGGATCGACGGGCTCGGCGATGTCCAGGCGCTTCAACAGGAAACGGATGCGCCGGTCGATCTCGCGCAGGCGCTTCTTGCCGTAAATATAATCGCCGTTTTCCGATCGGTCGCCATTGCCCGCCGCCCAGGAAACCACCTTCACCACCTCCGGCCGTTCGACGCTGTTCAAGTGCTTCAACTCCGCCTGCAGGCGCGCCAGACCGGCCGGCGTGATGTAGTTCTTCGATCCCTTCGGCAAGGACGGCCCGTCGTCGGGTTCCACCTCTTCCGGTTCGGACTCTTTGGTGAAGGCCTTGCTCATTCATTCCTCGGCAGTCTGTCGCCGCCCGCCCCTTGCCAGCCGGCCCAAATCCGGTCTACAGACGGAGGCCGCAACGCCGCACGGGAGGGACACGACATGAATGGAGTTTTACCCACCGATCATGAAGCCGCAACCCTGTTGGGCCGGGCCTTCGTGCCCGACGCCAACGGACCCGCCGTCGTCACCATCCGTGGTGGGCGGGTGATTGACATCACCTCATCCGAAGGCCCCACCGTCCGCGACGTCTGTCAGATGGACGATCCGGTCGGCCATGTGCGCCGGGCCATGCCCGCCGGCACCGACATCGGCAGTGTCGATGAGATTGCAGAGAACTCTTGGGAGGCCCGGCGCAATGCGGCGAAACCATCGTTCCTGGCGCCCTCCGACCTGCAGGCCTTGAAGGCGTCCGGCGTCACCTTCGTCATCAGCCTGTTGGAACGCGTCATCGAAGAACAGGCCCGCGGCGCGCCGGACAAGGCGGCCGCCATCCGCGCCGATATCGACAACCTGATCGGCCAGGACCTGTCGAAGCTGAAGCCCGGATCCCCGGAAGCCATGCAGATCAAGGAAAAGCTGATCGAGCGCGGCGTCTGGTCGCAATACCTGGAAGTCGGTATCGGCCCGCACGCGGAAATTTTCACCAAGGCGCAGCCCATGGCCGCCGTCGGCGCCGGCGCGCACATCGGCATCTTGCCCTATTCCACCTGGAACAATCCGGAGCCCGAAGTGGTGTTGGTTGTCGCCAGTACGGGCAAGGCCGTCGGCGCGACGCTGGGCAATGACGTCAACCTGCGCGACATGGAAGGCCTCTCAGCGCTGTTGCTGGGCAAGGCAAAGGACAACAACGCCAGTTGTGCGCTGGGGCCCTTTATCCGCCTGTTTGATGACAGCTACACCATGGACGACGTGCGCGCTTCGGACATCGGCCTGACCGTCGAAGGCCCCGACAACTTCCGCCTGGAAGGTCTCAGTTCGATCAACCAGATCAGCCGTGACCCGGATGAACTGATCGCCGCGACAATCAGCGACACGCACCAATATCCGGACGGCTTCCTGCTCATGTTGGGCACCATGTTCGCGCCGATCCAGGACCGCGACGTGGCGGGCGAAGGGTTTACCCACAAGGTCGGCGACGTGGTCACCATCTCCAATGACAGGCTGGGCAATCTGGCCAACACCGTGCAGCACTGCGGCGACTGCGCGCCCTGGGCCTTCGGCGCCGCCGATCTGATGCGCAATCTGGCGGGCCGGGGATTGCTTTGACCGGGCACCACCGTTTGAAACGCTAATGCCCGGCGGCATCTTTCCACGGTGGCGCCGGTCCGATAGCATGCCTTCCATCGGTTGACGGGAGTGCACCATGACGGCGTCTGGCACCAACATTGAGATCACCCCCCTGACCCCCCAGATCGGGGCGGAGATATCCGGCATTCAACTGGCCGAAAGCATGGATCAATCCACCTTTGGCGCCATCCACGACGCCTTGATGACCCATCAGGTGGTGTTTTTCCGCGACCAGGAGATGACGCTCGACCAACACAAGGCGTTCGGGCGCCAGTTCGGCGATCTGCACATCCATCCCGGCCATCCCTGCCCGGATGGTCACCCCGAGGTGATCCCCATTCATGCGGACGGCGACACCAAACGCATCGCCGGCGAGGACTGGCATACGGATGTCAGCAGCGACGCTGAGCCGCCCATGGGCTCGATCCTGCATCTGCATAGCGTGCCTGCATCCGGCGGCGACACCCTGTTCGCCAGCATGTACGCGGCCTATGACGCCCTTTCCGAACCGATGAAGGAATTTCTCGGCGGCCTGACGGCACACCACAGCGGTGAACTGGCCTTTCGCGGACGCTATCAGCATCTGGATGTCGATGACGCGGGGCAGGAATATGTGAACTCCGACCATCCGGTGATCCGCACCCATCCGGTGACCAAGAAGAAAGGCATCTTCGTCAACCGCATCTTCACGGCGCACATCAACGGTCTGGCGAGGTGGGAAAGCGACGGTTTGCTGAAGATGCTGTATGAGCATGTGGCGAAGCCCGAATTTCAGGTGCGCTTCGCCTGGCGTCCCGGCAGCGTCGCATTCTGGGACAACCGCTGCGTTCAGCATTACGCCATCTGGGACTATTTCCCGGCAACGCGCTCAGGCTTCCGGGTCACCGTCAAAGGCGACCGGCCCTATTGAGATCAGGCTTCTGAAAAGCTGACTTGGTGCCACGTCAGCTGCCAACTGAACGCCGCAAAATATCCCCTATGCCGATTTCTCGGCATTTTGCACGGCGGTCGGCGCGGGACGGCTGAAAAAATTGCTGATCTTGCTGAGAATGAGACTGGCCAGGGACTTTTCCTCATCCAGGGACGCATAATGTTCGTTGGCGCGGCGCAGGTTGTCCAACTCGCGCCGGGTCAGGATCTGCGACAAATCCTCAGTGATTCCGGGGAAGGCGCGGATGATCGGCTCGATATCCTTCTTCGCGATCTCGAAGATTTGTGAAGGCGTCACGGTCTTCACCGTGGCGCCGCGACTTTCGCCGGTCAACAGTGCCATTTCGCCGAAGAAATCGCCCGGCCCGAGGCGGCTGACTTCCAGAATCTTGCCGTCGTCCAGTTCGATTTCAACCTTCAAGGCACCCTCGGCGATGATGAACAGGCTGTCGCCGTCATCGCCCTGTTCGATCACCGTGCGGTTGGGTTCCAACCGGTGGCGCGCCATAATTTTGCACAATTCGTTCTTTTCAACCTTGCCGAAGGGCTCAAAGACCTCCACATCGTTGATCAGCATGGGCGCCAGATCGCCGGACCGCTTCGCCGTTTCGCCCAGGTGGAACAGGGTAAACTCCTCGTGAATGACCGATTCAAACCCGGCGTATCTGAGGTTGCGGACGATGTCACGCCAGACCGCCGCCTCAATGGCGATACTGTCTTCGTAATCGGGGCAGAAGAACCGCACCGCGTATGCCGCGGACCAGTCCTTGACGCCTTCGAAGTGCACCATCGGTATCGGTGAAGGCAGCACCCCGGCCGACGACATGACCGCGTCCAACAGGATTTTCTCGACCCATTCGGGCTTCGCGCCCGGGTCCACATGGACCATCAGTTCCGAACGATAGGTCTCGGTCGGATAACTGAGGTTTTCCAGCGACGAATCAGAGGCCACGGAATTCGGGATACAGATGATATTGCGGTCGATGGTTTCCAGCCGCGTCGTCCGCCAAGTGATGGAAACCACCTTGCCGGGCTCATGATTGACGACGCGCACCCAGTCGCCGATGCGGAACGGCCTTTCCAGGTTGATGGCGATGCCGGAAAAGACATTCGACAGGTTCATTTGAATGGCCAGGCCGATGATCATGGCGACGACGCCCGATGTGGCCAACAGGCTTGTCACCTTCTGGTCGAAGACGAAGGCCATGACGCCAAGGCCGGCGAGAACGTAGAAGGCGCCGGCCGCAAAGGACCTGACGACGTGCGGGATATCGCGCTTGGTGCGCATCTCCAGGGGCGCCCAGATGAACAATTCGACAAACCGGCTCAACAGCCAGGCCGGCCCGAACCACCACAAAACCATCACCGCCGTCGGCGTCAGACCGGCCAGGTAGGGGCTTTTCAGACGGCCGACAAACAACCCGACCAGGGCCGGTTCACTGGTCACCAGAAGCACGAAGGCGACAATGACGGTCGGGAACCACAACCACTTTCGCCAGGCTGATCCGCGGTAACGGTCGGCGATGATGCCGATCAGGCCGCCGATCAGGCCAAACACAAGAAATACCCTGAGCGCCACGCCGGCGTCGATGATGCTGCGGAAAGACACATCCGTCGGTGCCATCCAGACGCCGACGTTAATCCGTGAGTAGCCTTCGATCTTCTTGCCGACGAATTCCGGGTTGCCCATCAGGGCGACGGCTTCCGCATCAAGGAAGATGCTGACCCGGTCAACCCGGTGCTGGGCGTCTTCATCAAAGGCCGTCATGCGGGCAACGCGTTCGGTCAGGGTGTCCGTGCGGCCCATGTCCATGCCGACCAGGTCGGGGACCAAGATCAGGCGCTCGCGGTTCAACTCACCGTGGCGCAGCTGAAACCCGATCATCCGCTCACCAAAGGCGCCGACCGGTCCCAGATAGTCGGTGCCGAACGTCCCCTCGACGTGATAAAGGCTGTAGAACCGGCCATCGGTCTCACGCTGTTCAACGGGCTCACCCAGCTTGATCGGCTTGACGGCGTTGGGAAACTCAATGGTGGAAAGATCAAGTTTGCCTTGGTGGCGGAACCAGATGTTGAAATCCATCACCGCCGTTCGCTTGTCCAGGTCAATGGCCCGGATCTTATTGATTTGCACGCCGGTGGTGACAATGCGGGTCGGGGTAAAATAACCGCCGGCGATCTGATAGATGGCTTGTGAGCCCTGCCCCTTCGGCGACAACACGGGGCTCAGCTGGACCGGCGGTGAAACCAGGCGGTTATCGCGGTAGACGCCGATCGGCACGGTCTTGATGGCGTTGCCGTCGCGATTGAAATAAAGCGGGCCCGTGACGCCGGTCACCGACTTGTCCGGGCTGTTGATGCGGGCCAGGTGGTCGCGCACTTCCTTGCGCGCCGCGCTGAGATCGGCCGGGTCCGTAACCAGTTGATCCAGGGCACGGCCGACCACCGCGGCGGCATCATGAAAGCCGCCTGAAATGACGCTGGCCGGACTGTCGTAACGGGTCATATAGGCGTGCCGGAAATCGCGGGCCTGCTGATTGGCCACATCTTCCAGGAACGGCGCCACCACAGGCATGCCTTCGGTCAGGTTCTGCTTGCCGAAGCGGCCGCGCTGCATTTCCGACAGGGCCTGCAACAGCGTCGCCTTGCCCAGCGTATCGGGGCCGATCAAAACATAGGGTATGGAGCGGCCGAAACGGGTCCGCGGGTTCGATTGAATGTTTTTGATGACTGTCGTGCTGATCTCGTCGGGTACGGCCAGCAATACCGGT
>CAZQPC010000279.1:0-7173 GCA_964595005.1 uncultured Magnetovibrio sp.
CACCAGAAGCTCGGCCAAAGGGTCACGTTCGTGAGCATCAAATCCAGCTGAAATTATCAACAAATCAGGATCGAACTTGCACAACGCCGGCAGAATGCGGTTTTCGTAACCCTGTCGAAATTCCTTGGAACCGGCACCGGGCGACAGCGGTACATTCCATATATTGTCGGCGCACCCGGTTTCAGCCTCCTGACCGGTCCCCGGATAGGCAGGCCACTGATGGGAAGATCCGTAAAACAAATTGGCTTCTTGTTCGAAGCTGTGTTGCGTGCCGTTGCCATGATGGACGTCAAAATCAATCACCGCGACGCGGTCCATTTTGTGGGCGCTGCGGGCATGAAAGGCTGCGATTGCCGCACTGTTGAACAGACAAAACCCCATGGCGCGGGAACTTTCCGCGTGGTGCCCGGGCGGCCGAACCGCACAGAACGCGTTTTTCGCGTCGCCGGCGACGACGCGGTCGACAGCTTCAACCGCGGCTCCCGATGCGCGGCGCGAGGCCTCTCCCGATTGCGGCGACATGGCCGTATCGGGATCCAAATGAACGCGTCCTTCGTGAGGAACGTTTTCGATGACCTTCTCAACGTAATAGGGTTTGTGAACCATCTCGACGACCCGCAGATCGATTTCCGGCGCTTCTTCACGCCGCAAATGCGAGAACTCTTCATCATCCAATCCATCGAGCACGGCGCGCAATCGATCGGGGCATTCCGGATGCATGGGACCCGGGTCGTGGCCGACGCAAGACGGATGGGAGTACAAATACGTTGTCATCGGTCAGCCTCCAAGGCGAGGTGGGCCGGCAAAGCCGTCAATCATGTGACGCTTTGGAACCGGTCAGTTCTTTTAGATAATCGACAAGATGAGTGAGTTTTTCCCGGTCGGTCACCCGCTGCACCGGCATCTTGGTGCCGGGAAGAAATTTATCCGGCCCCTGATCAAACAATTTGAACAATGTTTCCCGGTCCCAGATGAAATCGCGACCCTCAAGGGCTTTCGAATACCGATACCCCGGCACCGTACCCACGCGCCGGCCAAACAGGTCTTTAAAATGCGGACCGGACCGGCGCACACCGCTCGGGCCTAGTGCGTGGCAACGTGCGCATTTTTTGAATAAACCGGCCCCTGGATGATCGCTATCTAGCCACGGTTTGGGCTCATTTTCCGGGGTGTCGACGGCACCAATCCGATCACCTGAAGCGATATGCCATATCCGCGCGGAATCATCAGAACTTCCGGAAACGGCAAACCTGCCGTCAGGTGACACCGCAACAGCCCAAACGATTTTTTCATGTGCCTTAATGATTTTGATCGGTTTACCCGTGGTCAATTCCCATATAATGATGAAACCGTCCCCACCGCCGGATATGGCGAAACGGCCATCGGGTGAAAAGCGGACACCATACACCTGTGACTCGTGGCGCTCCATAACGCGGATCGCTTTTTGCTTCTGCAAATTCCACAATCGTAGTGTCTTGTCGATGCTGGACGAAAGCAGGCGCTTGCCGTCCGGCGATGAACGGAGTTCTGTGATCCCCATCTTGTGACCGGCCAACTTACCCAAGGCCCGACCCGAACGAACGTCGAAAAGACGAATTAAATTATCGTGGCCGCCAACGGCAATGGTCTCATCGTTTTCGGCAAACGACACCGCATTGACCGGAACAGGCAGCTGAATGGTCCGAACGGCCCTGCCGCTTGACGTATCCCACAATCGGACCGTCTTGTCCCATCCACCAGTGACGGCAATGCGGCCGTCGCCGGAGATAGCGCCCGCCATGACTTTATGTGAATGGCCGATAAGTTCATGAGCAACCCGAGGTTGCTTTCCGGCAATCTCCCAGATGATGGCCCGCCGGTCATCGCTGGTGGTAAGAATGCGCCCATCGGGCAGAAACCGCGCACTGGTGACGGGTCCTTCGTGGCCGTCAAGGACTGCCAGTTGTCGTTGCTCTTCAAAATCCCAAACAATTGCCGAAAAATCGAAACTTCCGGTGACGAGACGTCGGCCGTCGGCCGAAAAGTCCAAAGTCCGCACCATCCCGCCGTGGCCGAGCAGGTCGGCTGACGCTGGCCCGCCAGTCAGCCAAACAACTACAATGATGGCGGCCCTAATTGAGAATTGCAGAGCACTCATAACATTCCTATTGTGGGGATGCGACGCGCCGCTGCCAAGGTGTTCGTGACAAATCAAACACTTGTGATTTCGCGTCAAATGAATTGTTCCCGCCTGGGATTTTCCCTAATCTCCCGCGGACGGTCCAGCCCGGAATTGTGATCGAAACCGGAAAGAAAAGCCGCCGTTGACCATATTGCAATCGATTACACTGAGAAGACGCGCTAGGATTCCCGACCAATGGAAACTGCCCTGGGTTGCCCACCAGTGATGAAACAGAGCCGATTACCCTCATGCCGTCGATATCTGGCGTTCTGCGCCGCCTTGGCGCTCGCCGTGGTCCTGGGGACGACGTCTATCCATGCCCAGGGTAAACCTGGTGGAAAAGGCGGCAAAAAGCGGGCCACGCGCGTTGTTGTGGATATGGTCCGCAAGGAACCCATGCGCCAGACTGTCCCCGTCTTAGGTCGTTTCGTGGCCCGCCGATCGGGCGCCGTCGCGACGCGGGTCGCGGGTGCCATAGGAGAATTTCGCGTCGACGTCGGCGACCGGGTCAAGGAAGGCGATTTGATCGCCGTCCTACTGAAGGAACGCCTGCAATGGCAGCATAATTTGAAACGCGCGGAAGTCGCCAATTTCGCGGCCCAGGTACGGACGAAAAAGCGTCAAATAAAATTGCTGCAACAGGAGTTGGCCCGCCTAAATTCACTGAAGAAATCTCCTGCGTTCTCGCAGGCCCGAATGGACGACAAATTGCAGGAGGTGTCGGTTGCAGAGAGCGGCGTTGCCGAAGCCGACGCCAGACTAAGAATGGCCAACGCCAACCTGAAACTCACGGGCATCAGCCTTCACGACGCCGAAATCCGGGCGCCCTACGGCGGCGTCATTTCGAAACGTCATGCCGAGGTCGGCGCCTATGTCGGCGTCGGCGCACCAGTGGCAACAATCATCGACGATCTCAGTATGGAAATCGAGGCTGACGTGCCGGCGATCCGCACCGTCGGACTTACCGCCGATACCATCGTCTCGGCCGTTCTCGAGGATAAAACCAAAATCGATGCCGCCGTTCGTGCTGTCGTGCCTGAGGAAAATCCACGGACCCGGACCCGTGCGGTGCGTTTTATCCCGGCGTTTGGCACCGCAAGCTCTCAGGTCGCGGCCAACCAGTCGGTGACGTTGCTGTTGCCGGCCGGCGAGGATCGCGATGTTATCACCGTCCATAAGGATGCCGTAGTCACCAAAAAGGGCAAGCGGGTTGTCTTTGTCGTCAAAGATAACAAGGCGGAATTCCGGCCTGTCGGTCTGGGCGAGGCGACGGGCTCGCGGTTTTCAGTGGTGCGCGGATTGAAACCGGGAGAACTTGTCGTGATCCGCGGCAACGAACGCCTTCGTCCGGGCGCGCCGTTGACCTTTAGGCCGCCGCCGGGGGCCGCCGGAACGGACCAATCGGCCAAACCGAATACGAAGAAGATGGATAAGAAAGCGGGACGGGGGCAATGAACCTGATTCGACTTGCCATTGAGCGCCCGGTGGCCATCATCGCCGCCGTCCTCATGGTCATATTGTTCGGATTGGTGGCCTTGCAATCCATCCCCATCCAACTCATCCCGGATGTGCGCAAACCGATTATCAGCCTGCGCACCAATTGGCCCGGCGCCGCGCCGGCCGAAATCGAACGCGAAATCGTCAACCGTCAGGAAGAGGTTTTGCGGGGTATTGAGGGCCTGGATGACATGATCAGCAGTTCCGAGGACGGTCGTGGAACGATCACCTTGGAATTCCGCATCGGCCAGAATATGGAACGCGCCCTGCTTTTGGTCGCCAACCGCCTCGACCGGGTCAATGGCTACCCCGCCGAGGCCAGCGAACCGACCATGCGGACGTCCAGTTCCGATGACAATGCCATCGCCTGGTTCGTATTGATCCGGACGGTCAAGAGCGATCTGCCCATGCACACCTACGGTGATTTCGCCGAGGACGTGATCCAGGACCGATTGGAACGTGTGACGGGCGTTTCACGCATCAACGTCTACGGTGGATCGCCGACCCAGATGGAAGTGGTCGTCGATCCGGTACAATTGGCCCGCTACGGCCTGACCGTTTCAGAGGTGTTGCGAACCTTGCGGGCCGCCAACGCGTCCGTGTCGGCCGGTGACCTGGATGAGGGCAAGCGTCGCTACGTGGTGCGCACGGAAGGTGAGCTAAGCCGTTTGAGCGACGTGCGAAGTGTCATGCTGCGCACCAATGTCGAGGCAAGCTCCGGCCGCATTGCGCGCGTTACCGTCGGCGATATTGCCGATGTGCGCTTCGCCAATAAGGAACCGACGGCCCGCATCCGGTTTAACGGACAGCCGGCCATGGCCCTCAACGTAGTCCGCGAGAACGGCGCCAATGTCATCGAAGTGATGCGGGGAATCCGGGCTGCCGTTGAGGAACTGAACGGCGGCGCCCTGCCCGACCAAAAACTAAGACTTCATCAAGTCTATGACGAAACGGTCTATATCGATTCGTCCATCAGCCTCGTGCAGCAGAGTATTTTTATCGGCGGTGCCCTGGCCGCGTTCATGTTGTTGTTGTTCCTGCGCTCAGGCGGCGCGACGCTGGTGGTCTCCCTGGCCATTCCGGTCTCGGTGATCGGCGCCTTCGTCGCCATGGCCGCCATGGGCCGTTCGATCAACGTCATTTCCCTGGCAGGCATCGCCTTTGCCGTCGGTATGGTTGTCGACGCGGCGATCGTCGTATTGGAAAATATCTACCGGTTCCGCGAGCAAGGTTTGAAACGCCGCGAGGCCGCCTACCAGGGCGCCGCCCAGGTTTGGTCGGCGGTCCTGGTTTCCGCCTTGACCACCGTCATGGTGTTCATTCCGATCCTGTTGATGGAATTGGAAATGGGTCAGCTGTTCCGCGACATTGCCGTAGCCCTTTCGGTTTCCGTCTTATTGTCATTGCTGGTCGCCGTCACCGTCATCCCGGCCCTTGCCAACCGGCTGCTTGGCGGCGTCGGAGAAATGAGCAAGGCCCGGTTACGAATCCCGATCATCGACGACGCGGCCGAATGGTTCGTCCGGGCCACCTTGGGGTTTACCCGCCGGGTGATCAAAAGCACGGCCTTGAGCCTCACAGTGGTTGGTGTTCTGTGCGGCGCCGGCGCACTTGCGACGATCTTTTTCCTGCCCAAGCTTGATTATCTGCCAGACGGTAACCGCAATCTGATCCTCGGTTTTCTTGTCCCGCCGCCGGGCTACAATCTGGAAACCACCGGGCAGATTGCCGGCAGTTTTGAGAAAGAAATTCAACCATTGCTGTCCGATGATTCCGCGGCAGCGTCCGATCCCGATGGGCCGCCGAAGTTAAAACGATTTTTCTTCGTCGCTTTCCGGGGCCGAACCATAGTCGGTGCCCAGGCTGCGGACCCATCCCGGGTCAAAGAGTTGATCCCGATCTTGAGCAAGGCCGTCTACAAGGAACCGGGAACATTGGGTTTCGTCAAACAGCGCTCTCTGTTCGGGCGCGGTATCGGCGGCAGCCGGTCGATTTCGCTCAACATCTCCGGACCCGAGTTGGAACAGATCCTCGACGTCGCCTTGCGCGCCTTTCAGAAGGTCAATCAAATTCTGCCACGCAGCCAGGGCACCCAGATACGCCCGCGGCCGGGTCTGGAATTGGGCGCCCCCGAGGTGCGCGTCGTTCCCGACCGCACGAAGCTTGCCGACAACGGCGTCACGGCGCGTGAACTGGGCGACACCTTGGACGCCTTCAATGATGGCCTCCGGGTTGCCGAAATCACCGTTGGATCGAAACGCGTTGATTTGATGCTGAAGGGCACCATCCCGGCCCTTCAGGAAACTCAGGGGATCGCCCTGCTGCCGGTGGTCACGTCTTCGGGCATGATCGTCGCCGCCAATTCACTGGCCGATATCCAGGTCACCACTGGCCCGACCCAAATACGACATATTGACCGCGAGCGCACGGTGACCCTGGAAATCCAGCCGCCGGGAAGAATGCCCCTTGAGGTCGTTCTCGACATTCTGCAGACCCAGGTCCTCGACGAACTAAAAGCCGAAGGCCTGCCGCCGGGCGTTCGTTTCACGATGACGGGTGCCGCCGATAAATTGCTACAAACTTGGGATGCCATCACGATCAACTTGATGATTGCCATCGTCATTGTCTTCCTGGTCATGGCGGTCTTGTTTGAGAGTTTTATTTATCCGTTGATCATCATGCTATCGGTGCCCCTGGCGACAGCCGGCGGCATTTTAGGATTGGCGTTGCTCAATCTCATAAAGTTTCAGACGCTGGACATGCTGACCATGCTGGGGTTCGTCATCTTGATTGGCATTGTCGTTAACAACGCCATTTTACTTGTCCACCAAACCCTCTACCACATTCGTTCGGAAGCCATGGCGGTTCACGACGCCGTCTTGGAGGCAACCCGCAATCGCATACGCCCGATCTTCATGTCGACCCTGACCAGTGTCTTCGGGATGCTGCCGTTGGTCGTGTTCAAGGGTGCCGGGTCGGAGCTTTATAGTGGGCTCGGGTCCGTGATCGTCGGCGGGCTCAGCCTTTCGGCACTCCTGACATTGGGGATCATTCCGCCATTGCTGGCCCTGTTCGCCGGGTTCTTGGAAGGCCGCCGCAGCATCGATCCCGCGGCGTTGCAGAAAAGCGCCGCCGAATAGGTAAGCCGGTTTAGCCGCTTTTGCGGACCGTCACGGTCCAAGATTCAGTTCTCTCCACGCAAGACACCAGCTCATGCCCGGCACTTTCGCAGAAGTTTGCAAAATCCGCAGGCGCGGCCGGGTCGGTCACTTCGCAGATCAGCATATCGCCCAGTCCCAACTTGCGGATTTCCTTGTTGGCCCGCAAAACGGGCAACGGACAGGCCAAGCCTTTCAAGTCCAAGTGTTTTTCTGACATCGCTTTGATGGGCTCCAATGAGCGGGTCGATCCCACGACGTTGGCCCGGCAACCCCGGTGACACAAGCCCCCAAGCCCTTTCCGATCACAATAATTTGAGCGAACGTGCATGGTGTGATGTCTGCATCGCCGACATG
>CAZQPC010000280.1:0-7147 GCA_964595005.1 uncultured Magnetovibrio sp.
GGGCTGGCCACGACGCCATCCTCACCGGTATCGGCACGGTGCTTGCGGACGACCCAAGCCTGACCTGCCGATTGGCGGGATTAGAACAATATTCTCCAGTCCGGGTGGTTCTCGATAGTAACCGACGGCTGGACGCCGATAGCGCGCTTGTTAAGACCGCCGACGATATTCCCGTTTGGCGCTATGCGGTAGATCCTACGAACGATGACTTGTCCGCAGTTGGCGTCGTTGAGAGAACCGTTGGCGCCGACGGCAACGGGCGGGTGCAAATTGCCGCCGTTCTTGACGATCTTGCCGAACGCGGCATTACCCGCCTTCTGGTTGAAGCCGGACCGGAAGTGTCCGCCGGTTTCCTTAAACTGGGCGTCACCGACGCCATCGCCTGGTTTCGCACACCGAAAGTCATGGGTGGCGACGGCCGTGCCGCCACCGAAGGCATCGGCGTCGACGACTTGGCGGACATGGCCGCTTTCGACCTGAAATCGTCCACTCCTCTGGCCGCCGACACATTGGAGATTTACACGCGCCGCACCGGCGCCTAGAACCGGCCATTATGTTTACTGGTATCATCACCCATATTGGTCAGGTCCGGCGCATCTCCACCGACGGCGACACGCTGATGGAGATCACCGTGCCTTTTGCCACGGACGATTTGGCCATCGGTGCCTCCGTGGCCTGCTCCGGCGCCTGTATGACCGTTGTCGACAAAGGCAGCGATTGGTTCGCCGTGACGGTGTCGGCCGAAAGCCTGTCGAAAACAACGCTAGGCCGGTGGCAGGACGGCACGCCGGTCAACCTGGAACGCGCGCTCAAGGTCGGTGACGAACTGGGCGGCCATATTGTATCAGGGCATGTGGACGGCATCGGCCACCTCAGAGAATTGCGCGACGACGGCGATTCCCAACGCATGTCATTCGAAGCGCCAGCGCCGCTCCGGCGGTTTATCGCGGCGAAAGGATCGATCACCATCGACGGCGCGTCATTGACCGTCAATGAGGTGGAAGGCCCGGTATTCGGCATCAACGTCATCCCGCATACCCAGCAGGCGACAACGTTGGGTCAGTGTCAGCTCGGCGATGCGGTTAATCTGGAAATCGACATGCTGGCGCGCTATGTTGCCAGACTCCAGGACTTCAGCGCTTAACGTATTGTTGGGAAACGAAATTGTCTCAAGCATCGAAACAGGACATCGCGCGTGCCGTTGCCGACAATGACTATCTGTCTTCCATAGAGGAAATCATTGAAGACGCCAGAAACGGCCGCATGTTCATCCTTGTCGACGACGAAGATCGGGAGAACGAGGGCGATTTGGTCATACCGGGTCAGATGGCGACACCCGAGGCCATCAACTTCATGGCCAAATTCGGCCGCGGCTTGATTTGCCTGGCCCTGACCCGGCAGCGCCTGGGCGATCTGGAACTGCCGATGATGCAGCGCCGCAATACGTCGCGCCACCAGACCGCTTTCACCGTTTCCATTGAAGCAAAAGACGGGGTTACGACCGGCATTTCGGCTTCCGACCGGGCGCGGACCGTGGCGGTCGCCATTGATCCCTCCAAAGGACCGCCGGACATCGTCTGCCCCGGACATATTTTCCCGTTGGAGGCCAGGGAAGGGGGGGTTCTGGTGCGGGCCGGTCACACGGAGGCCGCGGTCGATGTTTCCCGGCTCGCCGGTCTCAACCCGTCCGGCGTGATCTGCGAAATTATGAACGAAGACGGCACCATGGCGCGGATGCCGGACTTGATTAAGTACGCCCAATTTCACGGTTTGAAGATCGGCACCATTGCCGATCTGATCGCCTATCGCCTGCGTCACGACCAGATTGTCGCGCGCAGCCTCGACACGAGGCTCGACAGCGCTTTCGGCGGTGATTTTCGAATGATCGTCTACACGAATGAGGTCGCCTACGCCGAACACATCGCCCTGGTTAAAGGCGACATTGACAGCGGCAAGCCGGTACCCGTCCGTATGCATGCCTTGAATGTCTTGAACGATGTCCTCGGTGATCAGTCCGGCGGCAAGGCCGGTGAACTGCAAGCCGCCATGAAAATGGTCTCGGAAATGGACTGTGGCGTCGTCGTCTTGATCCGCGAGCCACATGCAACGGCGCTCTCGGATCGGATCCGGCGCAAATTAGGTCAACCTCCGGCGCCCAAACCGAACGCGGAACCCGGTCAAATTCTCAGGGACTATGGCGTCGGCGCCCAAATACTTCTCGATCTCGGGGTCCGGGACATGATTTTGCTGTCCAACACCCAACATACCATCGTCGGCCTGGAAGGGTACGGATTGCGCGTTGTCGAGCAAAAGCCGATCCAACTTGATCGTGCCGATTAGGAGCCCTTGAGATGCCCGAACGCCCCCGCATCTTGATCGTTGAAGCGCGGTTCTATCCCGACATTGCGGATGATCTCGCCCGTGGCGCCGTGCAAGCCCTGGAGAACGCCGGCTTTGACCATGAACGCCTGGAGGTTCCGGGCGTTTTCGAACTGCCGGCGGCCATACGCATGGCGCTTCGTTCGATGGAGTTTCATTCTGGCTCCAGTTCTTACGCGGGGTTCTTGGCCTTCGGGTGCGTCATTCGCGGCCAAACTGACCACTATGATCACGTTTGCCGTGAGTCCAGCCGTGCCCTGATGGATCTGGCCACGGAATACGCCATCGCCTTCGGGTTTGGTATATTGACCTGCGAAAACCGTGAACAGGCGGTTGCCCGCGCCGCCGTCGACGGCAGGAACAAGGGCGGCGAAGCGGCCGAAGCGTGCCTGCGCATGATGGAAGTGAAGCGCCATTTCCGGCTGATCCAGCGATGAGCGCGCGAACCGGAAATGTCGCGCGGCGCAGCGCCGCCAGGCTTGCCGCGGTACAGGCGCTTTACGAAATTGACATGGTTGGCGCCCCGGCAACACCGGTTTTGAAAGAATTCCTTGAACGGCGCTGGTCCGACGCCAGTCCCGTCGATCATGACGACCCCGATGCCATCGCGGCGGCCGAAGATTCGCCGAAACTACCGGGACCCGAACAGCGATTCCTAAAACGCCTTGTCAATGGGGTGACCCAGAATCCCGATGACCTCGACAAGATCATCGAACCACTGCTCAACTCACCGTGGGTGGTTGAACAATTGGATACGCTTATGCGTTCCATCCTGCGCGCCGGCGCCTTTGAAATACAACACTGTCCCGATATTGGCGCGCGGATTATTATTTCAGAATACGTCGGCCTGTCGCATGCCTTCTTCAGCGACAATGAGCCGGCCCTGATACACGCCGTCTTGGATGCCCTGGCGAAACAGTTTCGCGCCGACGAACTGGCCGGCACAGGCGCCAGCTGACCCTATGGGTTGATCATGGCCGACATGCCCGGTGAATTCGACCTGATAACCCGGCTGTTCGAGCCGCTGACGGCGGGCGAACCCGGCGCCTTCAATCTGAGCGATGATGCCGCCGTCATCACGCCACCGCCAGGCAAGGATATCGTTGTTACGTCCGACACGATTGTCGCCGGCGTCCACTTTCTGCGAACCGACCCGCCGCAATCGGTGGCCGTCAAGCTGCTTGCGGTCAACCTGTCGGATCTGGCGGCCATGGGCGCCACCCCGCACGCCTATACATTGGCTGCCGCTTGGCCCAGGGATATTTCAGCCGATTGGCTGGCAGCCTTCGCGGCCGGTCTCGGCGCGGCCCAATCGGCGGCATATGTGAACCTTGTTGGCGGCGATACGGTGGCAACGCCAGGACCCATGACACTGAATATCACGGCTTTCGGATTAGTTCCCCCGGGCATGGCTGTGCTGCGAAGCGGCGCCGCCCCCGGCGACCATCTATTTGTTTCCGGCACGATCGGCGATGCCGCCTTGGGCTTGAAGGTTTTGGACGAAGATATGCCGGCGCCGATTTCGGATGAAGACCGTGCGGTCTTGACCGGCCGTTACCGCGAACCGACGGCGCGATTAAACCTTGGCCAGGCGATTTCCGGCGTCGCCTCCGCAGCCATCGATATTTCGGACGGCCTGATCGCCGATCTTCGCCATCTCGCCGATGCGTCAAACGTTCACGTCACGATTAATGCCGACAACATTCCCTTATCAGATGCCTCCCGAAGAGCCGTGGAACTGACGCCCGATCTGTACGGTCTCATCTACAATGGCGGCGACGATTATGAATTGGCATTTACGATTCCAGCCGGTCATGTGGCGGAATTCCGAACCATCGCGGCAACAATCGGTACAAATGTATCCGAAATAGGCCGGGTTTTCGAAAGCCGCGGCAAAGGCGACAACGTTTCCCTGGTCGACGGTGATGGCGCCGATATGAAAGTGCCCAAGGAAGGCTATCAGCATTTTTGACACGGCCAGTGTTTTTCGTGCCGGTGAGGACGTGATAGAGTCTTGGAAACTGGCGGTTAAGAGGATTTCGACGTGAAAAAGCTAATGGTGGTGTTCGCCGCGATCCTGATTCTTGCCGGCGGTGCTGTGGCGACCATGAAATGGCTGGCCATTGGCCCCTTCGAAGTTGCCGACGCGGGGGCAAAAGAAGAAGAGCCGGAAGAACCCAAAGAAGAGGCCATCTTCGTCGACATGGATCCGTTGATGCTGCCAATAATTAAGGGCAGCCAGATTGCCGGTACCATTCAAGTTCAGATCAAACTGGAGACCAGTGGCAAGGATAATGCCATTTTCCTGAAGCGCCGCCTGACCAAGGTCAGCGACGCGTTCGTCAAGGACTTACACGGCTTCGTGCCCCGTTTACTGAAGAAGAAAGAACGACTCGATGTCGTTATTCTGAAGGATCGCCTCAAGGTGATCGGCGAGCGGCTTCTCGGCAAAGGCTATATCGACGACGTCCTCGTGCAGTCGGTCATCGAAACGCCAGCAAGATAAGTCCCTGAAAACACTTATATTTTATACCGTTCGACTGGTTGCTGACGGCCCCCGCGCGGTTACTTTCATGCCGCCGCGAAGGTTGGTTGCAATAGGCGGCCTATTCTGTCATTTTCCCGCCGATTCGTTGGCCGCAACCCCTGTTGTGGACCGGCGCAAGCCTTGACGAGGGTCGTCATGGCGCGAACGGCGAAATAAAATTTCACAGCAGCCGCGCGTCAATCTGGAAACGAAGGGTATTCGGGATGAGTCTTTACCTGTTGGTTATTTTATGTGGTGTGGTCGCACTGCTTTACGGCATATATGCCAGTAGATCCGTGCTTTCGGCACCAGCCGGCAACGAACGCATGCAGGAAATCGCGGCGGCCATTCAGGAGGGCGCCAAAGCATTCTTGAACCGGCAATATACCGCGATTGCCGTGGTCGGTGTCATCATCGGCGTGTTATTGGGCCTTAAATTGGGCCTGCTGGTTGCCATCGGATACTTTATCGGTGCCGTACTTTCAGGCGCCGCCGGGTATATCGGCATGAACGTCTCTGTGAAAGCCAACGTGCGCACCACAGAAGCCGCCCGTAGCCAAGGTTTGGCGGGCGGCTTGGACGTCGCCTTCAAGTCCGGCGCAATTACGGGAATGCTGGTTGTCGGCTTGGCGCTATTGGGCCTGGCCGGGTACTACACGATCCTGCGCGGTATGGTCGACCCGAATACGGCGGAAGGCATGCGTCACATTCTCGAAGCCTTGGTCGCCCTGGGTTTCGGCGCTTCGTTGATTTCCATCTTCGCCCGTCTCGGCGGCGGTATCTTCACCAAGGGCGCCGACGTGGGCTCCGACTTGGTGGGTAAGATCGAAGCCGGCATTCCGGAAGATGATCCGCGCAACGCCGGTGTCATTGCCGATAACGTTGGTGACAACGTGGGTGACTGCGCCGGCATGGCGGCTGACTTGTTCGAGACCTACGCGGTGACAATGGTCGGCACAATGCTTCTTGGCGCCATATACTTCGCCGGCGCCGCGCAGGAAACCATGATGCTGTTGCCGCTGGTTATCGGCGCCGTCTGCATTCTGGCGTCCGTGGCGGCCACCTGGTTCGTCAGGCTCGGTGCCAACAACTCGATCATGGGGGCGCTTTATAAGGGCTTCATCGCCAGTGCGGTCATTTCCGCGATCCTGATCGGCGGCGTGATTTCCCAGATGATCGGGTGGGACACATCCTATACCATGAGCGCCGGCAAGGTCACCGGTACAGCGCTTTATATTTGCGCGATCACCGGGCTTGTCGTCACTGGCCTGATCATCTGGATCACCGAATATTACACGGGCACGGACTATCGCCCGGTGCGTAGTGTTGCGGCGGCTTCCGAAACGGGCCACGGCACCAACGTCATTCAGGGCCTGGCGGTATCCATGGAAGCCACGGCGCTTCCGGTCATCGTCATCTGTGCCGGCATTATTATCTCGTATCTGCAGGCCGGCTTGTTCGGTATCTCCATTGCGGCAACAGCTATGCTGGCCTTGGCCGGCATGGTGGTGGCGCTGGATGCCTTCGGTCCGGTAACGGATAACGCGGGCGGGATTGCTGAAATGGCTGACCTTCCTGAAGACGTCCGCAAGACAACCGACGCCCTCGACGCCGTCGGCAACACCACGAAAGCGGTGACCAAGGGTTATGCCATTGGCTCCGCCGGCCTAGCGGCGTTGGTGTTGTTTGGCGCCTACACGGAAGACCTCAAGCACTACTTCCCCGACCTCAACGTGACTTTCACGCTGCAAGATCCGTATGTCGTCATCGGCTTGTTCATCGGCGGCATGCTGCCATATCTATTCGGCGGCATGGGCATGATGGCTGTCGGCCGGGCAGGTGGCGCGGTGGTCGTTGAAGTGCGCCGGCAGTTCAAGGAAATCCCGGGCATCATGGAAGGCACGGCGAAGCCGGAGTACGGAAAATGCGTCGATCTTCTGACCCAGGCGGCTATCAAGGAAATGATCATTCCTTCTCTGTTACCATTGCTGGCACCGGTGATCATGTATTTCTTAATCAACGCCATTGGCGGGCAGGTCGCGGCATTTTCGGCCGTAGGAGCGATGCTTCTGGGCACCATCGTTACCGGGTTGTTCGTGGCGCTTTCCATGACCGCCGGTGGCGGCGCTTGGGATAACGCCAAGAAGTACATCGAAGACGGTAATCATGGCGGTAAGGGTTCTGACGCTCACCATGCTGCAATCACGGGAGACACGGTTGGTGACCCTTATAAGGATACCG
>CAZQPC010000281.1:0-7113 GCA_964595005.1 uncultured Magnetovibrio sp.
AAGCCAGCAGCCAGGCAGCGGGCGCATTGATGGTCATCGAGGTGTTCATCTCAGCCAACGGAATGCCCTTGAACAGCGTCTCCATATCGCCGATGTGGGCGATCGGTACGCCGACCTTGCCGACTTCTCCTCGGGCCAATGGATGATCGGAGTCATAGCCCGTTTGCGTTGGCAGATCGAAGGCAACGCTGAGGCCGGTTTGGCCGCGCCCCAGGTTCTTGCGGTAGAGCGCGTTCGATTCGGCGGCCGAACTATGGCCCGAGTAGGTGCGAATCAGCCAGGGGCGATCCTTGACGTTGACCTTCGCGCTTGCACTCTGAAGTTTTGCATCTGCGAAATTATCTTTCATAAATTCGAGCCCTATGTGGAATGAGTCTCAATAAGTAATTGATTTTAAACAATTCAATACGAAATATTATTTCGTATAAATATAACCATACGCAATTTAACAAATTGTGCATTGCGAAGAAAGCCTTAACCGTCTATGACAATCCAGCTTTTGTGAAAGGCCTGTATCTAGGTCCAACCCAGGAATGAAGAAGACCACAGAGGAGTTGACCATGACCGAAGCCGTGCGAGCCGCCAACGACACTGAGGCCGGCGATACCGCCGAAGTCGTGGATCTCTATCCCGGGCAGGTAAAAAAGGACCTGTACGATCTGGGAGAAATCCCGCCGCTTGGGCATATCCCCAAACAAATGCATGCCTGGAGCATCCGGCGGGAACGCCACGGCGATCCCGTCGACGCCATGCAGATTGAAGTGGTCGACGTGCCCGAACTGGACAGCCACGACGTGCTGATCATGGTGATGGCCGCCGGCGTCAACTACAATGGCGTCTGGGCGGCGCTGGGCAAACCCATTTCGCCATTCGATTACCACAAGGCCGAATATCACATTGCCGGATCCGATGCGTCGGGCGTGGTCTACGCCGTGGGTTCAAAGGTCAAGCGGTTCAAGGTCGGTGACGAAGTTGTCGTGCATTGCAATCAGGACGACGGCGATGACGAGGAATGCAACGGCGGCGATCCCATGTTCTCGACCTCGCAGCGGATTTGGGGTTACGAAACGCCGGACGGTTCCTTTGCCCAGTTTTGCCGGGTCCAGGACCGCCAGTGCATGCCCAGGCCGAAGCACCTGACGTGGGAAGAAAGCGCATGCTACATGCTGACCCTAGCGACCGCTTACCGGATGCTGTTCGGGCATCGCCCGCATATTCTCAGGCCCGGTCACAACGTGCTCGTCTGGGGTGCGTCAGGTGGCCTCGGGTCCATGGCCGTACAACTTTGCGCCGTTTCCGGTGCCAACGCCATTGGCGTGATTTCGGAAGAAGACAAGCGCGACTTCGTCATGGCGCTCGGCGCCAAGGCCGTGATCAACCGCAAGGACTTCAATTGCTGGGGCCAATTACCGGAAGTCAACGGCGAGGGCTTCGGCGACTACATGAAAGAGACCCGCAAGTTCGGCAAGGCAATCTGGGAGATCACCGGCAAGGGCAATGACGTGGACTTCGTCTTCGAACACCCGGGCGAGGCAACCTTCCCGGTCAGCTGCAACGTCGTCAAACGCGGCGGCATGGTGGTTTTCTGCGCCGGCACCACGGGCTTCAATTTGACCATGGACGCGCGGTTCGTCTGGATGCGACAAAAACGTATCCAAGGCAGCCACTTCGCCAACCTGAAACAGGCGTCTCAGGCCAACCAACTGGTCATCGAACGGCGTATCGATCCCTGCATGTCGGAGGTTTTCTCCTGGGATGACATCCCCGCCGCGCACATGAAGATGTTGGCCAACCAGCACAAGCCGGGCAACATGGCTGTCATGGTCCAGGCCCTAAAGCCGGGGCGGCGGACCGTTGAGGACTGCATCGAAGGGTAATCGGGGGAATAGGAATGGATGGAAATCCAGCCGGGCCGGACACACTTGTCCTTGACGGGTCCTTGGAGATTTGTGCCGAGGCCCTGTCGTTCTCGGAAGACGTGTTGGCTTCGGCCCGCCGAGCCGTCGCCGACAAGGTGTCGGTCGACGGACGAGTTGACAGTCAACGTCTGGATGAGGAGCAATTTGCGGCCCACGGCTTTGCCTGGCTGACCACCTATGTGGAGGGCTTACGTCAGATGCTCGATTGGGCCCGGCGCCTTGACGCCGCCGGCCAGTTGGGCGAGTTGGAACACCTTATGGTGCAGGCCGCGTTCGGTGAATATTTGAACCAAATCGTCGGTGGTATTGCCATCTCCCAGGTTGAGATCGTCCGGCCCGGGGACCTGGGCCTTGGCGCCGGAGACTTGAAGCCGCTTGACGGAGGTGCTGCAGCGCGCCTGCGGGCCGGCGGAAATACTTCGCACGTCCGGACCAGAATCGCTGAACTCATCGCCGATGGTCATTACGGCAATTCGGGCCTGGACGACGAGATGTTGGACATGGTCCGCGATCAATTCCGCCGTTTTGTCGACGAACAGGTCATGCCCTACGCCCACGAATGGCACCTCAAGGACGACTTCATCCCCATGGAGGTGGTCGATCGGATGTCGGAACTTGGCGTCTTCGGCCTGACCGTACCGGAGCACCGGGGCGGGCTGGGTATGGGCAAGACGGCCATGTGTGTGGTGACGGAAGAATTGTCGCGCGGCTATATCGGCGTCGGTTCATTGGGCACGCGATCAGAGATTGCAGCCGAACTGATCCGCATGGGTGGCACGGAGGAACAGAAGGAACAATATCTCCCGAAGATCGCCTCGGGCGAGATTCTGCCGACGGCCGTGTTTACGGAACCCAACACGGGTTCCGATCTCGGAAGCCTCAGAACCCGCGCCGAACTCCACGATGGCGTCTATAAAATCAAGGGTAACAAGACCTGGATCACCCACGCGGCGCGCACCGACATGATGACGTTACTGGTCCGCACGGACCCCGATGAGCCGGGGTACAAGGGACTGTCCATGTTCCTGGCCGAAAAACCGCGCTCCGGCGATCCCGACAATCCGTTCCCCGCCGACGGCATGTCCGGCGGCGAGATCGAGGTCTTGGGTTACCGCGGCATGAAGGAATATGAAATCGGCTTCGACGGTTTCGAGGTTCCGGAAAGCCAGCTTCTTGGTGGCCAGGAGGGTCAGGGTTTCAAGCAGCTCATGGCGACTTTTGAATCGGCCCGCATCCAAACCGCGGCCCGCGCCGTTGGCGTGGCGCAGAACGCCATGGAATTGGGCATGAGTTATGCCCAGGAGCGAATTCAGTTCGGCAAGCCCATCTACGCCTTCCCACGGGTGTCCGGCAAGCTCGCCTGGATGGCCGTCGAGACCATGATGGCTCGGCAGCTGAGCTATTTCGCGGCGCGTGAGAAGGATTCGGACCGGCGCTGTGATATTGAGGCCGGCATGGCCAAACTGCTGGCCGCCCGGGTCGCCTGGTCGAACGCCGACAACGCCCTGCAAATTCATGGCGGCAACGGCTACGCGCTGGAGTATCCCATATCGCGAGTGCTGTGCGACGCCCGTATCCTCAACATCTTCGAGGGTGCCGGCGAGATTCAGGCCCACGTCATCACCCGCGGTCTCCTCAGCGGCCGCAACTGATCGTATGTGCTGACCATGC
This sequence comes from uncultured Magnetovibrio sp., assembly GCA_964595005.1. GTDB lineage: Bacteria > Pseudomonadota > Alphaproteobacteria > Rhodospirillales > Casp-alpha2 > UBA3470. The sequence goes on from CAZQPC010000281.1 coordinate 3,591, forward strand.
CCGCGATCCGCCCCGCCACCGACGCCGATGCCGACAGCGTCATCAATGTCATCGATTCGTGCTATCGCGAGTACGAAGGCTGTGTCCTTTTGGTTGACGAGGAGGAGCCGGAGCTCAAATCGCCGGCCAGTGCCTACGCCGAATTGGGCGGCGCCTTCTGGGTCGCCGAGGACAAGGATAACGGCATCGTCGGCACCATCGCCGTGGCACCCGCCGATGCGCCGGGATATGCCCGCATCCATAAACTCTACGTCGCCAAGGCGGCCCGGGGACGCGGCTTGGGGGCCAAACTCTGTATCTTGGCCGAAGAAGCGGCGCAGGGCTTTGGCGCCGACTGGATGGTGCTCTACACGGACACCCGCTTCACTGATGCCCACCGCCTTTACGAACGCCTTGGCTACAACCGGTTGCCCGGCGAACAGAAACGGGCGGATGCCTCAAATTCCGTCGAATATCTTTACTCGAAGACCTTGAAATAGGCGCCAGACGCGGCCGGCACTTCAAGCAGCGGGGGCGTGCGCCAGCGCCATATAGTCGGGCGACTGCATCTCAATCAGGCGCGACACGGTGCGTTCGAACTCGAACGCCCCGTCACCTTCCGTGTAAAGCTCCGTTGGCCCGGCATCCGCGGAACAAATAAATTTCACCTTGGCCTCATAGAGGGCGTCGATGAGGGTCACGAAGCGCTTCGCCTCGTTGCGGTTTTTCGGACCCATTTTCGGCACGTCCTTCATCACCACCGTGTGGAAGGTTTCGGCAAAGGCCAGATAGTCCCCCGGTCCCAGCGGCTGCGCGCAAAGATCGTCAAAGGTGGCGAAGGCCACGCCCTCGGCGGTTTTCGCCATTTCCACCCGGCGGCCATTGACCGTAAACGAACGCGGTTTCGCCTCGGCACCGATGGACAATTCCTCAAACGCTTTATCCAGCGTCGCGTCGGCATCGCTGCCCGATGGAGTAATATAAATGTCCATCTGGCGCAGGCGCTCCAAGCGATAGTCGAGCCCGTTATCCAATTCGAACACCTGTAGTTTTTCTTCCAGCATACCAATGAAGGGCACGAATAACTCGCGCTGCAGACCATCCTTGTAGAGATCTGTCGGGTGCCGGTTCGACGTGGTAACAACGACAATGCCCAGTTTGAAAAGAGCTTCGAACAGGCGGCCCAGGATCATCGCATCGGCGATATCGGTGACGTGGAATTCATCGAAGCACAAAAGCCAGGCGCGTTCGGCGATCACCTTGGCCAGGGCCTCGACGCCGTCCCGGTTCTTGTCCATCTTGCCGGCTTTTTGGGCTTCGCGGAAGGAATGCAATCGTCGATGCACTTCCTGCATGAAGGCATGGAAGTGGACATGCTGTTTTTGCGCCGCATCGATGGAACAGTGATCATAGAACAGATCCATCAGCATGGTCTTGCCGCGGCCGACGCCGCCGAAGAAATAGACGCCTTGCGGCGGCGCCATGCGCCGGCCAGCCAAGCTCAACCGCGCCCGCCAACCAGTCTTCCCCATCTGCAAACCATAATCGATCAGGGTATCGTCCAAGGCCTGCAGGCGCTCCATGGCCTGGTACTGAATGGGGTCGGGATTGATGTCACCGTCGCTAATAAGCCTGCGGTACGCCTCCATGGGAACAGTCATCACCGGCGCCTCTCTAACCCTGCGCCGAAGCGCCGATGGTCTGTTCCATCTCGCGACGCACCTTGTAGGCGGTTGACGCGGTCAAGCTGGCACTCAGATCCAGGTCATTCCAGGTGACCACCTGACCTTCGGCCACCGGTTTCTTCAACGTTGCGCCATGGGCCAGACCGATCGGCACGGCGCCCAGGCTGAGCGAATCACCGGCCACCATCAGCCGGCCCCAGACCGTGTAGCCGCCTTCGCCGTCCAAGGTATCTCCTTTCTTCAAGTCGCGTTTCGCGGTCGCCGCCACATCGGCCCGGAAGCCGTCCGGCGCGCCCGTCGGCAGATGCAACAGGGCAACGGACGCAATGCTGGGACCCAATTCCAAGCCGATCAAATGATAGGGCCGCCAGAGCGCCGAAAATTGCCCGCTGGGATCAGTGATCAGGCCATAATCGGCGAAACACCGTTCCACATAATCGGTCGGCGCCTTAAATGTCACATAAACGCCCCAGCGCAGGTCATTCTTGACGTCGTTGCCGCTGCGCCGCCGGCTGGAGATCACCTCAACCTGGCCCTTGTGATGCAACAATCCGCCATCGGTTTCGGGGATCAGAGAGCCCGCCAGATCTTCGACCGCGCAGGCCGGAAACGCGAGCCCAGCCGGGGCCGGCGTTAGACCCGTGGCGTTGGCCACGGCGGCCATTTCGATGGCCGATTTGGTGCCGTCGATGAAGGACGTGAACATTTTGGCGTTCATGCCCGATTTCCGGGCCCGTGCGGCGCCGCCTTCGCCGAAGTAATTTTCCCACACCGTGTCGGGATTGATGGCATGGTATTCGGGCATGTACAGCGTACCCTTGCCCGCCGCCACCACTTCCAGGCCCGAGGTGCGGGCCCAGTCGACCAATTCGACGATCAAGGCCGGCTGATCGCCGTAGGCCAGGGAATAAACGACATTGGCCTGGCGTGCGCGTTCCGCCAACAATGGCCCGGCGACCACATCGGCCTCCACATTGACCATCACCACATGGCGGCCGCGCTCAATGGCCGCCAGGGCATGCCGGATGCCGACGTCGGGATCGCCGGTCGCCTCGATCACCACTTCCAATCCGCCGGCGTTGATCAAAGCCTCGGAATCATCGGTCACCCAGGTGGTCCCCTCGGCCAAGGCCTTGGCCGCCGAGCCGGCCTGGTAGCGGTGCCGGGGCCAATGCGTGGCCGCCAGGTTCGCCATGGCCCGTTCAACATCCAGATCGGCAACGCCCAACACCTGGATGCCCGGCGTATGCAGCGCTTGCGAGAGGAACATGGTGCCGAACTTGCCGGCGCCGATCAGCCCGACACGGACCGGCCGGTCCGCTTCGGCACGGGCTTGCAAAAGGCGGTGGAGGTTCATGGGGCGGCAATTTCCTCCGTCAGAACTTAGCTGCGGCCGGCCCAATCCATAGATGTTCCGGCGCACTACCCATTTATACAGAAAGTCTCCGAAGGGTCGATACCCATGACCATCTGTCGACCGCGCCGGCGGGACATGCCGAACATTGCCTTAACCCCTTCCCAGACCCTTGCCCTGGCCGCCCCGGTGCGCTACACCCCGGCCACGGAATTCACCAACCTTTCCCGATTTTTAGGAGCACCGCATGCCCTTCGATGATTGCAAGGTCGCCGACCTGAGTTTGGCCGACTGGGGCCGCAAGGAAATGAACATCGCCGAGATCGAAATGCCCGGTCTGATGGCGATCCGCAAGGAATTCGGCGCCAGCCAGCCCTTGAAGGGCGCGCGCATCGCCGGGTCGCTTCACATGACCATTCAGACGGCCGTGTTGATCGAAACGTTGACCGCATTGGGCGCCGAAGTGCGCTGGGTATCCTGCAACATCTTTTCAACCCAAGACCAC
>CAZQPC010000282.1:0-7108 GCA_964595005.1 uncultured Magnetovibrio sp.
TCTCCTGACAAAACAGGAGTATATAATACCGCTTATTTCTGGACCAGGACACTAGATTCAAACAGTTAGTGTTCTATGGACCCGGATAATTACTCCCGTGAATGTGAGAACCGGGATACTAGGCCGCCGGCGCGACCGATTGCGCCACGTCCGGATTTCGGTTGGCCTCGATCATCTCGGCGATCAAGCCTTCGCGGATGCCCCGGTCGGCAATCCGCACGGCCGCCGCCGGCCAGCGGCGGATGATGGCCGAAAGCAGTGCACAGCCCATGACCATGAGATCAGCGCGGCCGCGGCCGATACAGGGGAGTTCCTGGCGGCGCCGATAATCCATTTCCGAAATCCGCGCCGCCAAGGACCGGACATGAACCAAATCCAGGCTCAGACCATCGATCCGGGCGCGGTCATAACGCGGCAAGCCAAGATGCAGCGCACCCAGAGTGGTCATCGTGCCCGACGTGCCGATCATTTGCACCAGGCCGTCACCGACGGCATCTGAAATTCCATTGTTACTGTCGAAGTCCTTCAGCCGGTCATCGGCGCGGGTAACGATTTCCTCGAACGTGTCCCGATCAAGCCTGCCGCGCCCGAACTCGTCGACCAAGGTGACAACGCCCATCGGCATGGAGACCATGTCGCGGACCACAGGTGCGCCGTGATGGGGAATATCCAACCACATAATTTCGGTGCTGCCGCCACCGATATCAAACAGGATACCGCGGGTATAACCTGAACGCAGCAGCGGCGAACAACCGGCCAGCGTCAGCGTCGCTTCCTCCAGCGGGGTAATGGCTTCGACGGCAAGACCGGTCCTGGTGAGAATGCGTCCGATGAATTCATCGCCATTGTCGGCTTGCCGGCAAGCAGCGGTGGCAACACATCGAACCTGAGCGGCCGCATGGTGTTCGATCTTCTGGCGGCACACGTCAAGGGCGGTCAGAGTTCGATCCATGGCATCGTCCTGCAGAGAACCGGACCGAACCAACCCGGCGCCCAGACGTACGATCCGGGAGAACCCGTCGATGACAGTGAACCCGCCGTCGGAAGGCCGAGCGATCAGCATGCGGCACGAATTGGTGCCCAGATCGATCGCCGCAAAAGCCGGCGCGCGGTGGCCGCGCCGGCGTTGCTTGTGTTCATGGCCGCGGCTTCGCGACCGATGATGTTTTTCCTTGAACAAGGCGGCCCCCGACCAATCCATCGGCCCAAATCCCTCCGTCATGGGCGGAATATTGGTGACCAACGACTGTATCACCGGCATCGATCACCGGCAAATGGCCTGCCCTTGTGTTTTTCGCCGAGCCGGCTATGTATGGGGCGGCATGCGGGCCGGCTTCGGACAAATCCGATGGGGTATGGTGTAATTGGCAACACGCTAGATTCTGATTCTAGTATTCCAGGTTCGAGTCCTGGTACCCCAGCCACTTCCTGGGCCGTCCGCCGATCAGTTCCAAGGGTTTGAGAACGGGTGCACCGGCAAATGAGTTGGCAAAATATTTTTCGCGATCTTATTGCCGGACGGATTGCCCGCGACCATCCCTTGACGTACTTCGATATCGGCACCCGCGACGGTTTCCAGTCAGATTTGCTGCCGCTGGCATTTGCCGTCCATGCCGTTGGGTTTGAGCCCGAACCGGAAGAGTTTCAGCGCTTGAATACGACGCCCGACGGGCGTTGGGCATCGGCCAGTTATCTGCCGCACGGAATTAGTGCCGAGGGTGGCCGGAAGGATCTGTATGTCGCGCACGACCGCAAAGGCGCCTCCCTGCTGCCGCCCATCCCAGAGTTGGGCCGGCAATTCAACAAGCCGCAATTTTTCGACCTGGACGAAACGGTAACGATGGATACGGTGACCCTCACCGCGGCCGTCGCGGAAGCCGCCGGTGACGGTATCGATTACCTGAAGATTGATATAGAGGGCGCGGAATACGGGGTTTTTCAGTCGGCGCCCGAGGTGCTTGCCAATACCTTGGCGATCAAGACCGAAGCCAATCACATGCCGGCACGCGTTGGCCAAGGTCTGGTCAGAGATATCGACCTTTTGCTCTCGGAAAGCGGTTTTCAGTTGATGGATGTCGTCCATCCGGTTCATTGGCGTCGCGAGGGCTATGTGGCCCACCCCTACATCTCCGAGCATTCACCGCCCTACGCGCGCGGCCAGTTGATCCACGGGGATTATCTCTATTTCCGCGATCCCCATACCATCGACGAAGACCACGAAAAATTGCTGAAAACGGCGCTGATCGCCATGGCATTTGGGTATTTCGATCACGCCTTGATGATTCTTGAGCGGCCAAGCGTCGGCGACTTCCTGGCAACCACTTATGGCGCGACATCAATTCAAATTGTCGATGAAGCCTCCCGGGTCTATGGGCGCCGGGCCTATGGGCGGGCACTGTGGAGCCATATCAAAGGATTGGTTCCTTATGTCCGGTATTTGCGCAATGCGCTTTTCAATTGATGGTCCGCGACGTCGCCTTTTTTGGACCACTCTTGGCGCCAAGCAATTGCTGGCCATCGAATATTTCGCCATTATGAAACCCGACGTGACCAATTGAGAACGGACTGATGGCTTCTGACGTTACCGACATGCCGGCCAATGATGACGCCGCCGCAGAAATTGATAGGCTGCGCGACGAGATTACCGACAACGGATTTGGTATTGCCCGAAACATAATTGCGCCAGCCGAAATCGCCCAGCTTCGCGCGTTTTGGCTGGGCGAGTTTTCTCGTGACATGCACCCGACGCCCATTGTCTGGGGGCCACATTTGGGAGAGCAGAACCGCGTTCTGTTTCACCGATCCGATGATTGCTGCATGTACCGGTCTTACGATTTTCTCTGGAATCCGCCTATTCAGGACCTGACCCGCGACGTCGGTCTGCGGCTCAGCCGCATGCGCAACCGAATTGCCCGGGTCGATTTGCGGGCCGGCGAATATTTTGAGACCGATGGATACGGCGTTTACATCACCACCAGTTATTATCCACCAGATGCCGGCTGGCTGGCGGTTCATGAGGACCGGGCGGACGAACGCCGGCATTGGCACTTCATGTTGCTGCTGACTTTCAAGGGCGACGACTACGTTGATGGCGGCCTGCATATTGAGGATCGGCATGGCCGCCGTATCGATGTCGATTCCCAGGTCCGCGCCGGCGACGCGGTGTTCTTCGACGGCAGCCGTCCACACGGCGTCGACGTGATCAGGCCCGCCACACCCGACGGCCTTGGCCGATTGCAATTATTCTCCATTCCCACCTTCATGGAACGTCCCCAAGACAATGACCGAATGGTCGAATCCATTTCCCTCGGCCGTTTCGCAAAAGCCAAACTTCGGCCGTGGAAGCGACGCCTGTTCGGGGCCTCAGGTGGCGGCTATGGGCGGCCAATCGATCAATCGGGCGAGCAGACATGAAACGTTTTCTACGCGACAATCTGGATCGCATTTTCCGCCGGTTTTCGAACCATCTTATCGGCCGCGCGGAGCGGCGGATACTGCACCCAAAACGCGTCCTCTTGTTGGCCGCGCAGGGGCAATCGGCAACCTACGCGGCGGAAAACATGTCCGGCGCGATGATTATGGAAACCCGAGAAGAAACCCTAAAGCTAGCCCTGTCCCGCATGCCCGAAGATGGGAGCGTGCTTGAATTCGGCGTCGCCGGCGGTGAGTCGTTGCGATTTATCGCCGCCCAGACGGGCCGGACTGTTCATGGCTTTGACAGTTTCGAAGGCCTGCCCGAGGACTGGCCCGGGCGGCATGAGGAAAAGGGCCATTATTCGACGGGTGGCGTGCGGCCCCAGGTGCCGGGTAATGTCACCTTGCATGTGGGTCTTTTTGATCAGACCTTGCCGGCGTTTCTTGATGACAACGGCGGGCCCGCGGCGTTCATCCATGTCGATTGCGATCTGTACAGTTCGACGAAGACCGTCCTGGATCTGCTGGCGGACCGCATAGGCGCGGGCACGGTGATCGTGTTCGACGAATACTTCAACCACATCAATTGGCGGGAAAACGAATTTAAGGCGTTTAAGGAATTCGTCACCGCCAACAAAATGTCATACCGATACCTTTGCTGGGGATACCAGGAAGCGGCGGTGATCATCGATTAAAGAGGCGGCGGCAGCGCCTCAACGCGCCGATATGCGCCCCGTGTTCGGTTGGGCATAGCGGGCGCGTTCCGACACATCGCCCATCTTCTGTTTGAGGCCGCGGAAATCGCCGCGCGCAATCATGCGAAGGCCCAGATAAATGCGCCGCGTCCAGACCACATAACCGACGTGTTGGAAGTCCTGCAGGTATCGGATTTTAGCAATCACGGTGACGACCAATCCAAGGATCGGGCTGTGGTCTTTCTGCAGTTTTACCAAAATCCGCCTGATCCACGGTTGTGTCCAAGGGATCAGATAAATGCAGTTCTCAAGATAGTCGCGGCGGTTCAATGCCGGAGACTTGGGCCGGTAGACCATGTTGTACATGACCGCATCGGCGATCCCTTCGTCGGTCACCTGATCGGGCGTTATGTGGCCGGCCTCCAAGGCCATATTGGTGAACGGGTAGTGGGGGAAATACTGCATCTTGTAGGTGTTCAGTTGGATCGGCGTGCCGAAGGCCAGCAACAGGCGCAGCGCCTCGGACAGGCTTTCAGCCGAATCGAATGGATTGTCCAGGATGATATCGTATTGGGGGATGATCCCGACCCGCTTCAGGATGTCAGATTTTTCAATCAATTCATCGTTGCTGCCGGGGCGGTGCATGATGTCGTTGCGGACGTCATCGTGGCCCGATTGAACACCGAAGTGCATGCTGACCATGCCGGCGTCGGCAAGCAATTCCATGTTGTTTTCCTTGACCAGCCTGGGCACCAATTCGCATTCGAAGGGTATGTCGCAGTTGGCCTTGTAATAGGCCGCGAAGTCGGCGACCCAGTCGTCGAAAACTCCAAACACCTCATCATTGAAGGTGATGATGCTGGGCCGTCGGCATTTCTCAAGCCGGTAGTTGATCTCCTCCAGGACGTGTTCGGGTGAGCGCAGGCGGACAAACCGCCCGTTGCCCCGGTTCATGGGAATAAGCAGGGAATTGACGCAGAAGGAACACAGATACACACAGCCGCGGCCGGCCATGACCAGCATGTCGTCGTCGAACAATTCGGGATCGACATCGCTGATGGAATCTTTCTCGATGAAATGCATACCCATTTCACCGATCGCCGGATAGGGGATGTCATCCATTTCCTGGTAAAGGGCTTCTTGGTCCATGTCGACGACCTGACCGTCGTCGTCCTTGTGCCAAAGACCCCGGATGCCCTTCAGGTCCAGGCCCTTACGGAGGCGCTCATGTATCCGCAGTATGATCAGATCGCCGTCGCCCTTGCAGGCATAATCGGCAAATTCCAAGGCCTCATGCGGGGCAATGGTCGGATACTTGCCGCCCAGCACGATCATCGCGTCCGACACCTTGCGGATCGCGTCAACGGCCTTGCGGGTCGCGGTCACGTAGGGCGCCAGCACCGAAAAGGTGATCAGGTGCGGGTCGATTTCCTCAACCAAATCGACCAATAGCCGAAGTTCCTTATCGGTGACTGGAAGGTGATCGTTGGTGAAGTTGTTTTTGAAGAACACCGCATGCGACTCGATCCCGTCCTTTGACGAAAGCACGTGGAAAATGCGCACTGGGAAGGATTTGTAGCAATACATGGAGACGTGCATCACCCGGGGCGCACCCTCAGGCGCCGCGTCAGGGATCGGCAGCGGGCTCAGCGCTTTCAACCGGACTTCCGGGTCAAAGCCCTCTGTCGATGCCGCGCCGGGGACAAAGGTATGGGCGACGGCCTCTTCGGCGGCGGTGCGATAGTCACTGCGATGTTTCACAAGCGGTCCTCGTTCGACGCTCAGTCTACGAATCGGGCGATTCTCTCACAATTTTCCGGCCCGTTCACGGTGTTTCACCAAAATTTGGCCGGTGTGTTCTTCGTATATGGGATTCGACCCTATCCGTACAAGGCCTGAAGTGCCGCGCCGTAGACCTCGATGATCTTGTGGCGGCGGGTTTTCATGGTTGGCGTCATCTGCCCATTGTCGATCGAAAACGGCGCGTTTGCGAAAACGTAGCGGCGCACTTTCTCAATCGGCGACAGGTTTTCATTGATCCGGTCCAATACCGGTCCCAGCGCCTTGTGCAATTCCTTGTCATTGGCCAGTTCATTCAAATCGCCTTTTTTGCCGGCCTCAGCCATCCATTCCTTCAGCCAGGCTTCATCGGGAACCAACAGGGCTACCAGATGCGGACGCTTGTCGCCATAGACCATGGCCTGGGCAATCTCCGGCTCAATACAGATAATGCCTTCGACGCGCTGCGGGGCGACGTTATCGCCGCCGGAATTGACGATGATGTCCTTCTTGCGGTCGGTGATCACCAAATGCCCGTCGTCGTCGAAATGGCCGATGTCGCCGGTGTGCACCCAACCGTCTCGAAGCACTTCGGCGGTGGCTTCGGGATTGTTCCAGTATCCCTGCATGGTCAAATCGCCGCGCGCCATAATCTCCCCGTCGTCGCCGATTTTCACCTCGGTCTCCAGAACCGGCGGGCCGACCGTATGCAGTTTCAGGCTGGATTTGCGGTTGACGCTGATCAGTGGCGCCGTTTCCGTCTGGCCGTATCCCTGCAAAAGGGTCAACCCCAAGGCCGTGAAGAACATGCCGATGTCGGGGTTCAGGGGCGCACCGCCGGAGACCAGGGCCTTCAGCCGCCCGCCGAAGCGTCCCCGCACCTTGTTGCGCACCAACTTGTCCAGCACAGCATCCTGAAGGCCGCCCATGAGGCCGAGCGAGCCGGGCTGTTCGAATTTCTGTCGCCCCAGTTCGACGGCTTTCATGAACATTTTCTCCTTGGTGCCGCCGGCTTTTTTCACGCCCAGCGTGATCCGCTGGTGCAGGGTTTCGTATAGCCGCGGCACCGCGGTCATGATCGTCGGACGGGCTTCCTGCATATTGGCGGCAAGGGTCTCGACGCCCTCGGCGTAGTAAATCTCGGCGCCAATGCTAATCGGAAAGAAATGTCCGGCCATATGTTCGTAGGAATGCGACAATGGCAGGAAGGACAAAAACAC
>CAZQPC010000283.1:0-7082 GCA_964595005.1 uncultured Magnetovibrio sp.
CCAACCGCATGCCGCGCAGAACCGGCCGCATTGCGCTGACCCACGGGCTCAGCGACGGCGGCGGCAAGGCGCGTGATGGTGCATTCCGTCTCCATGCCGCCGCCGTCGCTGAGCCCGTGGGTCAGTGCGATGCGGCCGGTTCTGCGCGGCATGCGGTTGGCGAAGGCCCGGTTCAACAGGTCTTCGGCGCCGAGTCCGCGGACGTCGATCTTGGCGAAGCTCGACATGTCCATGATGCCGGCCCGTTCGCGCACGGCGCGGCATTCTGCGCCGACGGGCGCGAAGGTGTTGTTGCGGCGGAACCCGTATTGTTCTTCCTCACCATCGGCGGAGAACCACTTGGGCCGTTCCCAACCGAAGGCCGCCGTATGGACGCTTCCCTTGGCATTGAGTTTTTCGTACAGCGCCGAGGTGCGCTGTGGCCGGCCCGTGTATAACTCCTCGCCCGGCGCCGGCAGGGCATACATGAGGTTGTATTCTTCGAAGGACTTGGCGCGGGTGTAGTCTGTGTCGGTCCAACCGCCGAAGCGGCGTGGATCGAACTCCGCCATGTTGATTTCAGCATCACCGTGCACCATCCATTGGGCCAGGTATTTGCCGCTGCCGGCGCCCTGGGCGATACCGATGGACGAGCCGTTACACATCCAGTAGTTCTTCAGCCCGGCGGCGGGGCCAAGCAACGGTGTCGAATCCGGCGTGTGCGGGATCGCACCGTGGACGACCTGCTTGATCCCCAGTTCGGACCAAATCGGCAGGCGGGCCAGCGCCGTTTCCAGATGCGGCATGGCACGGTCGTAATCCGGATCGAACAGCTCACTTTCGGAATCCCATGCCGGCCAACCTTCCGGTGCCCAGGCTTCGGCGGCGCCGCTGATAGGGTCGGTCTCATAAACGCCGATGATGCCCGATCGTTGTTCCTGGCGGTAATAGCACGATGCCCGCGGGTCGCGGATCACCGGCATCTCGTCGTCCGTGGCGGCGAACTCAGGCACCGTATCGGTGACAAAATACTGGTGCAGCATGTTGGCCACAGGCACATCCGTGCCGGACATCAGGGCCAGACGCTTGGCATAGCAGCCGGCGGCGTTGACCACGTGCTCGGTAGTGATCGTGCCTTGTTTGGTTTCAATCCGCCATTCGCCGCTTGCGGTCGGCCGGATGTCCGTTACCCGGTTATTGCGGATGATCGTCGCCCCCATCTGCCGGGCGCCGGCGGCCAGGGCGTTGCAGCAGCTTGCCGGATCGACGTGACCGTCTAAGGTCGTCAGCGCGCCGCCAAGCACGCCGTCCACGTCCATATAAGGCAGGCGGTGTTTGATCTCGTTGGCGCTGATAACTTCCATATGAAAGCCGACATTGGGGGCGAAGCTGGCGACATGGCGAAACCAGTCGACCTCAACCTCGGTGAAGGCCAGACGGATACCGCCGGCGCCGTGCCAGCCCGTCGCCTGGCCGGTCTTCTCTTCCAGGGTCGGGTAAAGCGTGTTCCCATAGTGGTGAATTTTCGCCAAGTTATAGCTGCCGACGAAACTTGGACACAGGCCCGCCGCGTGCCAGGTGGACCCGGACGTCAACTCGGCCTTTTCGATCAACACGGAATCGGTCCAGCCTTCCTCGGCCAAATGATAGAGCAGGCCGCAGCCCATCATGCCGCCGCCGACAACGACGACCCGCGCGTGAGAGATCATGCTTGTCACCCCCTTAGTTTTACCACCGCCCGTTGCCGGGCCGCATGGCGTCCCTGTCGAGACGGATATCAAAGGCCTCGCGGAGCCGGTCATCGGTCGCTTCGTCAACGTGATCGGGATAGTGACGGCCAAGGATTTCGCAGGTCACGTCGCGGGCCTGTTGGCGCACGTCGCGGCCGCCGGCCTCCTCCCAGTCTTTCGGTGTCATGCGGTCGTGAACGTTCGGGTAGCAATAATCGGACTGCATGCGGGCCAGGGTCTGGTCGTGACCCAGATAGTGGCCCGGGCCTTCCGTGGTAACGTTGCGGATAACTTCTATGGACAGACTGTTCTCGTTTAGCTCAAGGCCACGCACCGTGCGGCCGACGGCACCCAGCGTGTCGTTATCCATGACGTAGGCTTCATGAGCCGTGCCCAACAGGCTGGCCAGCATACCCGCCGATTCGTTGATCATATTGGCGCCCGCATGGGCCGCCAGCCCTATGGTGTAGCCCTTTTCGGCGCCGGATTGACTATCGGGGACTTTCGCATCGGTCATGCCGGCGGCGACGGAGGTCGGCAGGTCATAGAAATTTCCCATTTGTGCGCAGGCCGCCATCAACAGGGCCTGTTCACCGCTGCCGCCGCTCATGGCGCCGGTCCGAAGATCGGAGACGAACGGCCAAGTGCCCAGGATGACCCGGCATCGGGGATCGATCAGGTAGCCGAACACCAGCCCCGCCAGGGTTTCCGCGACCGCCTGCACGACGGCGCCGGGCAGGGCCGCCGGTGCCGTCGCCCCGGCCTGGCCGGCGGACAGGGCCAGCACCGGCATGCCCAGGCGCACGGCCATTTCAAAGGCGTCCAAGGATTCCTCGGCAAAGGTCAGGGGCGGGACGACGTGACAGCATGAAATGGTACAGAAGGGACGCTTGCGGAATTCACCTTCACCGCCAAGGCGGGCGTCGAACATCTCAACGGCGGTCTTCACATGCTGGCCGTTGGCGAAGCTGACACCGATGGGCTTGGTGGTACCCATCATGCAGGCGTAGGCCGTGTTCAGATCCAGTACCTTGGCTCGGGGCATGTCCGTGGCGACCACGGATCGCCAGTAGAAGCGAATGTGCTCCAATTGATCGACCAGGCGCGCGATGTCGTAAAGGTCGGTCAGCAAAGCCTGACGGTAAGCGCCGGTTTCGAAATCGACGATATTCGGTGACGCACCGCCGGTGCCGCAATAAACGTCCTGGCTTTTCAATTCAATATCGTGCTCGGGTGACTGGCCGGACAAGGTGAAGCTGCGCCTTGAGCCGGCGATCACGTCCTCGACGAGGTCGCGCGGAAACAACAACCGGCCTTCGTCGGTCAGGCTGCCACCCTTGGCGGTGACCAGTTCGACCATGCTGGGGATGGCCTTGATCAGGCCGATGTTTTCCAGGACGTCAAGCACCGTGGCGTGAATGCGCCGCATGTCGTCATCGCTGAGCGGAAGATAACGGCCGCCGGCGTAGGCCGGTAGGGTCTCGACATTTCCCGGCTCTTGCGCCGTCAGCCGTTCGCGGCGGCGCGCCGAACGCCCCCGCCGCTGAGGTTCCATCGCTGTGACCATGGTGACACCTCAAAAGACTATCCTTGGCAAAACCTATCTTCGGATTAGCGGCCTTGTAAACAGGCGATCGACACGGCTGAAGGGCAGTGTTCCGGCGGCGACATTTTACGAACTGAGGGTGTCGAAAATTCAATAAGCGGCGAAAATTTTTTCAAATTCGCAGCGCCATCAACCGGGATGCCTTAAAGAATTGGCGTCGGTTTCCGCCGCATGCCGGAAAGGGCATTGCCACCGATGGCGGCCATCAGAATGGCGCCGCCGATCAAGGTGTAGGCACCGGCGGTTTCACCCAATGCCAGCCATACCCAAAATGGCCCCAACACGACCTCGGACATGGAAAGCAGGGCAAGTTCCGCCGCTGGCACGGCTTTCGAACCCAAGGTGTAAATGGCCAGGCCGGCGCCGACCTGAAAGACACCTAGTGTGAGCGCGATACCGATATCATTCCGGGGGATATCCAGCGTATAACCGGCACCAGCACAGACTGCGCCGGCGATGATGATGGCGAAGACGCCGGCCAGGAATACGGTTGGCAGCATGTCATCCAGCTTCCGCCAACGCAGCGCCACCGTGAACACGGCAAACCCCAGGGCCGACACCAAAGCCGCGATATTGCCGTCGCGATGACCTAGGGAAATACCTTCCCAAACCATAATTGAAATACCACCAATGGCAGCCGCCATGGCAATCCAGGTGGCCTTGCGGACCGATTCGCGTAAGATCAAGCGGCCCAGAAGGGCGGTAAAGAACGGCGCCGCGGCAAACAGAAACATGGCATTGGCGACGGTCGTCGTCTGGATTGCGTAAATCCCACCCGTGAATGCGAAGATCAGGGCGACCGCGCCGAAAACACCGGCCAACCCAACTTTGCGAATGACGGCCAAAGGATGCCCATTTGATCGGATGGTGACGACCAAAAACAGAAATGGCGCCAGCGCGATCGAGCGGTAAAACAGAATCTGCCAGACGTTGGCGACTTCGATGTAGCGGATCCCCAGCCCCATGGTCGACCAGAAGACGCCCGCCATAAGGACGAAAAACACGCCTTTGCGGTATGTGTACCCAGCAGAGGCGGCCGCGTTTGCGGAAATGTCGGCCATGATCTGAACGTGTTCCACTGATGGCGGGAAGGCAGGGCCGCATAGGACGCTGTACCTGGCATCGTGTCAATATTTGGGGCGCCGGTTGCCCGGCATGCGGTGAGACGGCCGGTTTACATTTGACCGCCATGCACCCATGTGTTCGATTGGCGCGCCGGGATTCGGGCCGGCAGTGTGGTCTGGAAATTGCCCAAATGACTGAAAATGAACGATCATCGGCGCCCAGTCCGACCAACGGAAATGGTCGCTTCCCACAGATGGAACTCTATCCATCGGTCGCGTCCCGATGGACGGCGCTGGCGATAAACGGATCGATATTCGGTGTGTCCGGCGCCCTGGCTTGGGCCAGTTATTTCAGCGGCGACCGACACAACACCATTTATTTCGTTCTTGGTGCCGTTGCGTTGTTTTTCCTGTTCCGGCTGGCCAGGGAGGTGCGGAGGTATTTTCGACAGGTTCCGGAAGCGACCATAGATACCGACGGGGTTCGGCTTTATTATCCGGGGGCATTGTTTTGGCCATGGCCCCGTATCAAAGGCGCGCGCCTGGCGAACGGATCGGTGATTGTCGAATTGCGTTCTTCGGGCGCCATTGATCAAGGGGTCTGGAACCGGACCGAGGTGAACCTACCAGCGGCAATCTTGGGCCACGATGCGGCCCAGATCATCAATACCGTTGAACGCGGCGTCAGGCTGTTCGGCGGCGCGGCGCCAAAACCCTAATAATCCGGAACATCACACCGGGCTAATTGCGGCTGCCGTAGTTCGGCGATTCGCGGGTGATGGTGACGTCGTGGACGTGGCTTTCGCGCAGGCCGGCGCCGGTGATGCGGCGGAACTCGGCGTTTTCGCGAAGCGCTTGCACGGTCGCCGAGCCCGTATACCCCATGGACGCCTTCAGCCCGCCGACCAACTGATGTATGATGGTGCCGATGGGCCCTTTGTAGGGAACCCGGCCTTCAATGCCTTCCGGCACCAGTTTCAA
Organism: uncultured Magnetovibrio sp.; assembly: GCA_964595005.1. Lineage (GTDB taxonomy): Bacteria > Pseudomonadota > Alphaproteobacteria > Rhodospirillales > Casp-alpha2 > UBA3470. Next base: position 5,361 of record CAZQPC010000283.1, read on the forward strand.
ACTGTCCGAGACCTCGTCTTGGAAATAGCGGTCCGCCGACCCCCTTGCCATGGCACCGATGGAGCCCATGCCCCGGTAGGATTTGTAGGACCGGCCCTGGTAAAGGAAAACCTCGCCCGGGCTTTCGTCCGTACCGGCGAACAGGGACCCGATCATTACGCATTCGGCGCCGGCCGCGATGGCCTTGGCGATGTCGCCGGAATATTTGATGCCGCCGTCGGCGATGCAGGGCACATCGGCCTTATTACAGACGTCGGCGACTTCCATAATTGCGGTTAACTGCGGCATGCCAACACCAGCGACCATGCGGGTCGTGCAGATGGTGCCCGGCCCGATACCGACCTTCACGCAGTCGGCGCCGGCATCGATCATGGCGCGAGCCGCATCACCGGTGGCGATATTGCCGCCGATGACCTGGGCGTAATTGCTGAGCTTCTTTATTTTCTCGACTGATGCCAGCACACCGGTGGAATGGCCATGGGCCGTATCGACAACGATGACATCAACGCCGGCATCCAACAGCGCTTCGGCGCGGACCAGACCGGCATCGCCGACGCCGGTGGCGGCGGCCACCCGAAGCTGGCCTTTGTCATCCTTGGCGGCGTTCGGGTGATGCTGTTCCTTCTCGATATCCTTCACGGTGATCAGCCCGACGCATTTGAAATCATCATCAACGACCAAAAGGCGTTCGATGCGGTGGCGGTGTAACAGCCGTTTCGCTTCGTCCCGGCCGATGCCTTCCTTGACGGTAATCAGAGGGTGATCGACGCTATGGACGGTCATCAACTCATTGACCGGCTGCGCCGGATTGTCGGCGAAACGGACGTCGCGGTTGGTCAGAATGCCGACCAACCGGCCATCATCTTCAACCACTGGAACACCGGAAAATCCATTGCGTTCCTTCATCTCCAGGGCATCCGCCAGGGTTGCCGTGGGGCCAATGGTCAGTGGGTTGATGACCATGCCGCTTTCGAATTTTTTCACCCGCCGGACCTCTTCGGCCTGTTCATCGGGCTCCAGGTTCTTATGGATGACGCCGATGCCGCCGGCCTGCGCCATGGCGATGGCCAGGTTGGCTTCGGTGACCGTATCCATGGCCGCCGAAATCAACGGAATGCCCAATTCGATGGAACGTGTCAGACGGGTTCGCGTGTCGGCCTGCGCCGGCAGAACCTCGGAACGCGCCGGCACCAAAAGGACATCATCGAACGTCAGAGCTTCGGGGATTTCGATCATGCCAACCTCACATTTGGGGTATATCGGGTTGACGCCGCATCATACACAGATGCCGTTGAATGCCAAGCGACATGGATGGCCTGAGAAGAAGCCCTTATTGTGCGCCGTTGTTGGCTGGTTCCGTGCCGCGAAAACCCATCGCGATGACATAGGATTCCGCCGAATCGTCACGGCTGGCCGGCGGTTTGGCATGACGCACGGAGCGGAAATTCCGCTTCAAGTCGGCCAGCAACTGATTTTCCGTGCCGCCCTGCAAAACTTTTCCGACGAAGGTGCCGCCCGGCGTCAGCACCTGACCAGCGAAATCGACGGCGGCCTCCAACAGGCCCATGATTCGCAAATGATCCGTGGCCGTGTGGCCGGTCGCCGCGGCGGCCATGTCGGATAGAACAATATCGGCGGGGCCATCCAATGCGGTCAGCAATCGCTCCAGGGCGCCGTCATCTAGAAAATCCCCTTGCAGCAATTCCGCCCCCGCAATGGCTT
>CAZQPC010000284.1:0-7075 GCA_964595005.1 uncultured Magnetovibrio sp.
TGCCTCCGCCTGCTTGAGACCGCTGACGTCGGTAAGAATGGTCGCGACCGCCGTAATCTCGCCGTCCGCGCCATAAATCGGGCATTTGTGAGAAATGAGTGTACGGAAGTGGCCATCCGGATACTGACCGACAATTTCAGCGACATTATCCTCGCCGTTCTCAATAACCCCGCGATCCCTGTCCACGACATCCTCGGCGCGGCCCTCCGGGAAAAAATCCTGCATCGTGCGGCCGACGAATGCCGCCGGTTCCTTTTCCATCCATTGGGCGAAGCTCTTGTTGACCAGCAAAAAACGGCCGTCCCTGTCCTTCACGGTGATGCCGGCCGGTGAGCTGTCGACGATGGCCCGGAACCGGCTTTCCGCTTCCATCAAAGCCGCATCGGCCTGTTTGATCGCGGAGATGTCGGAATTCATGCCGCCGATGGCAATGACGTTGTCATTGTCATCAACAATGGGAAACTTCTGCACAAGGGTGGTAATCCGGTGGCCGTCGGCCAGGGGCGTTTGATACTCAAGCGATACGATCTGCCGGGTGCGGACAACCTCCTGGTCCTGGACGGTAATGCCCTCTGCGTGGTCCAGGTCAAAGAAGTCGAAAACCGTTTTGCCGCGAATGTCCTCCCGCTTTGGATTGAACCACTCATACCAGCGGTCATTGGCGACCAGATACCCGCCCCGGGCATCCTTGACCAAAATCGCCGACGGCGACGCATCGACGACCGCCTTGAAACGGCTTTCCGCTTCGCGTCGAGCCGCTTCCAGAACCATCCGGTCGGTTATGTCCGTAATGATCGACCCGACACCGGTGATTTCTCCATCGGCACCGCGGATGGGAAATTTGTGGGCGATGGCCGTCCGTTTGATTCCATCGGGGAAAAACCGTGATATTTCGGTCATAATTTCTTCGCCGCCATCTATGACCCGGCGATCCCGGTCGTCGATATCCAAGGCGGATGCGGCCAGGTAAACCTGATCATTGCGGAGCCCGATCATTTCCGATTCGCTCAAATTCGACCAGTTGGCATAGGTCTTATTGACCCATACGAAACGGCCTTCGAGGTCCCGCAACACGATTCCGGCCGTTGATCCGTCGATGATCGAACGTAACCGGGCCTCAGAATCTCTGGCGGCGCGTTCCGCCTCGACGCGTTCCGTTACATCCGTGCGAATGCCGACCATGCCGCCGTCGGCGGTGGCGCTTTCGCTGCAGGCGACCCAGCGGCCATCCTGTAAATGTTGAACGTGGCCTTCGCGGCGGCCGCGGAACAAGGCCAGCCGCTGATCGACCCAGGCGTCGATATCGGCAATGGGTTCGGCATCCTGGCCGCGCTCGGCGGCGGTCCGGGCAATGTCCCTGAGCGGCGTCCCGGCAACCAGGACATCGGCAATCCACGGATAGAACTGACGATAACGGGAATTGCACAGAACCAGCCGTTCGTCGGCGTCATAAAACACGAAGCCGTCTGAAATACTCTCGATGGCGTCGGTCAGCCGCGCCCTGGACCGGCCGAGCCTGGCGGCCACCGACGTCTCGCGCCAGATCATCAGCACCATGATGGCAACGACGGCGGACAACAGCCCGGCGGCCAGATAGGCGGCGATCACGGTGTGTCTGTGAGGGCCCGCAGTGCCGTCGAGGCCGACACCGATATCGACGACCAATGGAAATCCCGCCATTCGGCGGAAGGCATGATGGCGGGCGATCCGATCGGTGCCGCCGGGGTCCGAATAATTTCCGGTGGCGCTGTTTCCCAAGTGCCGCCAAAGGTCCGAGCGGCTCATGTCGCGCGGCGTCCCGCCGCCGGTGATATCGAGGTGGGCGCGAACCGTACGGTCCAGGCCGACAAGGGTCGCCGAACTGACCGCGCCAACACCAAGGGCGGACAAGAAGCTGGTCATCAACTTGGCGTCAACGGCGGCGAAGACAACGCCGCCGAACGCACCACCCGGCAGGCTTATGCGGCGCACCACCCGCACGGTGGTTAGCCCGGAATTTCGGCCCTTATGGGGCGGCGATATGTAGGGTTCATCGGTCCGCGCCGCTTTTTGCATGAGAAAATAGCCACGGTCCTTCGCCGTGGCGCCCGGTTTGATGGCATGTTTCGAATTGAACAGCGGCGTGCCGTCGGGGCCGATGATCGTAACATGGGAAAGCAAGCGTTCATCGATCACAACATCGTTGAGCAGTTTTTCAACGTCAGTCACGGAACGCCGCTGCAGATAGCGCCGGCGCGCGGCTTTCGCGAAACCGTCCGCATAGCGCAGGGTGGTCAGCGCGTGTTGCTCGAAAAATCCGGCCACACGGGTTGCCTGCCGGGCCGCCTCAACCGTCCGGCGCTGTTGTTGGTCGGCAACGAAATGGGCAGTTGAAAGCCAGACTGTCGCAATCACAGCGGCTGCCAACGCCAAGCACACCTGAAACCGGCGATATAGTTTTTGGTCGCGCACTCAAACTCCTTTGGCGGCAATGGAAATTTTTGTCCCCGGTTCGTTAAAGGCTTCCCCCTATGCCAAACACGGTTATGTTGCCGCAAATTTGGCAGCACCTTGCTTCTCTCGAGTGTACGGTTTGTCTGTTTTTATCGAGCCCCCATATTCTGTTTCAGCCGGCCAACGTCTCCTTCGGCAATGTCGTCATGGCCATCAGGCGTCCGTTCAATTCCAAGATGCGGCGACGTATGGAAATCATTTCCGAAGGCCAATGACTGTCGGCATCGGTGCGCAACGGAACATAACAAGGTGGTAATTCTGACGCCGGACGACCCATCATTTGCGGGCCGGCATCGCAAGTTCGCGTTGCCGGCCACCGTTGTGCGCCCAGCCAAACGACCGCTTCGCAGAGGAAGTCGGTGATCCGCACCCGTTCGCGCCGAACATAATTGTCGATCCGGCGCTGAAGATCATAGCCTGCCGCGGCACCGGCGCCGTCGTCGTCGTCGTCAAGCATCACTCCAATTGAGTATGACTGCGCCATCGTCAGCAGTTTCAGAACATCATCTTGAAGCTCTTCAACGCCGACCTTCGTGTGGATCGGAACTTCCCATAAAGGCATGTCACTGAACTCCCGCGGTCAAAGCGGACGCGCTGAAGGCACATCCGCAAGGCTTCAATTTCAAGGGTCAGGAAATCATTTCAACGCGCTAAATACAAAGCGGCACGCGGATACAACCATGGGTCCAAACGGATACCCCGTATACCTTCGTATACGCCGCTGAGCGGCTGTTCGAACCGGAGATTTGACCGAAGATGCGAGAATGGCGCAATCCGACGACGTCAAAAATTCAGGGCGGCGCCCATGGACCGGCGCCACGCCCAGCCCGCAGGTTATCCTTACGGATACCGCGCGGTATGCCTTTGCACCGTTGCGCCGGCGGCGATTCAACGGAGAATGGCCGGAAAATATCTTAGATTAATGGTTGAGCGGCATTGCGCCGTTCCGGAGCGCCCGGTTCACCAGCTATGAAATTCTGATATGGTTACCGCATCGGTCACAAAAAAACGGCCCGCGCCGCACCCAGGGAACACCATGTACGACGATAATCACAAAAACCGTGCCCTGGACGAATTGAAAGCCGGCCTCGATGGCGTCGGGGTGCTGATCGTCGACGACGACGCGGCATTCGCGACCTCGCTGAGCGCCGAAATCAGTGGTTACGGGGCAGCCGTCGAAATTGCCGACGGCCTTGATCAGGCCTTGGCGTTGGCGAACAATTCCGAAATTCGGCCCGATATTCGGCCCGGTATTCGGATTGCCTTGGTCAGTTGGCGGTTCGGCGACAATGGCGCCGCCGAATTCATCGCCGCCACGCAATCAAGGGAGCCGCGCCTTCTCAGCATTGTCATCGCCCAAGACAGTGCCACGGAGACCGCCATTGATGCCATGCGCGCCGGCGCCGTCGATTTTCTTGGCAAACCCCTGCGGCCCCGGGATATCCCGGACGCCCTGACCCGTTGTCTGCAAAACCTCCGCCGCGCGCCGCAGCAAAAGGACCTCCAGGCCGCATTGGCGGAGGCCGAAAAACGGCTGCGCGAATTTACCGAAGCGGCCTACGATTGGTTCTGGGAAACCGATGAAAACCAACGCTTCATCTACGTTTCCGACAGCTTTTTTGAACGCTATGGATTTGACCCGAAAGATTGGATCGGTAAGACACGCCGCGAGATTGTCGGCCCGTCAACCATCAAGGTCGATCCGGATAAATGGGCGCGTCATTTCAACGACCTGGATAACCATCGGCCGTTCAGCGATTTCACCTACACCGTCCATTGCGACGTTGGCGAGCCCATCGAAGTTCTCTTGAGCGGCGTGCCAAGTTTCGATGCGGCCGGCAAATTCGCCGGTTACCGGGGCACCGGCACCGATATTACGGAACGCGTCCGCGCCCAAGCGGGCCTTGAGGAGGCCGGGCGGGAACTTGAACAGCGGGTCGAGGATCGTACAAGTGAACTTTTGGAGGCCAACCGGCAGTTGGAACGCGAGATCGCGGCCCGCGAACAAAGCGAGCGGCGCCTGCGCGACAGCGAGGACCGGTTCAAGAGCATCGCCGTGGCGGCCTCGGATTATTTCTGGGAAACCGATGCCGACCACCGGTTTACCTATTTTTCGAAACCCATGCTGGAATATTTCGGCCTCGATCTAAGCGAATTGTTGGGTAAGACCCGGATTGACTATGCCGATGCCGACCCGGACGACCCGGCATGGCGGGCACACCTAGACGACATGCACGCGCGCCGGCCGTTCCGGAATTTCGAATACACGGCAACCCAGCATGATGGCGCTCCGTTCCACGTCCGGATCAGCGGCAATCCGGTTTTCGACCGGGACGGCGCTTTCACCGGCTATCGCGGTTCCGCCTCCGACATCAGCGAGCGCAAGCGTGCCGAGGAAACTCTGAAACTGGCCATCGAAACCATGGCGGACGGGTTCATTCTGTTCGATGCGGACGACCGCCTGGCGCTGGTCAATACCAAGATGAAAGAGGTCTATCCCCTGCTGGCCGGTGCCCTCGTCCCCGGCTTGCCGTTTGAGGAATTTGTCCGGGCCGGCGTGGCAAGTGGTCAATTCGTGCCCCCCGACGGCGATGAAGAAGCATGGATACAGGAGAAACTTGAACAGCATCGGTTGCAGTCATTTTCCGAAGTTTTTGAATTGGATGATGGCCGCAGCATCCTAATTCAAGAACGCACCACATCCGACGGGTTTGTCGTCGGCACGCGCAGTGACTTAACTGATATTGTAGAGGCCCAGCGCGCGCTACGCGAAAGCGAAGCCCGCATGCAAACGATTCTTGACGCCAGCCCGGTGGGAATCTCCATCGTCTCGCTGGACGGCAAGAAGCGGCTGTACGTCAATCCCAGAATGGTTGAATTGTTCGGCGCCGAAACGGCGGAGCAGCTTCTGGCCCATCCCATCGACGATACCTACGTCGATCCGCGGGACCGAAAACGGCTGCGCAAAACCGGTGGCGACGACAGGTTCCTGGACGAGGTCGAAAATCAACGCGTCCGCCTTGACGGCACGCCGTGGTGGTGTCTGGTCAACCGCCGGATGATCGATTTCGGCGGTGAACAGGCGTTGATCGTCTGGCACTACGACATCACCGAACGCCGGGAAATTCAGCAGGCCCTGCAAGACAGCGAACGGCTGTTCCGCCAGACCTTTGAACAGGCCTCCGTCGGCATGTCGCTGGTTGACCTGGACGGCACCCGCATCGATGCCAATCAATCCCTGGCGGATATGCTGGGCCTTCCGCGCGATGATCTGATCGGCGCGCCCATGGCCAGCACCGGCAGCGGCGAGGAAATGCGCCAACGATTGCTTCACGGTCGCGATGACGTCTACCGGTTGGAACGGTCCTATACGCGCGACGACGGGATCTCCATATGGGTTCAGATGTCAGGGACACTGATCCGCAATCCCGACGGCACGCCGCGCCATCTGTTGTTCTTCATGGTCGACGTTACCGACCGGAAAAATGCCGAACAGGCCCTGCAGGAAAGCGAGCTTGGTTTCCGGCGGATGTTCGAAAGCGCCGGCGCCGGCATGGTATTGGCCGACCTTGATGGCCAGATCGTTCGCATTAATGACGCCATGTGCGCGATGTTGGGATACGCCGAGGAAGAGGCTCTTCGCCTGACGGTTTTTGGAATCCAACATGCCGATGACGTCGAAGCGCACAGAGTTCAACGCGATCGAATCATCGCCGGCGCAGATGATGTCCTGGACATGGAAATACGATTGCGCCGCAAGGACGGCGCAACAATTTGGACACAACGCACCGTCACGGCAATCGATGATTCTGAAGGCAAAGCGAAATTCGTTCTTGGTCAATTTATTGACATCAGCGGCACCAAGGCCGCCCAGGCGGCCATGGAGGAAAGCGAGCGCCGTTTCCGCCAGGCTTTCGAACACGCGCCCACTGGCATGGCCTTGATCACGCCGGAAGGCAACCGGTTCAGCGTCAACCAGGCCCTTGCCGACTTCTTCGGATATTCCGTCGAAGACCTGACGAACACGGCGATGACCGCCACATCGGCCAGCGCCGAGGCGCTCGAGCGCTCCATTCAGCTGCGTCAGAAGGTCATCGACGGTGAGCTGACGTCTTATACCAATGAACGCCAATACCAGCACAAGGACGGCCACATGATCTGGGGCGAGGTAACCGCGTCCCTGGTCCGCGATGACAATGGTCAGCCCCAGTATTTCATCGCCCATACGGTCGACACCACCGAACAAAAACGCATCACCGCGGAACTGCGGGAAAGCGAGGCCCGGTTCAAGGATTTTGCCGCCTCGACGTCGGATTGGTATTGGGAGATGGATGAGGAACTGCTGTTTTCCTATTTCTCCCACAGCACTGATGAAGTGGCCGGCGCGGTTTCCGATCAGTTGCTTGGCAAAACGCGTGCGGAAATAGGTATCCCCGGCCTCGGTGAAGAAGAGCTTCAACGCCACCTGGACGATCTGCACAACCACCGGCCGTTTCGGGGTTTCGTTCACCCACGCGAGCTGGCCGACGGGCGCATCGTCTATCTTTCCGCCAGCGGGCGGCCGAACTTTGATGCCGACGGC
>CAZQPC010000285.1:0-7047 GCA_964595005.1 uncultured Magnetovibrio sp.
ATCGCGGGGCACCTCGACCGGAACAAGGACGCTCCGCCATTCCTCCCTGATCTGCTCGGCAATTTGCCGCTGCGCCGGATTTTCAAGATCGACCATCGTCAGGACTACCGCCAGACGTCCTCGCGCCTGACGGCGCAGGCGATCCATGTGTTCGATGGTTTGGCGCAGGGCGCGGGATTCGAAGTGCAGCGGCGGCGTCGGCACGATCACCAGATCGGCGATGGTCATGGCCATGGTGGCAATGGTCCCGAACCCGGCCGGGCAATCGAGAAGAATGATATCCGAACCCTGAAGATTGTCGCGCAGACGCTGGCTGACCTCTTCAAATGAGATCGCCCGGGTCTGGGCATCCATTTCAGACATGACCAGGCGTTGGGTTGCCGGAATAAGCAGGCAATTCTTGATCTTGGTCGGCTGGATGGCGGCGCGGGCAACGTGACCGGCGACGATCACGTCGTAGGCGCCAATGACGGAAAGCTCTTCATCGCAGAGCTGAACACTGGCCGCCGCCTGCGGGTCGAGATCGATGACGATCACCCGCAAGCCGTTCTCGCGGTCGGCCAGACTGGCCGCCAGGTTGCACACGGTGGTGGTTTTCCCGGTCCCGCCTTTTTGATGCGCGATGGCGACGATCTGGGGCGCGCGGTCCGTGGCATTCATGGAACGTATTCTCGCATGCCCAACGTCTGCCGGTCTCAGAATTTTTCGGCGCCGGCGGCCCATCCCAGAACAAATGCACTGGTCGCCAGGAGGATCGCCGCGCCAACCAACACGGACCACCTGGCGATCGCCGACCATTGGCGCTCACCTTCCTCGCCGGTCTCAGAAACAATTTCCGCCGCGGCCATTTCCATGGCTGCCGCGTCGACGGGCGGGACATTGATGTTGGCGTCCAAAATCCCGTTCTGGTCGGCCTTTTTCCGCCACGCCTCCAGGGTGTGTATGACCGCCTGGCGTTTCTCCGGGTCCGGCGCCGGGGCATTGTCGAGGCGGCGGAAACGGGACCGGGCGGCACCCGGCTTGCCGGAATCCAAGGGGTCCCCGTCCGACGCGGACGCCAACAGACGCGCTGCCAAATCGACATAAGCCAGGCTTGCCGTTGCCGCCGGCGAGAACACGCAGGCCGGCACCCCGGCGGCCGTCGCGGCGGCGAATAATTCAGAATCAAGCGATACACCGCGATCATCGACCAGATTGCCAAATTCCGCTTTCATGGCCGACATGATACCGCCGTCGGCATCGGCCGAACTGCACAAGGTCGGCAGGATACCGACGACACGCAACGCCGGGTGCAGTTCCTGGCGGATGCGGCTCAGGATGGTCCAGGTCCTGACCAATCCGTCGTGGGCGTAGGGCGACGGTTGCGACGGAATGAACACCGCATCGGCAGAGATCAGGGCATTGATGGTCATGGATCCGAATGTCGGCGCGCAATCCATGATCAGAATATCGACGTCGTTCTTGATCGGCGCGACCACTTTGGAGAGGATTCCGCCGCTCTTGTCGCCAAGCGCCAAATCCACATCGATGGTCGCCAAGTTCTTTGTCGCGCCGACCAGCGAAAGATTTTCCATGAAGGTCGGCACCAGGGCATCGGTGATGGCGGCGCGGCCGGTGATCACGTCGTAGGTGCCGACGCCGGGGGCTTTCATAATGCCCATGCTCGACGTGGCGTTGCCCTGGGCATCAAGATCGAAAACCACCACCCTTTCGCCCATGGCGGCGAAGCAGGCCGCAAGATTGACCGCCGAGGTGGTTTTACCAACCCCGCCCTTGGCATTGAATACGGCCAGTATCTCCATGACCTAGGGCCGGATTCCGAACCGTAATTCGAATATGATCATTTCGATCCGGCCTCTTTCATGTCTGATGTGTTGTCATTCAGCGCGGCGGCGAGCGGAATACGGCCGAGACTGACGTTAAATTCGAAACCGTCGTCGTGAACCTGCACCAACCTGGGTACTTTTTTTGGAAAATGAACCCGTTGGGCGACCGGCCCGAAAGTATCGTTGACCACTACCGGGCGGAAGGCAACGTCGAGGCGCGGCACGGTTTTGGGGAAGGTCCATTTTCCCTTGCCGTGGGGCGGAAAGAGCTCGACGAAGCTGACCAGGGTTTTTTGTAACTTGAGGCCGCTTCCCGGAAACCGAAGCCCGCCGCCATCAATTCTGGCGCCGGTGCGATGTTCGATAATGGCCAGATCAACCCAGGTCGCCGCCGGGTCGGGGCGCGCCGTCAGCTTGAACGAATAACGGCCCTGGCCCCATTCGAAGGCGCGGCGCACACTGACAAAATCCCCTTCCCCCGAGGTCCGCTTGTCGCCGATGTAGGCCCAGGCGCCGTCCGGGGTGCGGGTGTCGGATTTCCGGCCCTTGCCCCAACGCGAAAACAACAGCCCCTTGCCGACCAGACGGCGGCCGCGCGGCCCGCTTAAATCGGAAACGAAGCCGAAATAGAACCCCGTTTCATCCAGCTTTCCCCACAGGGGTGACAGATACAGCGACGCGCCGGGGTCGACCCGGCCCCGCAAGGTCATGTCCATGGACAGCGACCGAAAAATGCCGGTCGGCGGAAACTTGTGATGATAGTCGACCAGATGCCACGGCAGGGCCCGCCAGGGCGCGGCCAAAATATCAGCGTTAGCACCGCCGACAGGTGCCAAGAGCAAGGCAATTGAGAGCCAAAGGCATTGGAAGGCCGGCCGCAATGTTGCGCCACGACCAGCGCGATATTTCCGCGCAATCCGTGCCGCCGCGGCCGGGCGCTGGGTCACCGGGTCAACACCTGACAGCCGTTGCCCTTGTCACGAAACGCCAAGCAGAGGTCTTTGGCGTCGGCGTTCTGGCCGAAAGGCCCGACCAATACGCTGACCCAGGTGCCGTTCCCCTGGTTCATGACCTGGCGTTGAATTTTCGGACTGACTTCCTTCAATTGCTTCGGAAAGCGTTGCTGCAGGCGGCGCCAATGACGCCAGGCGGCATGCTCGCTCCACAGCGACGCCATATGAATCCAGTGGCCGTCCTCAGGCAGGTTCGGTGTCATTTGCTCGATCGGCCGCCAGGCATCCTCATCATGGAAATAGCCGGGATGTTCCGAATCCTTCATGCGGTCCTTATTGGCGACGACCAGCACCTGTTCGGGGGCCATGCTGCCGCCTAAGGCCCGGAACAGATCGACGCTGGCCACGTAACGTTCGAAATCAACCCGCAGCAATTCATCGCGTTCGTTGAACAAGGTGCGTTCCGTATCCAGCAGGCTCAAGTAATCGGACGCGCCGATATCGTAGGATTGTTGGGCAAAGCCATAGGCCGCGTCGGCGGCAACCTCGGCTTCTTTCTGGGATTTCCGGCGCAGCGACAGGTATTTGATGGAGACCAGGGCGGTTTCCACCTCATTGACGCCGGTATAGATGGCCTGCATGTAGTTGTGAACCAGTTCCTTATGCTGCGCCTCTTCAAACCTGATCTGAGTTTCGCGCCGTCCCGCGTCGAAGATGATTTGCGTGATCGACGCCCCGGCGGTCCAAAAAAGACTTTGCGGGGCGAACAGAAAATCCAGGTGCCGCGCGCCGTAGCCGGTCTCGGCGGTAAAATTGAAGGCCGGCAGCAATTCCGCCCGGGCGACATCAATGTCAGCGTCGGCGGCGATCATGTTGGCTTCAATCTCGCGGATATCCGGGCGCCGCATGATCAGCCGCGACGGCACCCCCGGCGAGGTGTCGGGAAACGTCAGTTCGGCCAGTCCCTGGCCCTTCAGCTTTACCTCCGACGGCGCCTTGCCGATCAACAGGGCAATGGCGTTGATCCGCTGTTCGCGCTGTAATTCCAACACGGGGATCACGGCTTTCGAGGCGGCGACGGCGGCCTCTTGTTGTTTTAATTGCAGGTTCGTCGCCTCGCCGCCCTCGACCCGATCGGACACGGCCTGCAACATGTTGGATAACGTCGTGCGGGTCCAATCGGCGTTGCGGATACGGTCCAACACGGACAGATATTCAACATAGTTGCGGACAATATCGGCGCTCAGGGTCAAGGCCACGGTTTCCCTGGCAAACAGGCTGGCCCAGGCGCGCTGCATGGCGGCTTCGGTCTTCGCCCGGTTCTTGCCCCACAGATCCAATTCGTAGCTGGCCGCAACACCAACCTGATAGAGGTGTTGCGAGCGCCGGTCGTCTTCGTTGGCTAGGCCGCCGACACCTTGGGTCGGGCTTTCGATTTCATAATCGGCGGAGCCGCTCAATTCGGGCCATTCGTCGGCCCGCTCAACACCGGCCAGGGCCTGCGCCTGGGCGATCCGCGCGATCGCCGCCTTCAGTTGATAATTGTTGGCCAACCCCTGTTCGACAAGATGGTTCAGTTCGGCATTGCGATAGTGGCGCCACCAGCGCGAGACCGACTGCGGCACCGTGGCCGGCGCCGTCTCGCCGGCCTGTTCGGCCGTTTTGACTCCGTCCGGGGCATGTTTAAAGCCGCCTGGCACCTCAACGGCCGGCAATTCATACTCATCGCGCTTCATCAGGCATCCGGAAAGCCCGAGATGCAGCGCCGGCAGCAACAACACGATCACCCAGGTTCTCATTCGACCGTCACGTCCACCAAAGAAATTTCTCCACATGATGATTTTCGCCCGAAAGCCTTAAAGATTGTTAACCAAACCTGTTGTCTTGAAGCTGAAAAGCGGCGGCCATGACCCAACGGACCAAGGGATGGGCAATCTCGACGTAGGCCGGTTGTCGCCGTTTCGCCGGATAATGAACCAGAACCCCGGCATCGATGGCGCGCTCAAGCGCCGGCTGGAAGGCATCGGGGACGTCCGCCCAGGCTTGTTGCAACGGCGCAACATCGGCTTGCGGTCCGGTCCGGGCAACCAGATAAAGCAATCGCCGATCCACTTCATGGGCCTCAATCCGCGCGGCAATCAGCGCAAACAGTGACGCCGGCGGCACTTCACCGGGCCCCGTGCGGCCGCGTGCCTCGCCACTTTTCACATAGGCCGCCAGGCTGACGATAAACCCCGGCACGCCGCGCGCCAGACGGCGGACCCAATCGGCGGCTTCGTGCCCGTCGCCAAGAAGATCATCGATGAACACCGCCTGCTTCTCGTTCGGGATATGGTCCAGATGCAGGGTTTCCGCATATTTGCCGACCAGCGGCGAAAGCGGCGCGCGGCCACGGTAGGTCATCACGACCATCAAAGCCGTGCCGTCAAATTGATTGAACGACGCGCTCAGCAAGGCGAACATTTCGGTGCGTAGCAGATGACAGTCTTCGATGACCACCAGACGCGGCGACGACGTGTCGATTTTCGTCATGTGACGGAGAAATTCCGCCACGGTCAGGACATCGGAACCACCGGCGCGTTCGAGCCGGTCCAGTGACGGACTGCCCGGCTGGCTGTCGGGAATCGAACAGACCCATGTCTCGTCCGCCATTCCTTCATCACCGGCAAGCTTAGCCAGGGCACTCACCAGGGCCGACTTACCCATGCCGCTTTCGCCTTCAATGACCGAGAGATTGCGGGCATCACGTTTTGAGCGCTTCATGTGGCCGCGCAGGGTTTGCATTTCCACCAATCGCCCATGCAAGGCCGTGTGCAACGCCGGAAGCCGGCGCTGCCAGCGGAAGTGCCGGTTCAAAGGCACGCTTTCGGGCACCTGGCCGGCCGACCCGACGCCCATGGCGCGCATCACATTGCGCACACTTTCGTGCAGCGAAACCTGGCCGGCCGCACCGTCCGCCAATAGCGCGCGGGCCGCCGAGATGACCGGGCCGGCAATGGCTTCGCCGGTCCATTCGCCGCGGCCGTCGGTGCTGGCAAAAATATACCCGAAGGCCAGCCCCGCGCGCAGCGCCGGCTGGCCGGCCGGCAGCGCCGCCAGATCCTCGGACACGGCGACCGCCGCGCGAATCGCTCTCAAGACATCGTGGCGGCGAACCCGGCGGACACCAAACACCATGTCGCAGCGCCCGCCCCGGTGAGACAGGAATACGGCGCCGAAGTCGAAGGCGACTTCCGCGTAAATCTTGTAAATCTCCCTGAATTCCGTCTCCGCGGTGATGGCGCCATCGACAACGGCTTCCAGGCTGAGAACGGCCACCGGCCGCCTCTCCAGCATGGACTGAATGTGGCGCGACGCCTCACCATCGGCGTCCATGGGCGTCGGCCCGTCAATATCCATGCCCGGCATGGTCAGGCTTTTGGCGATCGCCATCGACCGGTTGGTGACATCAAGTTTTCGAAACAGGGTGACCAGGTGCTGCTTGACCGTGCCGACGCCGATGCCAAGCTCGGCCGCAATTTCCTTATTGGTTTTGCCGGCCTTCAACAGGCTCAAGGTCTGCCGTTGACGCGGCGACAGACTGACCGGCGGGCCGGACGGATCGCTGGGCGCGTCGGCCGAATTCTCAGATTGGTACGTGTTCGCACGCTTCACGGCGTCTTCCTAATGCCCGCGGAATGGCTTTGCGTCATCACTATTTTGGCGCCGATAACTGTCCTTCATCGGAACCGTGATCGGCTGCGATGGCGCTGATCTCGTCGAGGACGTTGGCAATCTTCGTGGTCAGCGGATCCTTGCTCGGGCGTCCCGGTGATGGCCGGGAGGCAGCAATTTTCGGCGCTTTGCGGACCATTTCGGATGACGACGGATCGGCGTCGGAAACGGCATCTTCGACGGGCGCGGCAACGTCCGGAGACGCCTCATCAATGGAGGGTTGCGAGGTGGACTTGATATCTTCCGACGGGGCTTCCAGATGACTTGGGCTGACGCTTGGTTGTACGCCTGCCGACGCCGAAGGCCCTTTATCGGGCGCCGGTTTGGAGGATGGCTTAGAAGATGGTTTGGACGATGGCGTAGACGCCGGCTCAACGGCGGGGCGGCTGGCGGCAGACGCGGCCTGGGAAGACGGCCGACTGACCGTTCCAGGCCGTGATCCGTTGCTCATGGAAGACGGCTTGGAGCGGCGTGTTTTGCGCGCCTGGGGCGCGGCTTCTTCGGCGATTTCCGGCTTCGGCATTTCCTCCAGTGCCGCGACGGCGCGCAATACC
>CAZQPC010000286.1:0-7007 GCA_964595005.1 uncultured Magnetovibrio sp.
GCGGAGAAGGCGGAGAAGGCGGAGAAGGCGGAGAAGGCGGAGAAGGCGGAGAAGGTAGTGGTGGCGAAGATTGCGACCCGAGCGGTGGCGGAAGTAGCGAATTGCCGGATATTCCAGCATTCCCGCACGATCTGTCGAACGTTGTTCTTTATCTAGAAAATGCCGATGGCGATATCGAGAAAGTCAAGATCGAGGGCTTCCCGGACGGCGGCGGTGGCACCCGCGACGTCAACGATCTCGAATTGGCCGAATTTGTCGAAGAAAATTACGGCGGTTCGGAGTTGGTCGCCATTACGGTCAAGGCCGGCAACAATCATGTTGACGGCTATGGGCCGGGCGAAGGCGAATTATTCATTGTCGACGATACGTACGCTGAAGATGATCTGCCGATGTCCGATCATGCGGATGCGGAATACGCATTCAATGATGCGTTCGACGGCCTGGGTGGAAGCGAAGGTGGTGAAGGCGGCGAAGGCGGTGAGGGCGGTGAAGGCGGCGAGACGGGAGATGTTGCCTATCAGGTGCCGCTGACCATCGAAACCAACCTCGATGACGATGCCGGCAGCGAAGACGATCTGACATTCACCATCGAAAACCTGCCCGACGGCGCCACACTGTCGGCCGGTACGGATAACGGCGATGGCACCTGGAGCCTGAGCCACGACGATATCCAAGACCTGACGATTACCGTGCCCAATGGCGAGGCCCTGGCCGAACTGTCACCGGAAATCGTCATGCATGACGCGGAGACGGACCGCGAATACACGACGACGGCATTGCCCGACGGCAGCGATACGGGCACCCACGAACTGATCGACGCCAACATTGATTCATCGAACGCCGGGTCGTCGGACCAGGGCTTCACGATTTCGGCCCGTGACATCGACGGCAATGTGTCCACGGACGACGTCTACGTCGGTTCCGAAGGCATCGGCGTCAAGGGCGCGGCCGTCGGCGACGTGGTGCCGAACCAGATCGGCCACGATCCGGAAACCGGCACGTCCGAAGAACTGATCATCGAATTTGACCACAATGTTTCCGAAATGACCTTCAGCGTGCAGCGCCTGTTCCTCGATGAAGGCGACAATCGGGGCGACGGCGCCGGGCATGAAGAGGGCCACTATACGCTGATGCGCGATGGTGAAGTTGTCGGCGAAGGCGATTTCGTCGCCGAAAGCGTGCACGTGGGAAGTTACGCAATCGAGGCGCCGGACGGCGGCACCTTTGATCAAATCATCTTCTCGGCCAATCCCTACTCGGGTGGCGATGGCACCCAGACCGGCGACAGTTCCGACTATTTCTTGAAGTCCATCGACTACACCTACGAAGACCCGAAATGCGACGTGCCGCCTGTCACCGAACCGCCGGCCACCGCACCGCCGACGACCGCACCACCCGTCACCACCGAACCGCCGGCGACCGAACCGCCGTGCGAAACGGAGCCGCCGACGACGGCGCCGCCAACCACCTGCGCGCCAGGCGGCGGCGAAGGCGGCGAGGGCGGCGAGGGCGGCGAAGGCGGCGAAGGCGGCAGCCAACCTTCCGATCCCTCCGGCGGCGAAGGCGGCGAGGGTGGCGAAGGCGGCAGCCAACCCTCTGATCCATCACGTGGCAGCAGCCCATCCCAGGGTTCGCAGCCACCTCAAGGTTCCGACCCATCCTACGGTTCTGATCCGTCCCGTAGCTCCAATCCATCTCGTGGCGATCAACCTTCCGATGGGTCGGAACCCTCTGATGACAGCCGTCCGTCCTCTGAATGCAACGATCCGTCGGCGCCGTCGGTGGATGGCGTCGCCGATCCGACGGCGGTCTGCGCGGCGGCGGAAGCCGACCTGATCGAAGTGGCCTGCGGCACGCAAACGGTGCAGTGTTTTGAGATCGACAACCCGCCCGGCTCCGACAACGGCGGCGACATCCAGCATGTGATGACCAGCTACAATGAAAGCAGCGGTGAATTGGTGTTCTCCATGAAGGTCACCGACGAGGCCGACGGCTTTACCGTGGCCATCAACGACGGCCCCAATCCGAAGGGCCATGCCGGTGAAATGAGCCTGTTCTACTTCGACGGCACCGCCGCCGATCCGACGGTCACGGCCTATGCCTACAACGGCAAAAACACGCAAACCAGTTGGATGGACGGGGCGCCGGAAACCGGCACCCAGGCGCCCGACCAGATTGCCACGTCGATGGATCCCGGCAGCCCCTTCAACTATGTGGAAATGACCGTCGACGAGAACGGCGACAAGATCATGAGCTTCAGCGTCGATGCCAATGTCTTGGGCGACCACGTGCCGGCCAATCCGGGCCCCGGCGGTGCCGATGAGTGGAGCGGCGCGCAGTTCGGCGAGGACGTGGGCATCTGGTTGCATCCGGTGCGCGGCCTGGAAACCAGTTACGATGACAACGGCTATCTGGACCAATGGTCCATCGAAGGCCAGGGCTGGTATGACACGGCCAACCAACCGACCGAAGAAAAGATCGAAACCGTCTATGAGCCGGATCATTACGAAGTAAGCGTCGACGTGGAAGGCACTTTCGGCGACTACACGGACGGTTCGGAAGCACACTATATGCTGGTTGAAGTGCCCGAAGGCTGGACGGTGACGGGCGCCGAGAATTACGAATTCATTGATGGCGCTGGCGCTGAAGCGCTTCCCGACGCGACTTTCCTGCGCATGGAAATCGACAACGATCTGATCGCCGACGGTGGCGGGTCGGTGAGCGTGCCGGTGACTTTTGAAGCGCCGCTGTCGGACGGCGAAGGCGCCATCGACATGCATGTCTATGCGCAATCGCTGGAACAGGTGTTGGACGGCGAAAGCAACCTGGACAACAACGCCTATACGGCCGGCGGCGTCATGACTTTCGAAATGGCTGATCTGTTCGAAGATGGCGGTGTCAGCGGCGCTTGGGGCAAGGACGCCGACGGTAATGTCATTGAGGGCGCAGCCTGGGGCGGCGGGGCCTGGTTCGACGATGAAGTCGGTGGCGGCGCCGGTGATGACCAGTCTTGGAATGACGACGACTTCCTGTTGGGCGGCGGCAACGATCTGTTCTTGTTCAACGCCGACGACGGCACCTTCGGCGGCGACGGCGAAATGCCGAAGTGGACGGATTTGGTCGAAGCCGGCTTCGGCGACGGTGCCAGCGTTGCCGTCGACGAAGACGGCTGGACAACGGATATCGAAGGCGACGGCGAAACCGACGACGACGACCTGCCGACGCGCGACGACGACCGCATCTCCACGGAAGAAAACATCGCCGGTCTCGACGATCCCGATCGCATCGAGTGGTAAGCACCGGTCTCATTCTCCGGCATTCCATCTTTTGGCCGAACGTCGTAGCATCGCTTCCAATCGCAAAGGGAGCAGGGGCACATGCCGGCGGCTGAGCCGAGAATCTTCGTCAATATCGCCAGTTACCGGGATACGGAATGCCAATGGACGGTCAAGGACCTGTTCGACAAGGCCGCCGAGCCTGACCGCGTGTTCGTCGGCATCTGCTGGCAGTTCGTCCCCGGCGAAGATGATGACTGCTTTCTGGAACAGACGCGCCCCGATCAATGCCGGGTTGCCGAATTCCACGCCAAGGACAGCCGCGGTGTGTGCTGGGCGCGCCGCCATTCCCAAAAACTCTGGCAGGGCGAGGAATATACCCTGCAGATCGACAGCCACATGCGGTTCGTGCCGGAGTGGGACAAGGTGGTACTGGAGATGTTGGACGAATGCGCCTCGGAGAAGGCGATCCTGTCGACCTATCCAATCCCCTATGAGCCGCCCGATAAGCTGTCCGATGACGCCATCGTCACCATCAAACCCAAGTTTTTCGACAAGCACCGCGTTTTGGCGTTCCGTTCGGTCGCCGTCGCGCCGAAGGATTCGCCGCCGGACCCGCAGCCATCGGCGTTTTGCGCCGCCGGCCTGCTGTTCGGCCCCTCGGCGATCATCGAAGACGCGCCCTACGATCCGCATATCTATTTTCAAGGCGAGGAAATCACCCTGGCGGTGCGTCTATGGACCCGCGGCTGGGACATATTTTCACCCTCCAAGGTCATCGCCTACCACGATTACACCAACCGTGCCGACCGGGTCCGTCATTGGAAGGATGAGGTCGATTGGGCGACCTTGAACAACCTGTCCGTGGCCCGCGTCCGGCATCTACTGGGGGTTGAACAATCGGCCGACCCGGAAGTTTTTAAGGACCTGGATCAATTCGGTCTGGGGACGGATCGGACCCTGGCGGACTACGAGGCCTTCAGCGGCGTCAATTTCGCCGATCAAACCATCGATGGACAACCGGCCGCACAACCCGATGAGCCGGAAGAACTTCCCGAAGCCGGCCGCCGCTCCAAGGTGTTTTCATTGATTTGGGAGCAAAACGGCTGGGGGGCCAAGGAATCGCGCAGCGGCGCCGGCGCCATGTTGGCCCAGACCGCCGTCATTCGCGAAAGCCTGCCGAAGCTTTTCGATGAGCTGGACATTGAGATTTTGGGTGACGCCGGATGTGGCGATTTGAATTGGATGTCAGAGATATCGACCGGCTTGCGCATCTTCCTGGGATTTGACGTCGTCGCCGGTCTCATCCGTGAACTGCAAGGCAAGTTTGCCGACCGGCCCAACCATTTCTTTTCGGTCACCGATATCGTTACCGATGCCTTGCCCTGTTGCGATGCGATTTTTTGCCGCGATTGCCTGACCCACTTGACGCCGGACGAGGTGCAACGGACGCTGGCGAAGTTCAAGGAAAGCCGGTCGACCTACCTTGTCGCAACGACCCATCCGGGCGGTCAGAACCGCGATATCAAAACCGGCGAATGGACGCCCACGGATCTGGGCGCGGCGCCGTATGGATTGCCGCCACCGGCGCGGCTGATCAGCGAAGAACTGCCGAACACGCAGAAATCCCTGGGGGTGTGGCGGCTTTCCGAGATATGAGATGCGGTGATGTCTAAAATCCGGCGGCGGCGCCGTCGCCGCGCGGATCGGCGGCGCCTTCGATCAGGCCATCGGGATGATGCACCAAGGCGCCGGCGTGGCCCATAACCTCGTCGAAGGCACCGATTTCCGCCAATTCGTGGCCGGCCTTGCGCAGCGCCGCGATGACCGCCGGATCGAAACGGTTTTCGATGCGCAGGCTGGTCGTCTCGGCGCCCCAGGTGCGGCCCAACAGCCACCGCGGCTGGGTGATCGCGTGCTGCAGTTCCTGGCCATGCAGGACGTGGCGCGCGAACACCATGGCCTGGGTCTGCGGTTGGCCTTCACCGCCCATGGTGCCGTAGGGCATGACGCGACCGTCGGCCAGCCGGGCCAGGGCCGGCTGGATCGTGTGGAACGGTCGGCGCCCGGGCATCAGGCAATTGTGGTGGCCGGGATCGAGGGAGAAGCTGGTGCCCCGGTTTTGCCAGGTGATGCCGGTCTCATTTAGAACCGTACCGGAACCGAATTCCCAATAGATGCTTTGGATGAAACTGACGGCCCGGCCTTCACCGTCGACGGCACCCAGCCACACCGTGTCGCCTTTTGACGAAGCGTCCGGCCAAGCCAGGGCAGCCGCCGGATCGATGTCCGCGGCCATTTCGTCCAGGGCGTTGGCGGTTAAGAAATCGTCGGGTTCAACATTCATATAGGCCGGGTCGGTGACGTGGCGGTCACGTACCCGAAAGGCGCGTTTGGTCGATTCCACCAGGCCGTGGATGAAATCGAAATTCTCCGCATCCGTCACGCCCAGACGTTCATAGATGCCCAGCAAAATCAGCGAGGCCAGGCCCTGGGTCGGCGGCGGCAGGTTGTAGACCTCGTGCCCGGCAACGCTGACCGTCAGCGGATTTACCCGCAAGGCACGGTGGCGTTCCAAATCCGCGCGGCGCACAGGCGTGCCGGCACGTTCCAAATCTGCGGCGATGGTGCGCGCCAGATCGCCGCGGTAAAAATCGTCAAGACCGGTATTAGCCAGGTGTTTCAGGGTTTCGGCAATGCGCGGCTGGCGGAACCGCGCGCCTTCTTTCGGCAGCGCGCCGTCAATGAAGAAGTTGTCCCTGAAGCCGGGCGCGTCTTTCAGTTCATCCAGTTTGGCTTTGGTGTTCTCCGCCAAGGTCTTGGTCACGGCAACGCCCTCGGCCGCAAGGTGGATAGCGTCCTCGAGCAGGCGCTCAACGGGCAGCGTGCCGCCGCACTGTTCGGTGCTGACGTTCAAGGCCTCTTGCCAGCCGGACACCGCGCCGGCGACGGTCAAGGCTGCAAGATTGCCCCTGGACGGAATCGCCTCATGACCTTGGGCCTTATAGAAATCCATATCGGCCGCCACCGCCGCGGCGCCACAGGCATCGACGCCCACGACATCTTTGCCTGGCGCATGGATGAGCCAGAAATTGTCACCGCCCAAGGCGTTCATGTGCGGATAGACAACGGTGATCGCCGCCGCCGCCGCGACCATCGCTTCGATGGCGTTGCCGCCGTCTTCGAGAACCCGCAGGCCGGCGCGGGCCGCCAAGTGATGGGGGGCAACGACCATGCCGCGATAGGATCGGGTTGTCTGGAGCATAGGCGGTTTCCGTCAGTTGAGGGCGTTTGCGCGTTGATGATCAAGCCAGGCATCCAGGACGCTGACAATACCGGCCATGGTATCCCAGCCCGAGGTGTGCCCCATGCGGTCTATTTCCGAAACTCGCGCTGAGATGTCGCGGGTCCGTCCGTCCAGGATGGCGGCAATGAGATCGTGAATGCCGGCGGCGCCTTCGCCGCTGGACGCGGCTTGCAGGTGCGCCAGGGAAATCACGTTGCCGGTTTGCGTGGCGCATTTTTCGACAATGTTCCAGATGCCGGCGCACAATGCCGGCCGCTTCAAAGCCTGCAAGGCGATCATCATGCCGCCCAGAAAATCGTCGCCGGACGGGGTCAATCCCGGCCCGAGGCCGAAAAGGAATTGCATGGGTTCGGTCTGCATGCAGGGTTTGGCGTGGCGAAACACGGCTCTCAAATCCCGGCGGAGATTGTCAACGGGTCGGCACG
>CAZQPC010000287.1:0-6995 GCA_964595005.1 uncultured Magnetovibrio sp.
CCCGCATTCCCGGCCGAGGGCGGCGCCGAATTAACGGGCAATCTCATCACCTAGGTCGCTGACAATCTGTTCGGCAGGCCGAAGGCTGCGCCGGCGTCCATGTTCTTTACCGCGAAAACCGATGGCCAGAAAATTTGCCGGTCCGGCGTCATGTGGTGCTATCGTTTTCCGATCACGGCGCATCAGAGGGCAGAAACTGGAAAGGGCGTATATGGCACAGGCGTCAGTCAGGTCTATGAGACAACGAAGAGGTTATGCGGTGGCCGAAAATAGATATTGGACTATTTCTACATGGAGATATTGATTGGCGTCGACGGCCCAAGAACGATGTCGGAAAACCATCACTGGCGCTTGACCGGAACAACGCGGCGCGGTGCCACCGGCACCGCTTGCACAGGCTTTTGAATGACCGGCGTCGGGGTTGGTGAGAGGGTTGGCAGCGAACTTTGGCCGAGGCCCGGGATGATTAGCGGACTGGCCGGCTGAATGATCGGTTGGGTCGTTGTTTGCGGGACCCAGGGGGGCTTGCTGTCCGCTTCGGCGCCGGACGTCAGTGCAGTGGCGAAAACAATCGTTGCCGCCATGGGCACACCGAATGCGGCGGCGCGGGCAAGGCGTTTCATGTCCTAGTCTCCCAGAGTCAACAATTGCAATACTGTAGCCGAAAAACACCGGGCAGAGAACCGGGCCATCGCAGATGCGCTCGCGGCGGCGGTGCCGGTAGTATTGGAATCGGCGCCGGTCTAGGCATTCCGGGTAGCAATTTTCACGTATACGCCCCGTAAAATTGAAAAAATCTAATTCATGCTAAATCATTATGATTAATCGAGAATACCGGATTGAATTTCGTCTTTTAAGCGTATATACGCCAACAAAGATGATGTTGATAAGAGAAATTATGGGGCAAAAAAATGAAGATGCTACGTCTGTGGTTTTCTATGTCAGTGCTGGTTCTCGCCAGTGGATGTGCGTCGGTGATCGGCGATCAATCTCAACCGGTTTCCGTTGACACGCCGGCCTGTGCCAATGCCAGTTGCCGATTGGTCAATAGTGAAGGTACCTATTTCATCAAGTCGACACCGGGATCGGTGGTTGTCAACAAAGACTACAATGATTTGACCATTGTCTGTGAAAAGAACGGAAAATCATCGACGTCCGTTCACTCTTCTACGGCCAACGCAGCAACCTTCGGCAACATATTGCTGGGTGGGATACCCGGGGCACTGATTGATGGCGGAAGCGGCGCCGGATACGACTACCAAAGCTATCTTATCAATCACCTGAATTGTAAATCCTCCTAGGGCGTTCGCACCGTCGAACTGTACGGTTCGTGTGCCTCGCCTCAATGCTGGGCCACGAAACGCGACCATTGTAATCGGTACGGTCAGGGTGGTCCGCTTTCCGGCCTATCCTTGATCCGCCTTATGCTTTGCTTGCTGATCAAAAAACGACGCGGTGCTTGGCAGTTGTGGCAATTCCATCTGATAGGGGATCGAACGCACCGTATGTGTACGTTCGCCCCTCACCATCAGGCCTTCAAATTTATTGGGCATGGGGCTGGGCGACACGGGGACCGCATCGTCCTTGGAATAAACACAGATGAACAGGGTCCGGGGGCTGTCCGACAGGTTCGGTTTTGAGCCGTGCATCAAGCGTGTGTGCATGAGGCAGACCGCCCCTGCCGGGCCCATGCACAGTTCCGCTTTTGACTGGTGCTCTTCGGCAACGCTGTCGGCCACCGATCCGGTGAATACACCGTCATGCCAAAGGCCATGCAGGTCGCCCTTGTGGGAACCGGCGACGACTTCCAAGGGCCCGTTCTTTTCTGTCACCTCATCGACCATCAGCAGGGCTGTCACCACGTCGTCATTAGAATGCGGCGTGAAGGTGAAATCCTGGTGCCAGTTGACGAGCGTATGTCCACCCGGCAGCTTGGAATTAATCTTCGAGTGATGGAATTTGACGTTCGGCCCGATCAGATCGGCGACGCAGGCGGTCATGCGGCTGGATGCCATGGCTCGGTAGTAGGCATCTGAGACTTCGATAGGTGCATTGACCCGGCGCAGTCCCGGCTTTTCGGCACTGTGGCCGGGCTCCAGATCGAAGCGCGGATGATCATTAATGGTGGTGCCATAAGGCTCGCTGTGATCGCGGCTCTCATGGACCCAGCCGGCGAAATCATCTTGCAGGGCCTTCAGCAGAACGTCATCGACGGCGTTTTCGACGACCAAGAACCCGTCGCGCCAGAATTGTGTGTGTTGTTCAGTGCTCAGCGCCTCCATGTTTCGATCCCTCACCCCTATCCCGAATGGGCTTCCGGCGATCTGACGGAAAACGAAAGCACGGCGGCGGCGATGGCATCAGCGCGCGCCGGTAGCTCGACAATGTTGCGGTCGGTCAGGCCGGACCGGGTCAGAAACTTGCGCAATTTTCGAATGCGTTCGGAAATTTCCACACCGTCTTCGATTTGGGATTTTACTTGAATGCGCATCAACCCGTTGCCGTGCATGTGAAACTTGTTGATGAAACGCTGAAAACTTCGCTGCGTCTTGAAGTCCACCAATTCGAGCTCGGGCTGACCAGCGAATACCATCACCGCCACCTCGCCTGTTTTCGCCGGCGTAATGTCAACCAGGGGAGCCGGCGCTTCACAGGCGGCCAACAACACAAGCAAGCTGCCGGCCAAGTAACTTGAGATTTTCCGCCTGCTTCGCGAACACCAGCTATCGAACATCAACGCCCCGCAATCGATTTGCCGCCAAATTGACCGGAAATGTTATGGGAAAGACTTGGCTCAGGTCAAATGATGGCACATTAACTGGGCCAGTGCCAAAGATGTCGCGGGCAACGAGAACGCTTCCCCCGCCCTCCGGTTATCACCGCCAGCAAACGGAAATATGCTGACTCAGGAGCTTACGCCGCCCGCTCCGCTTCCTTGACGGTCTCATAGAGATAAACGCCATTGGCATTCAACGTTCGGGTGATCCGGCCCTGGAACATGAGCCGGTGTACGTGAGCCAGGGCCTCGCCGACGGCGAAGAAAATCTGGTGATTGTCAAGCTTGCGGGTGAACAACTTATTCAGCACGTCGACACCCGTTGCCGGCTCGGCGCAAGCCTCCAGGGTCGTCGCCAACCGTTCATCGTGGTGCTCATTCATGCTGTCGAGGCGTTCGATCAGGCCGCGGAACGGCCAATCGTGGCTCGGCAGAACCAGGGTATCGGCGGGCAGGTCGCGGAATTTCTCAAGGCTGTCCAAGAACAAAGTCAGGGGGTCTTCGTCCGGCTCATGGGGCTGCAGGCTGACGTTCGGTGTGATTCGAGGCAGAATCTGGTCGCCGGAAATCAGCACGCCCTTGTCGGCGCAATAGAGGCAGGCATGTTTGACCGCATGGCCTTCCGTGATGACGACCCGCCATCCGTGCCCGTCAACCTCAATCACGTCGTGTTCCTTGATACGGATGAAACTGTGCGGCGGCATCGTCACCAGGCTGGCGTAATGGCCGA
This sequence comes from uncultured Magnetovibrio sp., assembly GCA_964595005.1. Lineage (GTDB taxonomy): Bacteria > Pseudomonadota > Alphaproteobacteria > Rhodospirillales > Casp-alpha2 > UBA3470. Next base: position 3,507 of record CAZQPC010000287.1, read on the forward strand.
CCCTAGGCACCACCAAGTCCATCTGGTTGGCATCGAAACCGGCCTTTTTGAAGAACGCCACCATTTGCGGCGCCTTGGTTTCCTGCGTCTCCAGGCAGTTCAGGCGCGCCGTTGTCCATTCCGCCTGTGTCGTCCATAACTCGACCCCATGGCGTTCGCACAGCCAACCGGCCAGGCCCATGTGATCGGGGTGGAAATGGGTGCAGATCAGCCGTTTCACCGGCTTATCGGGACTTATATGTCTTGCCTCGATGAGTTCCCAGGCAGCCTTGATCTCATCGCTTTTGATGCCCGTGTCGACCAAGGTCCAGCCGTCGCCGTCCTCCAGCATCCACAAATTGATGTGATTGAGCCGGAACGGCAGCGGCATCCTCAGCCACCACACACCAGGCGCCACCTCCCGCGTCTCGCCAGGAGTCGGTTCGCCGTCAAAGGGATAATCGGGTACGAAGGTCATGTCGGGCTTATACATGGGGCGCCCGGCAATGAAAACCAGATGTGAAAGGGGATTTCACAGGGTGAAAATTCATCCCCGAAGGCGGCGCAAATCGTTAGTGCACCCCATCATCGCGCGGCTTATGGACGACCATGTAGCGCAATTCATCTTTGATGATCTCCGTATGCCGGCTGGGTTCAGCGCGCAGCACACCGGAGATGATGGCCAGCTGCACAGGACGCGCCATGCGCTGGAAGTTCTCCAGCATCAGGAACTTGACGCTTGGCCGCACGGTCGAAGACAGCAACAAACTGAGCACCAGTTTCTTGCGGATGTCGTGGCGCATGTTGCCGGCTTCCGTCAGTTCGAAAAACTCACTGACGAAGTGGCGCGGTGCGATGGAGCCGTCCAACAGGGCTTTCAGGTTTTCGCGCAAAGCCGCCGTGTACTGCTGGCGCGACCGGACGATGAATTTCGATGCATGACGCCGTATTTCGATGATCGCCGAGGGCTCGAAGTGGCGTTCGTGGACGTAATCCAGGCATTCTTTGACGGCTTCGTGCCGCGAGGTCTCGCCGATGATCTCAACGACGCCGCCCAACAGCTTGGTCTGGCCGCCAAGCGGGCTCAGACGTGCCGCCGCCGCCAGCGCCATCGGCGCTTCCGGGTCGCGGGCCGCCATCATCGCCAAAGCCAAGGGGTCTTCCAGGGATGTCAGATCGATATTGTGGTTCATGATGGTCTCGGGGACGACCATCCGGTCTTCCTCGCCTGGCATCAGAATGGGCCGCTTGTGGCGGTAGTCATCCTTGATCTTAAGTGCCGTCTTCAGGCCCTCCTGCGTAATCCCCAAGGCATTTTTCATCTGTTATTTTTGCTCCCTAATATCCCGTCATATGGGCCGCTTCACGCACCGCCGAGTTCGGTTTCGCTGCCAAATCGGTAACGATTCGGTCGGCATTCCACCACACACGGAAACGCCTGGCACCATCGCAGACAGCCGACCCGGGCAACAGTTGATTGCGCCTCTCTTGGGCCGCCAGGGCATCGAGCGCACTGCCCACACTGGCCCGCGCCTGCAGATGCCAGGCCGCCGGAGCGGGGCCCCATTCGGCATACAAATCGCCCAGGCGTTCCACTTGGTCAGCAAGCATTAGTGTAAGGAATACAATAGTTTCCGGCGGTATTGGCGTGTGCCCGCGGCGCCATTTGCTAACGCTGGCGGGCGATATTCTCAGCGCCTTGGCGATCTCGCGACCGGTCACGCCGGCCTCTCTCAATCCGGCAAATACCGGTTCCGCGTCCGCCCCTCGCCATCCCAATTGTTGTCCGTCTTTATACATTGCCCAGGTCCATCTCGTACGGTTTCAACGTCTATGTCATTGATCCGCCGACGGGATTCCTTGTACCCGAAGTCGAATCGCAGTCAAACCATTTTTTGTATGAAGGGTCTTAAGAAAGCCCTACATCTTGTGCTTTTCTCCAAATCGTCGACCTGTCTGCTTTGTCTGGACCGCGCCGCGGTGCTATGAATGTGGGCGGCAAGTCGCAGCCAACAGGGAGCCGCCAAGGTGACAGAAACCCGCCATGTGGAACTCGATCCGGCAACCGACGACAATGCCGATACGCGGGCCTGTCTGGCCGTCTGGCGCGCCCTGCGCCGTGACCGGAAGTTCCCCGCCTGGAAGGATTTCGACTGGTTCGCCTATCCGGTCCTGGTCATACCCTATTTGGCGGTTGCCGACGTCGTCGATGACGGTGCCGATTTCCGCTACCGGTTCTGGGGCACCGCCCATACCGCCATCTTCCATCAAGATTACACCCATGCCTTGGTCAGCGATGTGCAGCCCGCAGAGATCGCCCAAGGGTTGATGCGACAATATGAACGGGTGATCGCCGCCGGCGCGCCGTGTCTGTTCATGTTCGAGGTGCTGGGCGGGCCGAACAACGACCTTCCGGTCCGCGAAACCTCGCTGCGCATGCCTTATTCCGGGGACGGCGAAGCGGTTACCCAGATTGTTTCGCTTTCCGATAACCGCCGCCAGGCCAATGAGTTCGCGGAATTTTACGCGGCCAGCCGCGAACCCGGTTAGGCCGACGGTATGCGCATTGGCATCGACCTGGGTGGCAGCAAGATCGAAGGCATCGTGCTTAAGGATGACGGCCACGAAGTGGCGCGTCATCGCATCCCGACGCCGGCAGGTGACTATGACGGTACGGTGCGTGCCATCGCAGGCCTTGTTGATGATCTGGCCGGGCAAGCGTCTTGTGCCGAAAACGCGCCGCTCGGGGTCGGTATTCCGGGCACAATGTCGCCGGCCACGGGCTTGGTGAAGAACGCCAATTCCACTTGTTTAATCGGCCGGCCTTTGGACCATGATCTGTCGGCGGCGACAAACCGCCCGCTTCGGCTTGCCAACGACGCCAATTGTTTCGCCGTCTCGGAGGCCGTCGACGGCGCCGGCGCCGGCCATGCGGTGATCTTCGGTGTCATCTTGGGCACCGGCGTCGGCGGCGGCATTGCCCTCAATGGTCAGCCCCTGACCGGCGCCAATGCCATTTCCGGCGAATGGGGGCACAATCCCCTGCCCTGGCCACAAGTCCTGGACGGCCAAGACGAACGGCCCGGACCGGCGTGTTATTGCGGCCGCCACGGCTGCATCGAAACCTTCTTGTCGGGGCCGGGCCTGACGCATGACCACGATCTTCATACCGGATCCGCGATGCCGCCCGAAGAAATCATCGATGAGGCAACCCTGGTCCGCTACGAACACCGTCTGGCCCGCGCCCTGGCGTCTCTCATCAATGTTCTCGACCCCGATACCATCGTGTTGGGCGGCGGGCTTTCGAATCTGGCACGGCTTTATGACCGGGTGCCTAAAATTTGGCACGAATGGATATTCTCCGATGACTGCACAACGCCCCTGGTCAAAAATAAGCACGGTGACGCCAGTGGCGTGCGGGGCGCGGCCTGGCTGTGGCCGCTGACCGAAGATACCGCCTCATGATCGAGGTGACACCAACCATCCAACTGGCCGACGATGAAATTGACG
>CAZQPC010000288.1:0-6981 GCA_964595005.1 uncultured Magnetovibrio sp.
GTGTCAGCGGCAGGGGCGGGCGAGGTGTCGCTGTCCGCCGGCGTGGCGGCTGAGAGCACCAAAATTGCGGCGATTAGCGAAAAAACAATCCGGCTTCTCATAGGCAATTCACCAGGAACGTCGCCTTGTCGATAAAATGGCCAACATAGGCATTGTGGAAGGTGTCCAAGACCACGCGGCCGCCGGCCAACACGTCACGCGGCCAAATGATGGCCGTCGACGCAAGCAAAATGCCGACGATGATAAAGGCGCGGAATTTCATGGTTGCAGTATACACGATCGTCGAATCGGACGGAAGGGATACGTTATCCCGCCTCATGCGGCGCTTTTCCGGCCGCTCCAATCTGCCAACGCGATGCGCCCCTTCTCCGCCGTCTCGGCACGGGCGGCGGCGCCGTCGTCGCCGACCGGTGCCGTCAATTCGACGACATAGCCGTTGGGGTCGCGGAAATAAATCGAATGAATGAAGCCGTGATCGGCGGGCCCGCGGACCTCGCGCCCTTCCGCCTTGCCCTTGGCAAGCATGGCATGCAAATGATCCATGTCGACCTTCAAGGCAATATGCAGGTCAAAATCGTGCTGTTCCTTGAAATCGAAGGGATTGTCCGGGGCGTCAAAGAAGGCCATGAAGGAGCCGTCGGCCATTTCGAAAAACACATGCAAAACGCTGGTTTCGCGCCCTGTCTTGGTCTCCTTGATTTCAAAGGCGTCGGCCACCGGCAAGCCCAGGAAATCTTCATAGAACTTGCGTGTTTCCTCCGCGTCGCGGCATCGGTAGGCGTTGTGATGAAGTCCCTGAATGGCAATTTCGGTCATCGTGGTCTCCTGACAGATCTGTCAAACGGCAGTGTTTCGTCATCATACCATAAATGGCGCGCCCGGGAGGACTCGAACTTCCGGCCAGCTGGTTTGAAGTCTGTTATTCTACCGGGATGCCGTTTTGGCGCAGGGCCGCGGGGCCCGGTCGCTTACAAAAATCGAAACCGCGACAAGCAATTTTCGGCGTAATTTTGGCTGCTGAAGTGCGGTCGTTTGGCCTTTGGCTGATGAAAGATGCGTTCGTCAAGATCGGCTGACCGACTGTGCTTCCCCATATCCCTAAGCTCAGTAGGATTGTTTCTGCATCTCATTGAACGGAACCGCGTTCGTCCGGATTTTGAGCGGTTTACGTTGAATGTTTTCATTTTCTTTTGGCTGGTCAGTTCGCCGGCTTGACGGCCCGTTCCTGTGGAAATGAGACGATGACGGTTGTGCCTTCACCGACATTGCTTTCAATTTCCAAAGTTCCTTGGTGCAGTTTGACGAGGGAAACGGCCACGGCTAGGCCCAGGCCCGCCCCCTCATGGGCTTGCATGTACCCGTCTCGCACCTGGCCAAATTTTTCCAAGGCTCCGGGAATGTCATCTGCGGCAATGCCGATACCTGTGTCCTCGACCCAAATCCGTATGCCATTGCCTTCGACGGCCTTGCAGGTCACCCTAATTTTGCCGCCCCGCGGGGTGAACTTTATGGCATTACCGATTAGGTTTAAGAGAATTTGCTTCACACGCAGCGGATCCGCGTATAGGGCGGGGAGGTTTTCGTCCAGGTCGAAATCTAGTTTCACACCCGCCTCTGTCGCCCGGCCTTCAACCATGATCTTGCACGCAGTGGTCAGCTTCGCCAGATCAACTTTCTCTTCGATGAGTTCAAGTGCTGCCGCCTCGACTTTTGATATGTCGAGGATGTCCGCGATAATATTAAGGAGATGTTCGCCGGAGGTATGGATATTCTTGCCGTACTGTCGATATTGGTTTTCCAGTGGGCCGAACATGCCCTCCATGATGATTTCCGAGAAGCCAATAATCGAATTCAAGGGCGTTCGTAATTCATGGCTCATATTGGCCAGGAATTCGGTTTTGACCTGACTTGATGTTTCGACTTCATGGATGGCCTGACGCAACGCGTGGGTCCGCTCATCCACTTTCAATTCGAGATCGCGGTTGGCCTCGTCGACTTCTTCTTTGGCGGCACGCAGCGCCAATTCCGATTTTCCGCGCTCAAATACACGCCCCAACTGGTCCCCAATTAGGGAGAAGGTCGCCAGCAGGGAATCTTCCGGTCCGTCCGCACTTCCATCCAGGAACTCAAGCACCGCAACGACCTTGCCGCTGGCAAGCACTGGAAAAGCGAAGGCGCTGTGCATCGCGGCGTTGTCGGCTGGTTTCGGCTGATGGGCGTGAAGTTCGTCGTTGACGTTGTCGGTCCACGCGGCCTCCGCGGTTTCTAAGACGCCGCCGGGTAGACCGACGCCGCGCCCAAATTTCAATCTTTCCCGTGTTTCGACAAACTTTTCAATTTCTCCGGGCTCCACTACGTGTCGTATACCGGACGGCACCAAGTGGTCGTCATCCTCATCTGACAAAACGTATACGTGTCCCGCCGGCCATCCGGTATGTTCTGAGATTTTCACAAGACAGGTGCGTAGGGCCTCTTCGAAACTGCTGGACCGGTTTGCCTCTGTCGCCGTTATCCGCAATAAGTTTTCAAGCCTTGTTTTCGCCGACAATTCGGTTTCCGCAGCCTTGCGTGCGGTTATATCCCGGACAATCCCGGTAAATTTCGGCTGGTTGCCGATGACCAATTCGCTGATCGATATTTCGAGCGGAAACTCACGCCCATTCTTGCGCCGGCCCACGACTTCCCGTCCGATACCAATGATCTTGGAAACGCCAGTTTCCAAGTAGTCATGCATATGCTGATCGTGTTGGCGTGCATGCGTTTCGGGCATCAGCACACTTATATTTTCACCAACCACTTCGCCGCCATCGTAACCGAAAATTTGCTCTGCCGCTGGGCTGAAGGATTCGATGATTCCGTGATTGTCGATCGTGATGATGCCGTCGACGGCTGTGTCGATGATTGTTTGCAGGCGCGCCCGGCTTTCCGTCAGGGCCATTTCGACACGTTTGAGATCGCTGATGTCATAATGCCAAACCATCATTGACGGTTCACCGCCGAAGGGAAGAAGCCGCCAATCGGCAAGGCACCACCAAACCGTGCCATCCAAACGTGTCCGTAACTCTTCGGAGCCTGAGACGTACCCATCCCGTTTGCAGTTGCTCCAGTTTTCCTGCAATTTTTTCGAGTCGACAAAGCTGTCGGTAATGTGCTGGCCTAAAAATTCCTCTTCGGTTTGGCCTCCGAACATTTCAATGTAGCGACGATTGACATAAAGCCGTTTTCTTTCCGCCAGCGAGATGACCGATACGCCGGACGGACTATTGTCGAGAATCTGAAGAAGGCTTGCCTGGCTGCGGCGCAATTCCTCAGTACGCTCCGTGACACGCAGCTCCAAGGCGTTCTTCGCATTTCGCAGTGCATTTTGTGTCGTCGTCTGTGATATGGCGTATCGAATTGTGCGTTCCAATGTCGCCGGTGTCAGCTCCTCCTTGTCAAGATAATCCGTGGCGCCCGCTTCCATCGCGCCGATGTCAACATTCATGCCGCCCCGCCCTGTAAGGACAATGATCGGCTTTCGGCAACCATTGCCCACGGCATTGCGGATCAAATCGATCCCGTCATCGGCACCAAGGCGGTAATCGACAAAATATATATCGTGGCGATTGAGCCGAAATTCATCCGACGCCACCGCAAAGCTTCTGGCTTCGTCAACATGATAGCGCTGTTTGGCGATCCTGCTGAGATAGATGCGAAACAGCTCGGCATCATCCGCATCATCATCGACCAGTAAAATGTTGATTGGGGAATCTATAGGCATTTGCGCAGCCTCAGGTCTCCGGCAACTCAACAAGGTCGAACCAGTAGCGGCCGAGGGTCGTCATCGCCTCGACCAAGCCACCCAAGGTGACCGGCTTGACGATATAACCACTGATATAGTGACCGTAGCTCTCGATGATGTCCTCTTCCTGTCTGGAGGTGGTCAAGATTACGACGGGGATTTTGCGAAGGTCCGGGTCCGCATGCAACTCATCGAGCGCCTCAAGCCCCTTCATTCTCGGCATATTAAGGTCGAGCAATATGAGGACCGGCCGAGGCGCGTCCTCGGGGGGCGAATATTTCCCCCGATGAAACAGGTAATCCAATAACTCCTCGCCGTCGCCGACGGAGACGAAGGCGTTCGATACACGGCCCTTACGCAAGGCGCGTTCCGTCAACATGCAATCATCGCGGTCATCGTCCGCCATAAGAATTGGACCGGTCATCTCATGCCTCCACTAATTTGGGTCGATCGGTAGATCAGAAACCTGATCAACGGGTAGAATAATTGTAATTACCGCTCCCTGACCGGGCCGTCCCTCGGCGGTGATCGTGCCGCCGTGACGCTCCGCGACCTTTCGGCAGATCGCCAGGCCAATGCCCGTACCCTCGAACTCGTCACGCCCATGAAGCCGTTCGAACAAGTCAAAAATGCTGTCCTGATACTTTGCGGCAAATCCAATCCCATTGTCGGCAATGGTGATCCGGCAAGTCGGGCCCGGCCTTACCAATGACAGGGACGCATCCACTTCCCGAACCTCGGCGGAGACTTTGACCAACGGCGGAACACCCTCACGGTGGAACTTCAGTCCATTGGCGATCAGATTCTGGAAAAGTTGACGGATTTGCGTCTCATTGGCCTTGATACATGCCATCTCTTCGATCTCAATCCGTCCGGAAGTTTCCAAGATTATTTCGGACAGATCGGATTGCGCCTGATTGGCGATATGCTTCAGATCCAAATCGGTGAATATTATCGCGTTGCTCGATACGCGCGAATACTCCAGGAGATCATCAATGAGCGTCCGCATGCGTTTCGACGCGTCGATCATTTTCTCCAAATAGTGTTTTCCGTCGTCGTCCAGCGTATCGCCACTTTCTTCGGCAAGGAGATCGCCGAAGGCCATGACTTTTCGCGCCGGCTCCGCTAGATCATGAGATGCAATGTGCGCGAACTGGATAAGGTCATCGTTTGATCGTCGAAGTTGCTCCGCCGTCCGCTCCCGGTTGCGGACCTCACGTCGTAGATCGACGGCATGTTGGGCGACGACCGCGGCGGCACGATGCTGGCGGGCGATGACCATGCTGACCAGGACGGTGCCGAGAATAAATACGATTGCCGCCATTCCGAAGGCCAAGTTTACCCCGGAGAGTTTTCCGCTGGCATTTGTCACGGCCGGCAATGTCACGGCCAAGACGCCGCGAACATCACCGGCACGCCAGTCCCGTTTGGGTGAATCACGATGGCTATTGTGGCACCCGACACAGGATGGCCGCATGATGTCTGCCGTGGCATAACGGAGGATCAACTCGCCGGCGATTTTTTCGAAGCGGAAATACGGTCGTTTCGGATCGCGTCGCAATTGCATCAACGCATCGATTTCAAAGGCGTCCTGCGGGCCGCCATCGGTTCGCCAAGGGAAAGGGTAGTCACTGAACAATCGCATCTTTGCGCCGCTTGAAATGACGCCCACGCGGCGACCCAACAGCATACTGAGGGTCGCAGGAAGGGGGATTGTACCGTTGCGTGATTTGTAATCGTGCGTGACTTCTATGCCTTCGGGGAGCACCCGTGCCACGACTTCGGAGGTATAGAGCGTTCTAAATTCAGCGACCAATTCCGAATAATGGCCCGCAGCTTCAACTAGGGATTGCTTAAGATGTGACTGAGTCAGGTAATACAGGATCGCCAGAATGCTGCCCAAACCTAAGAGACAGAGAAATGCCACAGCAAACAGCTTCCGGTCTCGTATCATGACCGCCGCCGTGGCGCACCGGATGAGTGCCGGGTGTATTTCAGGCTTGAAGTGTGGCATTTATGCATAACGCCCAACTCCTTAGTCACCAACGATGCCGAAACTATTCGCGTTGATAGATTCTATTGCCTATCGAACAAACTTATCGAAACCTGAGACCAGTTGTACGGCCGCTTGGGTGAATGTGCGAGGGAACCCGCCTTCAGTTTTGGACTGGTGTGGTGAAATTGCCGAACGACGAAAACCGCGGCGTTTTCGGAATGAGGCTTCGAATTGGCGAATTTCGCCCTGTAATTCAACCATGCCGACGTACTTTCCCAGAGAGCACACGTAGCAGGCAATTTTACTCAGTTGAGATAGATAGGTATGTTTCAGAATACATACGAATGTTTCGAATTGTGTCAGTCGAAATCATACAGGTAACGGGCCGCGTTGTCCGGTTATCATGAAATGTGGCCAGCGCGCCGGAGACAGTGGTGCGTCGGATGAGCCAATCTTTCAGGCCCGGTACAATTTTCAGGCCGATCAATTCAATCGGAAATTCGGCGGCAATATCTTCACGGAACCGTACAAATACACGCTTGTACTTTGGCTCCCGGCAATGCGGGATTATTGAGGAATCCATGGGCTGGCTATCGGTGATTCAAGCCGACGTTTTTGCTTCTCAATAGCGCCCGGTCTGGCCCTGTATTTTCGGGACTTTCATAATTTCGCAAAATAGTTGGCGCGCCCGGGAGGACTCGAACCCCCAACCTGCTGATTAGAAGTCAAATTTTTCTGGTTTCGCTTGTGTTCGATATATTTCGCTAAATCTGCCTAACTAACTTAAACTAAACGATTATTAGTTAAATTTTCTCGAACACATAAATTTACACTTCGCGACATTTCGCTCCATGTTGCTTACCTATTGCTTACCCGGTAGACTCTCTGACAGCCATTTGAAACACCGCTTACCCGCCCATCCGGGTAAGCAACCAAGGTAAGCACACAATGCCCAAACTCTCCAAACGATTTGTTGACCTTCTCGAACCTCAATCCAAGGACCGCTTCGAATGGGATAGTGGATTGCCCGGTTTCGGCGTCAGAGTGAAACCGTCGGGCGTGAAGAGCTACTTCATTCAATATCGCCAGGATGGCACTTCGCGGCGCCTCACCCTGGGCCGGCACGGTGTGCTGACCGCTGACGAAGCCCGCAAACTGGCCAAGCTGCGTCTGGGTGACGTGGTGCATGGCCAGGACCCGGTGG
>CAZQPC010000289.1:0-6949 GCA_964595005.1 uncultured Magnetovibrio sp.
CGGCGTCACCGCAACAGTGATCTCAGTGCGTACGAAATAGCGCACGATGCTCTAGCCCGTGACAATTCCTGCGCCGCAGAATGGCATGGTCGTTCGCTATGATTTCCTCTGGTGGGCTGAGCGTCAGGCGGGCCAGGAAAACGCGCGCAAGAACCGGCCGGCGGTTGTCGTCCTAGTTGCAACAACAGAAGAGGAATTAATCCGGGTTATGGTTGCCCCGGTGACGACGGTGCCGCCGTCACCCGAGGAGCAGGGGGTCGAAATACCAAAAAAGGTGCAGGAACATATCGGGCTGGATTCGGGCAAGCCGTGTTGGGTCCTTCCGACCGAGATCAATCGGTTCATTTGGCCCGGCTTTGATCTCCAGCCTCTTCCGGGTGAAACTGGTGCGTATGTCTACGGTTATTTGCCTGACGATATATTTGGCCCGCTCAAGGAACGAATCCTTGAACGGGCCAGAGACAAGTCGTTAAAATCGGTCAATCGGACCGATTGATAGTTCTGTTAGGCGCCGTCCTGGCCGACCACGCAGACCGCGCAGACGTTCTGGTGCGGGAAGCCGCCCAGGTTGTGGGTGACGCCGAACACGGGCGTGTCGTCACGCTGGCGCGGCCCGGCGCGGCCCTGCATCTGCAGATACATTTCATAGAGCATGCGCAGGCCCGAGGCGCCGATGGGGTGGCCGAAACACTTCAAGCCGCCGTCGATCTGGCAGGGGATATCGCCGTCGGCGTCATAGAAGCCGTCCATGATATCCTTGATGGCACCGCCCTCCGGCGACAGTTGCAAGTCTTCCATGGTCACCAACTCGGTGACCGAGAAACAGTCGTGCACTTCCACAAGGCTGACCTCTTCCCGCGCGTTCTTGATGCCGGCTTCCTCGTAGGCCTTGCCGGCCGCGACGCGGGTGGTCATGAAGTAACTGCCGTCCCAGGAATTGTGCTGGGCTTCGGTGCCGTTGGAGACGGAAAGCTGCAGGGCCTTGACGGTGATCAGGTCCGTCTTGCCCAGCGACTTGGCGATCTCCGGCGTCGTCACGATGGCGCAGGCAGAGCCGTCGGAAACGCCGCAGCAATCGAACAGGCCCAGCGGTTCGGCGATCATCGGGGCGTTCATCACCCGGTCTTCGTCGATGGCCTTCTGCAGGTGCGCCTTCGGGTTCTTGGCGCCGTTGGCGTGGCTTTTCACCGAGATATGCGCCATGGCGCGTTTCAGGTCATCGCGCGACACGTTGTGCTTGGCCTGATAGGCGCTGGCCAATTGGGCGAAAGAGCCGGGGGCGGAATTGTTGGACCAGAACTGGTCATTCAGCGCGCCGCGCGAACGCTGCGGCAGGCCGCCGTAACCCGTGTCCTTGAGCTTCTCGACGCCGACCGCCAAGGCGATGTCGGCGGCACCCGACGCCACCGCATAGACGGCGCCACGGAAGGCTTCGGAGCCCGACGCGCAATAGTTCTCGACCCGGGTGACCGGGATGTAGGGCAGGCGCAACGCCATGGCCAACGGAATGCCGGATTTGCCGACGTGCTGTTCCTCGATGGCGGTGGCGAACCAGGCGGCGTCGATCTGGCCTTTTTCGATGCCGGCGTCTTCCAGCGCTTCGGTGAACGCTTCCAACATCAAATCTTCGGCGTTGTCGTTCCAGCGCTCGCCAAACTTCGAGCATCCCATGCCGAGAATGGCGACTTTATCCTTGATACCGCTAGCCATGATTAAGCTCCTTCCTGTGTCGTAACGGGCGTGGCTTTCCAGAAATATCGGCGGAAGCCGCGTTTCGTGTCAAATTCCTTGATCCGGAACATCATCCGCAGGGGCTGTCCCACTTCCAAGCCGACGTCCGGATCGACGTCGGTGACGTCCAACATGGACCGGCCGCCGTCTTCGAACTGCACCATACCATAAAAGGCCGGCGGATCGGGAGAGAAGGTGAGGCTGTCGGCGGTGAACGAGTTCAGCTTCGCCGGCATTTCCGAAAACGGCTGATCTTCTTGCGAGTTGACGGCGCCGCAATTGGGGTTGGCGCAGACGTTGGTCTTCGGATACTGCAGCGTGCCGCATTCGGAACACTTGCCGCCGATCAGGCTGAGGATCATTTCCTTGTTGCGAAAGAGCGTCGTCAAGCCGGTCTGCTTGTCGACCTCGGAACGCAGACCTTGTTCCATGATGACCAGGTTGTTGATGCCCAGGAACCGGTTGTAGTTGCTCACTTCGCGGCGCCGGGCCATGTGGCCGTTGATGCCGCGCGCCGGTTTGGCACCGGTGATGGCGTCGGTAGCTTCGAAAACCAGGGCGTCGCAACCCTGACCGAAACCGGCGACCAGGATCTTGTCGCCTGGCTTGGCATCTTCCAGGGCCTGGACCAGCATGATCAGTGGCTGCGCCGATCCGGCTTCACCCAGCTTGCCCTGCAGATTGTCGCGCACGCTTTCGTCCGAAAGGCCGCATTTCTTGGCGACCATGCCGGCGACCCGGGCGGCCGCCAGGGGGAAGCAGAAGTGCGTGATGTCATCGGCACCAACGCCGGCATCTTCCAGGGCCGCGGCGATCGCGGCCGGGGCGATCTTCAAATAGCCCTCATCGCGGATCCAGCGTTCTTCCCAGACATAGTCATAGGCCTCATCCTGGCCCCGGTAGTGATCGACGAAGTCGACCGCATGGGTCGCCCGGCCCAGCAGTTTCGCCGCCCCGTCGCCTTCCGCGACCACCACCGCGCCGGCGCCGTCGCCGGCCGTCAATTCAATCGGACTGGCCGATTTGGTGCGGCGCTTTTCGCCGCCCGTGACGACAACCCGGTCGCCGCCGGCGGCCGCCTTCAGGGCGGCGGTCAAGGCCGTCGTGCCGGCGCGTTGCGATCCGGCCACGTCCATGGTCAACAGGTTTGATCCCAGATGCAGGGCCTCGGCGATGATGCCGGCGTTCTGACGGTCCTGGAACGGCAGGCTGGTCGAGGCGAAATAGACCGCGTCGATGCCTTCGGCGCCGGTGCCGCCCAATGCGTCGCGGGCCGCTTCGACGGCCATGGTGACCGCGTCTTCGTCCCAATTGGCCATGGACCGCTCACCACGGCCCAGACCGCGCAGCCCCGGATTGAACCAGGCGTTGGCGTCGGCGATGGCCTTGCGCTGCAAACGCTGTTTCGGCACGTAGCCGCCGAACGCGTGAATTCCTACACTCATGTCTTTTCTCTCTTCCTGACCTTTGTGTCGTTCCCTCCCCCCTTGAGGGGGAGGGTTAGGGTGGGGGGATGAGCGCCGAAAGGCGCATCAAATTTTCATCCCCGCCGGGTACGTCACCCCCACCTCGATCCTCCCCCATCAAGGGGGAGGAAGAAAGAGGGGCGAAAATCAAACTTTAGTCGGCTGTTGGCCGCTTCCCCATATTAGATGGCGCCGGTTTCCTTCAACGCGGCGATTGATGCGTCATCAAAGCCCCATTCGCTGAGCACTTCGTCGTTATGTTCACCGGCCAGCGGCGGCTGGGTTGGTGTGTTGGCCGGTGTGCCCGAGAAACGCGGCGCCGGGGCGCCCTGCATGGTCTCTGCGATCTCGATGAAGGTGCCGCGGGCCTGGTTGTGGGGATGGTTCTGCGCATCCATCAGGCTGAGCACCGGGCCGAAGCAGACATCGGTGTTTTCCAGCACCTCGCACCAGTGCGCCTGCGGCCGTGATTTGAAAATCTCGCGCAATTTTTCGCGCGCCGCCGGCCAAGTGTCCGGGTTGTTCTGGTCCTTGAATTCCGGCGCCTCGGTGATCTCCAGCTTTTCCAGCATGAGCTGGTGGAACTGCGGCTCGATCGGGCCGATGGAAATCCATTCGCCGTCCGAACATTCGTAGGTGCCATAGAAATAGGCGCCGCCGTCCAGGATGTTGGCTTCGCGCTCGTCGCGCCACAGCCCCATGGACAAGCGCGCGTGCGCGCCGCCCAACAGCAACGGCACGCCGTCGGTCATGGCCGCGTCGACCACCTGTCCCTTGCCGGTGCGGCCGGCGGATATCACCCCGGCCAGGATGCCGTAGGCCAAAAACATACCGCCGCCGCCGTAATCGGCGACCATGTTCAGCGGCGGCACCGGGCCGCTTTGCTTGGTGCCGATGGCGTGCAGGGCACCGGTCAGGGCCAGATAGTTAATGTCGTGGCCGGCCGATTGGCTCAAGGGCCCTTCCTGGCCCCAGCCGGTCATGCGGCCGTAAACCAGCTTCGGGTTGCGGGCCAGACAGACGTCGGGGCCGAGCCCCAGGCGTTCCATCACGCCCGGGCGGAAGCCTTCGATCAGCGCGTCGGCGCTTTCAATCAGGTTCAGACAGGCCTCGATGCCTTCCGGGTTTTTCAGGTCCAGCGCCACGGAGCGCCGTGAGCGATAGTGCGGGTTCTTGCGCGGCGCCGTATTGCTGGGGTGTCCGCCGATGCGGTCGACGCGGACCACGTCGGCGCCCATGTCGCCCAGCATCATGGCGCAGAAGGGTCCCGGCCCGATGCCGGCCAGTTCGATGACTTTGATGCCCTCGAGCGGGCCGCCGCTAGGCTGTGCCATGACTTTTCTTCTCCGTTTCCGATTGTCCGTTCAGTTCGCCTAATAGATTGGTCCGCACAACCCGTAACATACCGACCAGACTGTCCACCTGATCCTTGCTCAAGCCCTTGGTCGAGGTCCGGTTGATCATGTTAACGTTCTTCACCATGGATGGGCGGATTTCCTCGGCCCGGCGGGTCAGCCAAACCCGTTTGACGCGGCGGTCCTTGGGGTCGTCGCGGCGTTCAACCCAGCCCTGGGCTTCCAGGCGGTCAACCAGGCCGCTCATGGTGACGGCGCCGATCTCCAGGCGGTCGGCCAGGACGCGCTGGGTCAAACCGTCGCGCCGGTAAAGATTGGCCAGGGTCCACCACTGGGCCCGGGTCAGGTCATGGGCCTGCATGAAATCATCGAAGACAATCGAGCGGAACCGCGCCACGTCGTGGAACAGAAAGCCCAGTTTGTCTTCCGAATCCGCCATCGTCAGTCCGCGACCTCGACCAATCCATTATTGAGGACGACCACGTCACGTTCCACCACCTTGGCCCGGAAGGACACGTCGCTGCCGTCCTTCCACATTTCCGTGCGGATCGTCTCGCCCGGATAAACAGGGGCCGAGAACCGGAGCTTCAGGGATTTGAAGTTGGCCGGATCAGAATCGCAGTAGGTTGCCAGGACAGCACGTCCGGCGACGCCGAGCGTGCACAGCCCGTGCAGAATGGGTGCCTCAAATCCGGCCGCCTTGGCCACCGTCGGCGAGGCGTGCAGGGGGTTCGGATCGCCGGACAGCCGGTAAATCAGGGCCGCCTGCGGCAACGTTGGCAGGTCGCAGACCTCGTCCGGTTCGCGATCAGGCAGGGAATGCGGCTTCGGTTGTTCCACCGGCGGGCCGCCGAAGCCGCCGTTGCCCCGGGCGAACGTGGTCGACACGGTGGTCGCCAATTTCTCGCCCGTCGCCTTATCGGTGATCTCGCGGGACGTGTAGATCAGCGCGCCGCGGCCTTCGCCCTTGTCGATCACTTCCATGACCTTGTTTTGGGCGATGATCGTCGCTTCGGCGGGCAGGGGGCGGTGCAGTTCGATGCTTTGTTCGCCGTGCAGGACCTGTTTCCAATCGACGCCTGTTTCCGGGTCGCGAACCCAGAACCCGGGTGTGCCGAGGACGGCGGCCATGGTGGGAACGGCCGAGAAACCTTCCTCCTCAAAAGTGAAATGAAGTTCCCCCTCATCGAGAGGACTGGCACCGAAACCCAACCCCAAAGCATAGAGGATGGAATCTTTGTGGGTGTAGGTTTGCTCAACCGGATCGAAGGGCCAGTTCTTTAGCTTGTCATAATCGATGGTCATTATACGGGATCCCAGCTGAAGACATCCTGGCTGCGGTGCAGCGGATAGAACATGGTCGACATGGCCGGCAGCGCGTGTTCGACCACCGTTTCCGGCGTCCAGCCTTCCGTCCGCTGCATGCCGCGCAGCGGCCTGGACTGGCCCATCAGGAAAATCTCGTTGTTGCGGACGGCGAGGATTTGCCCGGTGACGTCGCTGGCCGCGTCGGAGGCCAGGGCGACGGCCACGGAGGCGATCTTGTCCGGGGTCATTTCCTTGAGCTTCTCGACCCGCGCCTTCTGCACTTCATCGGTGATCGGGATGGTGCCGATCAGGCGGCTCCAGGCAAAGGGCGAGATGCAGTTCGAGCGCACGTTGAAGCGCGACATATCAAGGGCCAGGGATTTCGACAGCGCGACGATGCCGGCCTTCGCCGCGGCGTAGTTGGCCTGGCCGAAGTTGCCGATCAATCCCGACGTCGAAGTCATATGCACGAAGGCGCCGGATTCCTGCTTGCGGAAGTGCGGTGCGGCGGCGCTTGAGGTGTTGAAGCTGCCCTTCAGGTGTACGCCGATTACCGAATCCCAGTCTGCTTCCGTCATTTTGTGGAAGATCACGTCGCGCAGGTTGCCGGCGTTGTTGACGACGATGTCGATGGACCCGAAGCAATCCAGGGCCTGTTCGATCATGCCGTGCGCGGCCTTGTTGTCGGCGACGCTGCTGAAGTTGGCTTCCGCCTCACCACCGGCGTCGCGGATGGCCTTGACGGTTTCCATGGCCGGTATTTCGTCGGCGCCATCGCCGGACGCGGTGCCGCCCAGGTCGTTGACGATGACCTTGGCGCCATGCGCCGCCATCATTTTGGCAATCTCGGCACCGACGCCGCGGCCGGCACCGGTGACCAGGGCAACCTTGCCCTCTACCAACTTTGTATCTGTCATGCTGTACTCCCCAAGTTGAATTGCGAATGGCGCGCCTTCCCGATCGGACCCAATGAGTGTCAATGAAACGGCGGCATGTTGAAATTTCGTTCGCCGTCTTATATTACGCATGCGAACGAATTGTCGAATCCCTTTTTGAAGTATCATTTCAAAACCACCGGAGGGCCCGAAC
>CAZQPC010000290.1:0-6925 GCA_964595005.1 uncultured Magnetovibrio sp.
GTGCCGCCGCAAGCTGGACGCGGTAACTGCCCTTCGACGCCGCTGTTGCCGATTTGACGGGGGTTCGAACCGGGCGGGCCGCGGCAAGCTGTGTTTTCGCTGCGCGAACCGCGGGACGCGGCGGCGCGGCGGTTTTTGCCGGCGCTGATTTGGGCGCCGATTTGGCCGCTGGGGCTTTGACGGTATTCTTTTGCAGGCGCAGCGGCGCCGTGCCTCGGGTCAAACTGATGGGCGCGCGGCTTTTCGCCGCCACGCCCGCCGGCGGCGGCGCTGGCGGCGGCGGCGCCGCCGAGACCACGTCCTTAATCGCCGGCACCCGTGCCGTCGGCAGGGCCGCGTTTGGCCGCGGCACGCCGACGGCGGCGGCGGGCGGGGTCGCCGGTGCCAGGCCGGTCGGCAAGGGTTTCGGCAGGGGTTTTTCGGCCGCCGGCAGCAATCTCTCCACAGGGCTTGGCACACCGGATTGGGCACCGGACTGAATGCGGCCGTAGACCAACTTGTCACGGTTCGGCACCTGCAAGCCGCCGGGATTGTCGGGCCGCACCTTGACCGGTCCGGCCTGCGCCTGAATGAGCGGAATATCGCCGCCGTTACCGGCCGCCAAATCCAAAAGCCGTTCGCCGTAGGCCATCCAGGCGCCGCCAAGCAAGACGCACAGCACGACACCCCAAAGCAAGACCTTGAGGCCGCGCCTGGGTTTCGGTGGATCGCTTTGCACCGCCTCGAACTCCAAAGCGTCCGAAGCGGTGACTTTCAAATTAGATCTGGCGCGCGACATGGCGCGGTTCCACTCCCTATATGGAGACGCTGCGAATCGGTCTATTATATCACTTGAGACCGGTTAATAGACTCTTGTCGCGGCGCAATAAAAAAAGCCGGCGATTTTTCAGGAAATACTGGCCTGCAGGTCGAACAGGCGGCGATGTTCATCCAGGGCGAACCGGTCGGTCATGCCGCCGACGTAATCGGCGACCAGTTGCGCCGTCTGTTCGGATCCCGCCGGGCCGGCCTGATGGCGCCACTCCGTCGGCAGGCATTCGGGCTCATCGACCAGAAGTTTGAACAGGTCGCGGATCACGCGGCGGCCCTTTGAAGTCATCCGGTTGAGCTTGTAGTGGCGGTACATATTGGTGAACAGGAACTTCTTGATGCCCGCGTCGTGCTCGCGCATGTCCGCTGAAAACCCCGCGACGGGCCGGCCACAACGGCGGATGTCATCGGCGCTGGCGGGGCCAAGTTCTTCAATCCGCCGCGACGTTTCAGCAATCAGGTCGTTGGCCATGGCACCGATCAGGCGGCGCACCGCTTCATGAATGCGCCGCGACGGGTCCAGGTCCGGATATTCCCTTGCCACATCGGCGAAAATGCCGCCGACCAGGGGCACATCATCCAGATCACCAATTTCGAACAAACCGGCGCGCAGGCCGTCATCGATATCATGGTTGTTGTAGGCGATGTCGTCGGCCATGGCGGCGATTTGCGCTTCCGGGCCGGCGTAGGTGTCCAACTCCAAATCCTGGGTTCCAGCGTATTCGGCGATGGCCCGGGGCAACGCCGCGTTGCCGTGGCCCAACAAGGGACCGTTGTGCTTGACCACGCCCTCCAAGGTTTCCCAAGTCAGGTTGAGCCCGTTCCAGTTCGCATAACGGGCCTCCAATTTGGTCACCACCCTGAGCGACTGGGCGTTGTGATCGAAACCGCCGAAGGGCTCCATCAATTCCTTCAAGGCGTCCTCGCCGGCATGGCCAAAGGGCGGGTGGCCCAAATCGTGGGCCAGGGCCAAGGCCTCGCCCAGATCTTCGTTGAGATGCACGAACCGGCAGACCGAGCGCGCGATCTGCGCGACCTCCAGGGAATGGGTCAGCCGGGTGCGGAAAAAATCGCCCTCATGATTGACGAAAACCTGGGTCTTATAGGCCAGCCGGCGGAAGGCGGCGGCGTGGATGATCCGGTCACGGTCGCGCTGAAAGCGGCCGCGTGTGGCGCTTTCCGGCTCATCGTGCAGGCGGCCGCGGCTCGCGGCCTCGTGGCTGGCGTAGGCGGCCAGATCGACGGGTGGAATCCAGGTCTCGGACATACCCGGACCCTAACGCGCCCACCCCTGCCCCGGCAACGGGCTTGTGGTCGCCAGGCTAAATGGTGCTAAATTTGTGCCAACAAGGGAGGCATATCATGCATACGCGGAAAATCGGACAAAGCGGCCCGGACATTTCGGCCATCGGCTTGGGCTGCATGGTCATGCCCGGCTTCTATCTGCCCGGCAGCGAAGCCGATTCCATCGCCACCCTGCACCGCGCGGCGGAAATCGGGGTCGCCCATCTCGATACCTCCGATGCCTACGGCCGCGGCAAGAACGAGGAACTGGTCGGCCGGGCCATCGCCGGCAAGCGCGACGGATATTCCATTGCCACGAAATTCGGCAATATTCCGGGCGGCGTCGATGGCCGGCCCGAATACGTCCGGGAGGCCTGCGACGCTAGTCTCAGGCGCCTCGGCATCGACACCATCGACCTCTACTACCAGCACCGCCACGACCCGGATGTGCCCATCGAAGAGACCGTCGGCGCCATGGCCGGATTGATCGGCGCGGGCAAGGTCCGGTATCTGGGCCTTTCGGAGGCCGAACCCGACAACATCCGCCGTGCCCAGGCAACGCATCCCATTGCCGCGCTGCAAATGGAATATTCCCTGTGGACCCGGGACGCGGAGATTGAGCTGCTACCACTTTGCCGGGAATTGGGGATCGGCTTCGTCGCCTATTCTCCCTTGGGCCGCGGCATTTTCGGCGGCGAGATCACCGGCGCCGACAGCCTGCCCGATGGGGATCGCCGCCGCGACCATCCCCGCTACCAGGGCGACAACCTGGCCGCCAACCTGGGCATGGTTGAACCCGTCAAGGCGATGGCCGCGCAAAAGGGCTGCTCACCGGCACAGATCTCCCTGGCCTGGTTGTTGGCCCAGGGCGACGACATTGTTCCGATCCCCGGCACCCGGCGCATCGATCATCTTGAAGCCAACGCGGAAGCCGCCGATATCCGGCTCTCCGAGGTCGATGTTGCATTGCTGAAGACGCAAATTCCCGCCGGTTCCACCGAAGGCGATCGCTATCCCGCCGGCGCCCTGAAGCGGGTCTATCATCCACCGGCATAACAGCTTGCCCGGCAGATGACGGCGTTCGGCGGTTCCTCAGCCACCAGTGATGGAGCATCACGTCGCGTGGCCGTGCCGTCAACAATCCTGAGATTTCCGAGCGGGATTTGGCGTACCTGCTTAGCCCCGATCCGGCCCCGCCCTCACCATGTTGAAAATCGGCGGGCCCGAGAATCGCGGGCAGGCGACTGGCTCTTTGCCTTCCGGGGATGGCAATTTGGGGAACCAAATTGTTACAAAAGCCATATGTCGAAATTATTGACACATTACAACAAAAGGCTTATTCATAAATTATCGCTATACGATAATTTTTATTTCGAATATACCTGATACGTTATTTCGACAGTTGCCTGATCGCGCTCAGGTCGATCCGAAATTTTAATTAGGGATGATGATCATGTTAGCAAACGCCAAAATATCAATAAAAATTCAGGGCCTGGTGGGTATTCTTCTGCTGCTCCTGGTCTCCGCTTCGGGGATCGGAATTTATCAGATGATGAAGATCGGCGAGGAAATCGTCGACGTCGCAGAGACCGATATCCCGATCACTCGGGCGATTACCAACATTACCATCCATCGGTTGGAACAGGCCGTCGTGCTGGAACGGGGTTTCGCCGTCGCCAAGGATCTGACCGCCGACCCGGGCGCACTGAAACATTTCCAAGAGGTCGCGCAGGCGTTCGTCGCACTTGGCCACAAAGTTGAAAATGAGTTGAAGGCGGCGGAGAAACTTGTCGCCGACAACATCGAGACCGCGCACACGCCGGAAATGAAAAAAGATTTCACCCATGTTCTCGAAATTCTGAAGAAAGTCGACGCGGCGCATGAGAATTACGAACGGCTATCCGAACAGGCTTTCGCGTCAATCGAAAAGGGTAAATTGACGCAGGTGGGCACCGTCGCGGAAAAAATCGAACATGGGCAAGACCAGATCGTCCGTGACTTGGATGCGATCCTCGCCGAGATCGGAAAATTCACCGCCGATGCCATGCTCACCGCCGAACACCATGAAAAGTCCGCCATCAACATGCTGATGGTCGTGACGGCCGGTGCCCTGCTCTTCGGCGCCGTCCTCGGCATCTTACTGACCCGCTCAATCACCCGGCCGGTCATTCAAATGACCGGGGTCATGGGCAAGCTTGCCGGCGGCGAACGAAATGTCGACATCCCGGGCGTTGGCCGCAAAGACGAGGTTGGCGTCATGGCCGATGCGGTTCAGGTGTTCAAGGAGAACCTGATCAAGGCCGAGGAATTGGCCGATGCGCAACGCAAGGAGGAATTGGCGGCGCAAGAACGGGCCAAACGGATAGAGCGGCTGACCTCGGATTTTGACAGCGACGTCGCCAGCCGGTTGGACTCGGTATCATCCTCGGCACAACAAATGGAAGCGACCGCACAGAGCCTGTCGGCGACCGCAGATCAGGCCAGCAGCCAGGCGGGCAACGTGGCGTCCGCGGCCGAACAGGCATCGGCCAACGTGCAAACGGTGGCAACGGCGGCCGAGGAACTGCACGGTTCCATTGCCGAAATCAGCCGTCAGGTTTCCCAGTCGGCCGAAATCTCCAACAAGGCCGTCAAGGATGCCGCGCGCACCAACACCCAGATACAAGGCCTTGCCGAGGCCGCCAGCAAGATCGGAGACGTCGTTGCCCTGATCACCGACATCGCCGAACAAACCAACTTGTTGGCCCTGAACGCGACCATCGAGGCGGCGAGAGCCGGCGAGGCCGGCAAGGGCTTTGCCGTGGTTGCGTCGGAAGTCAAAAACCTGGCCAGCCAGACGGCGAAGGCGACGGAAGAGATTTCCGACCAGGTGTCGGGCGTTCAAACAGCCACCGACGACGCCGTCATCAGCATCCAGGGTATTGGCAAAACGATTTCGGAGATCAGCGAAATCGCATCGTCGATTGCCTCGGCGGTGGAAGAGCAGAGCGCGGCAACACAGGAAATCGCCCGCAACGTCGAACAGGCGGCAAAAGGAACCGAGGATGTCAGCACGAATATCATCGGCGTCAATGAAGCCGCCGCGTCGACCGGCAATGCGTCGAGCGAGGTTCTGCAGGCAACGGGTTCACTCAACAAGGAAACGAATTCCTTGAAATCCAATGTCGAATCGTTCCTCGATAGTATCCGGGCGGCCTAAGGAACGGCGAAAGGCCGCGCCACCGGCCATTCAACCATACCCGATTTAGCCGCCGAGATCGTGGCTAAAGCGAGTGAGTTTTGCCGGTATGTATGTTCGCCGATTGACAACATCGCCATCGTCAGAAAAAGCTCATGGACGTCAGGAGGACCCTTCAACGGATATCGAAGACCAGTTTGCCGCGCAGGTGGCGTGACTCGCTCAGCCGATGGGCCGCGACCGCCTCGGACAGTGGGTACAAAGTAATTTCGGGAATGCGGATGGCGCCCGCTTCAACCAATGCGACAAGACGTTCAAGATGGGGGCGGTCCCGACTGACTTGCGGGCGCAGGGATTGCACATCGATTCGGGGCGGCTGCGGGGCATTGGCGCCGGACGCAATAAATGCGGCACGTCCGCCTGTTTTCAGGACGGCGAAGGAACGTTCGGCCACATCACCGCCCACGGTATCGAAAACGGCGTCGCAATTGGACACCACGTCGGTGAAATCCTGGGCGTTGTAATCGATGATTTCGTCGGCACCAAGTTCGATCAGATAGTCGTGATTCGCCGCGCTGGCCGTCGTGATCACATGTGCCCCTATGTGTTTGGCCAGCTGAATGGCGAAGCTGGCGACACCGCCCGCGCCGCCTTGGATCAGGATCGTCTCACCGGATTGGAGTTTCAGCGTGTCTTCGATCGCGACCAGTGCCGTGAGGCCGATGAGCGAGACGGCGGTAACATCTGTATGCGTGATCCAATCCGGCTTCCTGGCGATGATCGACGCCTTGATCGCGATCTTTTCCGCGTAAGCACCTTCTTGGCCAACATCGCAGACACCGAAAACCGCCTCACCAACTTGGAAATTTTCGACCTCATCACCGACCGCGCTGACAATTCCCGAAAAGTCGCGCCCTAAAACATATGGAAATTTTTCGACCGGACCCAGCTTGCCGGCGCGGACCTTCCAATCGGCACCATTAACGCTTGCGGCGCGAATATCGATGAGCACCTCATGGGGCCCGGCAACGGGGTCGAGGACATCGCCGTATTTCAGAACTTCCGGACCGCCATGTTCCTCCAGATAAGCCGCTTTCATCTGTTTTCTTATCCCTTCATTGATGAGCCAACCGTGCCGGCAAAATTGTAGTGCTTTTGGACGGATCATTTAAACCTTATAATGGTTGAATACGGGCATCATCGTTCGGCATGGTCAGCGCCGCTTGCAGGCATTTTGCAGACCTGCCCAAGGGCACCGAATGCGCCCCCCGCAATTGACTTCGCTGCGGGAAAGACTACATATGCATTGCAGTGTGTTATACTGTTTTGCAAATTCAATTCGAGGACACGGCCATGCCCGACGGCACCCAATCCAGCGATGAGGTTCGGCTCAGCGAAAGCGCCGCGAAGCGGGTCGCGGAAATTCGCCATACCGAAGGCAACGACGCGCTGATGCTGCGCCTTGCCGTGTTGGGCGGCGGCTGTTCCGGGTTTCAGTACAAATTCGACCTGGACGACGCCAAAAACGACGACGACCATGTGTTCGAAACAGACGGCACGCAATTGGTCATCGATGACGTCTCGTTGGGCCTCTTGGGGGGCGCGGTGATCGATTTCAAAACCGACCTGGGCGGTGCCTTTTTCCAGGTGGAA
>CAZQPC010000291.1:0-6847 GCA_964595005.1 uncultured Magnetovibrio sp.
TCGCCGGAGGCCGAAGACCTGCTGGGTGATTTTTTTCTGACCGGCAAAGGTGTCACTCAGAATTTCTCTATGGCGGCCAATTGGTATCAAAGCGCCGCCATACAAGGCCTTGCCCAGGCTCAATTCAAAATCGGGTATTTCCGCGAACATGGTATCGGTGTTCCCCTGTCCAGGGCCGGCGCCGTCGAAATGTACGAATTCGCTGCCGCGCAGAACCATCTGGCCGCACAAATACGTCTTGCCGCTATGTACTTCGCCATCGACGGATCAAACAGTGGTCGAGCTGTGTCCCAACTCGCCACAAATGCAGAGCGGGGTTACCAGGGTGCTGTCGCCCAACTCCAGCAAATGGCCGCCAAAAGTGACCCGCGGGCACTCAAAATATTGGCGGAATTGCCGAAAGCGGTTCGCTATGGGATGGGTCCAATACCCCCTCAATCAGATGCCGCCGTCAACAAAGGAATCGCCGCGTTCATGGCTGGCGATTACATAACGGCCCTGGCGCTTTTCAATCCACTGACGGAACAAGGCGATCCGGGTGGCCAATTTGGCCTTGGCCTGATTTACCATTTAGGCCCGGAAATTCCGCGCGACCTTGAAAAGGCGGCCGAGTTTTATCGGGCCGCCGCAAAGTTGGGCTCCGCCGATGCACAAACGAACCTTGCCCTATTGCTTTTTCATGATGGAGGCGAGAGGCAAGACAGGGAGGCCGCCAAGTGGTTGAAAACCGCTGCAGGAATCGGAAATGACCGCGCAATAAGAATCCTTGCAGCAATCGAATCCAGGGATCATCGCAGTCTTAAATCGATAATAATCGCCATGCCTGATGCGTCTTTTGCTTTACCATCTGGGACGGCGGAGACGATTGCCGAAATTCCCGGTACCGGGGTCAGGGCTTTTTTGCAAGGCGAGTTCGAGACGGCAATTGCCGAGTTCAAGAGATTGGCCGATCAGGGGAATGCTAGCGGCCTGTTCGGCCTGGGTCTAGTTTATGAAACCGGCGTGCCTTCACTCCATAACTTGGCCAAGGCAAAGCTGATGTACCGGCTTGCCGCCGAGCAAGGATACGTTGCCGCGCAAGTAAATTTGGCAAGTCTCTATCTCCAGCAAGATGGATCGCGTGAAGACCGTGCAGCCGCCTTGGCATGGTATCGAAAGGCCGCCAGCCAGAATGACATTATCGCCCAAAATATACTGGGCTTCCTGAAGGCCACCGAACGTGGGATTCCAATAATTGACATGCCGGCTTCGACGTTGCTTGGAAAGGCAGCCAGGGCCGGCAATCTTCAGGCGACCAATACTGCCGCGGTCCTGCGCGTCGGTGATCCCGTCTCCAGGCATGGCAATCAGACCGGCGTTCTGAAGTTCGAAGTTGTCGCAAGTTCCGCCTACGCCATCGCCAACACAGACCTTGCGACATCTATCAGCGTGGTCCCGGCACCAGCGGGCGGAAATCCAGGGCAACGTACTGCGACATTTCAATCATTCGCTTCGGCTGCGGAAAAAGGCAATTCGAGGGCGCGTTATAACCTTGCCTTAGTCCTAAAATCCAGGACCCCCTCCGCCCGCGACATGGTCCATGCCTACAAATGGCTGGGCCTTGCCATGAATGACGGCTATCGGCCCGCCGCAAAAGTCCGTCAAAACCTCGCCAAGAAAATGTCTGAAGCACAGGTCATCGAAGGCGAATGGCTCATTGCCAAAGCTTTGAAAGCGAAAGAAGCGCCGGCTGCCGAGTTTGTCGATACCTCAGGCGGCTCGGCGGACGAACAGCGGGAACTGGGCATCAAGTACCAGTACGGCAAAGGGGTCCCAAAGGATTATGGGAAAGCCGCGCGATGGTATCGAGCCGCCGCTGTCAAAGGTCATGCCAAGGCACAACGGAACCTCGGCACCATGTACCGGCTGGGATTCGGTGTCGACGGCAGCTACGAGGAGGCCGCCAGGTGGTACCGCAAGTCGGCGGCACAAGGATATATGAAGGCGCAACGCGATCTGGGTATTTTCTATCAGTTCGGACGCGGCGTGCCGAAAGACGACTTCGAAGCGGTCCGTTGGTACCGTCTGGCCGCCGAGCAGGGCGACGCCAAGGCACAAGCCAATCTCGGCTTCATGCTGAAAGTTGGGCGCGGCACCAAAAAGAACCTCGAAGAGGCGGCCTCCTGGTACAGGAAAGCAGCCGAACAAGGATCAAGCCGGGCCCAGAAAAGCCTCGGGATCATGTATCAGTTTGGACGTGGCGTTCCACAGAACGACAAAGAGGCGGTGAAGTGGTATCTGCAGTCGGCCAAACAGGGAAATGCCAAGGCGCAAGCCAACCTCGGTTTCATGTTTAAGATGGGACGTGGTGTGGATCGCGACTATGAGCGAGCTGTCGAGTGGTATTCCAAGGCGGCCGAAAAGAAATCTGCCCGCGCCCAGAACGTCCTTGGGATCATGTACTTCGAGGGTAAGGGGGTCGATCGGGACTTCACCAAATCGGCACGCTGGTTCCGTCTGGCGTTCGAACAGAATTACACGAAGGTCTACGCCCATCTTGGCGATTTGATCCGCGCCGACCCCGGCACTTCGGATGAATACGTGAAACTGGGGGGACTTATGTTGAAGGCGGCCAAGAAAGCGGACAGCCGAGCCCACAATATCCTCGGCCTCATGTACGTATTCGGCAAGGGCGTCGAAAAGGACCGCACTGCGGCCGAGAAGTGGTTTCGGAGTGCCGTCAAGAAAGGCAACAAGGAAGCGCGAAAGAACCTGGATGCCTTGAGAAAGAACAAGATATGATTCGACGCTAGAATCTTGCTATCATCTTCGTCCCAGCGCGGTGTGACAGTTGTCATATCACTTGAGTGCTGCTGCGGTTAATGTGGCGGCATCGGAGATAACCGAAACCACGACGGACGATTGTATGCAGCGGCTTCGACGATTGGCAAATTTGTTAAAGCGACTGGCACGTGACAAGCGCGGCGTCTCGTCGCTAGAGTACGTGACCATTGGCGCTGGCGTGGCCGTGTTCTGCATTGTCGCCTGGACCTTCTTGGGCGACGAACTCAGCGACATGTTTACCGACATATCCACCGGCGTTACCGATTCAACGGAAACGTCGGATGGTTCAGACAGTGACGATTCGGACGAGTCGTCTTCCGATGACGACAGCGATTCCGATACCAATGACGATTCGGATTCCGACTCCGATTCCGGCTCGGACGACGACAGCGGCATGGCATGATGTGATTGCCGCTCGGCATGCAAAAACCGACACCAAGTTCATTGCAATTCTTCCTTCTCTTGAAATCCGTTCACAAGACAACGGGAATTTTAGTTTTCCCATTGGTCCTTCTTGCCGGACTGACAGGATTTTACCTCAATCACGGAAAACCCCTGTCACGCTTCTTCGCCCAGCCCCCGACCGCGATGGCTGCCCAATCCTCACCCTGGTCTCAGGAAGAGGCGGAAAAACGCGCCGTCGCCATTCTTGGCGGACCCGTGAACGAGGATGTGAAGCGGCGCAAGAAGGATCGCTTCTACTTCCGCGCCCACGCAAACCGAAAGCGGCTTGTCGGCATCGACCCGCAAAGCCATACCTATTGGCTGATCACCCGACACGGCAGAACCCGGTATGATGCGAACGGCGCATATCTCGAACACCGCTGGTTCCTGCGGCGCATTGCCAAGGATATCCATACGGGGAAGATCATCGGTTGGGGCGGACGCCTGCTTGCCGACCTCGTTAGCCTTTGCCTCGTCGTGTTCGCGATTACCGGAATCGTCATGTGGTTTCTGTCGCGCAATCGGTAACCAGAGCCAACCAGTCCGCCAGACGAGTCTCTCGAATAAGGCGCCCTTCCGCCACCACTGCCGGGCGCAACATCGCCGAGTCAACAGGACGGCTCAGAACCGCCATTATTACCGGACATTCCCTCATTAGTCGGGCGCCCCATTCCGACTTTGGCAAATCGAGGATCGACAGCAGCGGAAAGCCTGGATCGGCAATCAGGAAGCCCCTGAGCGACGCGCGCGCGCCGTCTTCTACCTCTCGGTCGATCAGGGCCTGCAAGCGGGCCGCCATGGCGTCACGGTAGAACCGCGTGCCAGTGGGGAACGGTTGACCTTCGATCGGTTCGATACCGGCCAATTCGGCAGAAAGGCCTTCCGGTACCCAGGCGCAAACGACCACTTCTGTCACGTCGCCCGCCATGAGGTCAGGCGATGCCGAAACGCTGGTAGACGGCTCGGCGGCTTATTTCAAATTTCGTCAACCGTTCCGTCAGCCGGCGTCGCAGGTCCGCGTCGCTACGCGCTTCCTTTCCCCGGCGCCGGCGTTCCGATTCCATATGTTGCTG
Source organism: uncultured Magnetovibrio sp. (assembly GCA_964595005.1). Classification (GTDB taxonomy): domain Bacteria; phylum Pseudomonadota; class Alphaproteobacteria; order Rhodospirillales; family Casp-alpha2; genus UBA3470. The sequence goes on from CAZQPC010000291.1 coordinate 4,341, forward strand.
CGCCGCCCGGGCCGGTTCGTCCGGATCACGCCCTTCCCTTTCGGCGAATAGCAGGGCGCAATCCAAATGATCGGCATCGTAGCCGGTGCCGCTTACAAACGACGCCAATGACGTTGTCGTGGCGCCGCCGCCGGCCTGTTGCAGCAGCAGATGGTTGAGCCTGTCTGTCGCATTGGGATCACACTGCGCCGCAGCGTTGCGGTCGGCTTTGCTGGGAACTGGCACGGCACGTCCGGCGGCGACCAGCATGGTCACCGCGCCGATTACGGCTTCCTCGCCTTTCTGCTTCAGGCGTCCATCGGCAAGGATTTGTTCAAGGGTCATGGGTTCGTCGGCCAACGTATCGGCGACGGGGGCGAACAGATCGCGCTCAAAATCTATCTCGCCCTGAGGGAACCGTTTTTTGAGTTTGAGAGTATCGCGCGCCACGCCGAGCATGAAGGACGATTCGCGCAGCACCCGACGCCGCGCCGCCGGGTCCAATGTTGCGGTGGTGCGGATAAACACGTCTTTTCGGAAACGCCGATTAACTTGATAATCCTTCAGAACCTCGACGAACGCCGGCGACACCGTGTGATCGACCAAGCCGCGAACCTGTTCCGGTAGGACGAGATGATCGTAATTGAACGGCAGTTCGGCTGACCCGGCAAATGTCAGTCCGGCCTCGGCCATGTCGCCAACGATGTCGGCATGATGGAAGAGCCGCCAGGCCGGCGTGAAGTATTCGTGGGCGATATACGCGGGATCGGCTGTTTCCAAGGTTTCGATGGCCGTGCGGACCGTATCCCCCGCTTCAAAAAACTTGCCGCCGCCCTTGGCGAAAGACGAAACGAAGGCGATGGTATCGTTGACTTGTTCTTTCAGTGGACCGTCGGATTGTTTCTGCCGTTCGAGCAGAAGATGCCGCAACGGCGCTTCGGCGGACCATCCGGGCAGGCAGTTGTAGCTAACATAGGCGATACCGCCCGGCTTCAAACGGTCCCGGATTAATTGCTGAATGGCTGCCCGTTCAGCTGCGCCGACCCACGAATAGATGCCGTGCATGGCGATCATGTCGAAATCGGGAAGGTCTGCGGCATTCGCCTCGGCGATGGCCGCCTCCAGGAACGTGACGTTCGCGAGGCCCGCCGCGTCGGCCATACCGCGGGCATTGGCGATATGCTCCGAATTGACATCAACACCGTAAAAGGTCCCGTGCGCATTGGCGGCGGCAAGAACATTTGTCACGTATCCCTGGCCGCATCCGAGATCGAGATAGGTAAAGCCTCCATGCCTGGACCGAACGGCGAACCCATTTAACCCGGCGACATAATCCAATTGGACCGGCGCATAGCCCTGATAGAAGTTTGTTGTGTATGCGACCTCGGTGATCGGCGCAGCCGTCGGCCCGGTTTCGGAGCCTTTCATGACCTAGTCCCTGCCGAGTTTTCTGTCGATCATGGCGTTGAAAGCATCGGTAATCTGGTGCAGATGCGGGGCAAGATAAGGAAAGTCATCGGCATGATCGTAGGAATGCCGCATCGCAGGATTTAATTCGAAAATGACGATGTGTCCGTTCTCATCAACGTTAAAGTCAACCCCGAAGAAATCGAGGTCTACCTCATCGTAAAGTCCACATAAGACCTCATATTGGGGTTTGCCAAGATAGGCTTGGCAATCGTTCATAAAGGCCCGCTCCTCGTCCGTCATCCACCCGTTTTTCGCCATCACGTCGCGGCGGTTTCCGCCGTGAACATTCCACACCGTGTCGATATGGCAGACGACAGGAAAAATCCTCCCGTTCACGAAAAACACCCGCAGTTTCCGGAAATATTCACTCCGAAACGGCTGGTCGATGTACTGCGTGATATAAAGATTGGCACTTTGCTGGCGCGAGAAATAGACAGCGAAGTCCTCACTGTTGTCGATCCTGTTGAATGTCCGCCCCGTATGCGTCCCTGTTTCCCGTACCAATAGGGGAAATGAAAAGTCACTGTCCTCGACCGCCCTGACGGCATCCTCAATGCCCGCATTCGCCGCCATAAATCGGATCGTCTTCGGATACCGCACCCCCTCCACATCCTTGAACCGCTGGTAGTTATTGTCCCGAGAGGTCAAGGCGACCTGGCTCGGGTTATTGATAACAGGCACATGCGGGCGCGACTGAGTAAATTTCGTCAGGCTATGCAATGACGTTAGTTCGACGTCCGGGTCGGAAATCATGTTGAGGATGATGTCGAATTTGGGGATTTCCGGATGTTCGAGAATATTTCCATCGAGCAGGTAAAAACCGACAGATTGAAAGCGGCCAAAATCGGTCAGGTATCGATCTGTAAGATTTCCGCCACGTAATTTGACCTTGTAGTCGCCGTTGCGGCTCTTGCCGAGCGTATAATACCCGTTCTGTACGCCCCGAACCCGCAAAACCCTGGCGTAAGGTGTGCTTTCGCAGGTTCTTACGATTACCGGGTTCGCATTGATGCCACGTTCGAGAATACGCCGCGCTTCCTTCCGGTTGCCACGTTTGC
>CAZQPC010000292.1:0-6845 GCA_964595005.1 uncultured Magnetovibrio sp.
ATTTCAACTGGCTTCTGCTGTGTCCGTTGTGCAAAGCCACGCGGCCCGTGTCGACGGCAAGTGAAACGACGGGCGCCGGGCCTTGATAAGGGCAACGGGTCCGCGCATGGGCCGGCGCTGTCATCGCGGCAAGATCAATGATCATCATCCCCATGATCGCCACAATGCCCGACGCGGTGCGGAAATTCACCATGAACCCAATGGTGCCCCGACAAAGCCAGCGGCGCAACCGGTTGGCACGATGTATTGGGCCCGAACAGGGACGCCTGGAAGCCGCCACAGAGGCTTGCCGGGCCTTGTTCTGAGCTTGGCCAGAAGGCAAGATGGGTGTCCGCCGCCGCACGGTATCCCATCCCCGGCGCGGCCGGTCGGGATAGCGCAGACAAGGATTTTGGAAATACCTGAAATGTCGTCTTTCGACAGCAACTATCTCCTTGAGTTGGCCCGCAAGAAATCCGCGGAAAGCCGCAGTGAGCTTGCATCGACGGTGTCTGACCTGTTCGCCGGCGGCAGCGGCCAGTTGACGGATCGCGAGCGCGCGCTGATGTACGAGATTCTCCACAGCGTCGTCCGCGACGCGGAAATGGAGGTCCGGAAGATTATCAGCACCCGGCTTGCGGACCGTGGCGATGCGCCCTCGGAATTGATCAGCCTGCTTTCCAACGATGATATTGAGGTGGCATTCCCCATTCTCAGTGAAAGCGCCGTCCTTCAGGACGAACAGCTGATCGAGGTGGTGCGCCACCGGACCTTGGAGCATCAGATGGCGGTTGCCATCCGCCGCAGTGTCAGCGAGGACGTTTCGGCGGCCATTGTCGAAGAGGGAAACGAACGGGTAATCCGGACTCTTTTGCAAAATGACAACGCGACGATTTCCGGCTCGACCATGGAATTTCTGGTCGAACAATCGGAACGGGTCGACACCTTCCAAGAACCGGTCCTGCACCGCCGCGAATTGAAGCCTGATATGGCCAAACGCATGTATCTCTGGGTTTCCGCCGCCTTGCGCAAACATATCGTCGAGAACTGCGGATTGGAGAAGTCCGACATTGACGATCTGTTAGAGAAAGCGGCCCTGGATTCAATGGAAGGCGGCGGCGATAAAAAAGGCGATTCGAAATCCCATGAGTTGGCCGCGACCCTGCATAAGGAAGGTGCTGTCTCCACCGATTTGATGATCCGGGCGCTCAGAGAGGGCGAAGTGCGTTTGTTTGTCGATCTGCTGGCCGAGGCCACCGGCGTCAGGCACGATCTGATCATGCGGTTCGTCATCGAACCCAGTGGCGAAGCCCTGGCCGTGGCCTGCCGTGCCGTCGGCATGAATAATGAGGAATTCAAGCAGGTCTTCCTGCTGTGCCGGAAAGCCCGGCCCGTGGAAAATATCAATCTCAAGGAAAAGGCGGAAGGCGCCCTGGCCTTGTTTGGAAAGGTGACGTCGGAATCGGCCCAGGAGGTCGTTGTTCGGTGGAAGCGGGATGCCGGGTATCTGTCGGCGCTCCGTGATCTCAACATGATTTAGCGCCCGCCGGACAGATTTTTTGGACCTGCTACTTCGACAAATGAATATCCAAGGCGTCGGCGACGGCGGAGATTATCGTCGCCCGCTCGGTATTTTCCATTTGCCGGAACAGGCGCAGCGTCGGGTACCAAGGTGAGCCGTTGCCGGTTGTCATCCACCGCCAATCGGGTGTCGGCGACAACAGCACCCAGGTCGGGATCCCCAACGCGCCGGCCATGTGGACAGTCGTGTTGGCGGCGCTGATGACCAAGTCCAATGCGGCGATCTGGGCCGCCGCCGCTTCCAGGTCGTGCAGCGGGTCGACCGCCGGATCGCCATATACGGCGATGCCGGTTTCGCGTTCCAACGATGCCAACTCAGACGTCACGTCGCCGTATTGAAGATTGACGAACCAGCAATCGTTGCGGCGCAGCAGCGGTTCCAGAGACCGCAGAGGGACAGAGCGGGCAAGACCCGCCTGTTCGGCGCCACTGCGCCACGAGATGCCGATGCGCCGGCGCCCGCCGGCCATTTCTTCATAGGTATGGCGAAAATTCGCGGCCTTGTCGGGATCAGGTTTCAGGTAGGGGCGATTGCGCTCAAAATGGCCCGCGTCGGGGCGCAAGTGGCCGCCCAGGTCGCCACTGGCAGTCTGGAAATCAAAGGCCGCGGTTTGCAACGCCGGTGCCGGCGGCGTCCTTCGTTCAACGACGCGAAAGTCAGGAAAAGATCGGGAAAACAGTGGGTGCAGACGGTGTTCCGTCTCAATGGTGATGTCGGCGCCCTGATCGGCCAGATCATGATACATGGTGGCAAACATGATCTCATCGCCGACCGCTTGCTCGCCCCAGACAAGGAGCTTCTTGCCGCCGATATCAGAGCCGTCCCAGACAGGTTGAGAAAATGGCCGCGCCGCCTCATGTGACGGCGCGTGCCAGCGCCATCCATAGGAATTCCATGCCGGCCCGAATTGGCCGCTGGCGAATTGGCAGAAGGCGAGAAGACAGTGTGCTTCCGCGTCATTCGCATTCAGTGAAAGGGCACGGCGCAGGGCTTCTTCGGCATCCTGGGTTCGGCCGCATGTGCGCAGCACGTTGCCCAGGTTGCGCAAGATATCCGCATTCTCCGGCGCCGAAGCGGCAGCCTCATTGAGCAGCGCCAAGGCGTCTTGCGTCTGTCCAAGACCGTGGCACGCATTGGCCAAATTCGTCATCATGCCGATATGGCCGGGCGCGACCTGTAGGCCGTTGCGCAAAACCGCCGAAGCCTCGTCGAATTGACCCTGCCGGTGCATTAATTCGCCGAGATTGTTGTAGGCATCGGCGAAATTCGGGTCGGCCCCTATGGCGTCGCGCAGACGCTCGGCGGCGGCCGCCAACTGAGCGTCGTCGGCAAGCGCATTGGCCAGGTTGTAGAGCACGCCCGGATGATCTGGCGCCAACTCTACAGCGCGCTGCAATGCGGAGATAGCGTCGCTGAGGTTTCCCAGTTGGCGCCTTGCGGCACCCAGGTTCAGCCATGCGCCGGCGTGATCGATGTGTTCAGCGATGATCGCTTCATAGGCGTCGACGGCCGCATTCAGGTTGCCGGCCCGGTGGGCGGTGAGGGCGCTTTCCAAGGCCTTGTCCGGGTCCATCTTTCGCTTCCTCTGTTGGTGGGCGCATTAGGCCCCGGCGAATGCCGTTTCGATGACCGCCGCGACCCGCTCGGCGCAATGATCTTTGATGCGGCCCCACCATTGGCGGCACGCCACCGCCCGTGCCGACGAATGTTCCAGGCCGTCACGATCCCGGGCGCCGAGAAAATCGGCAATAGCATCCGGCAGATCCTGCCAGGTCTGCAGGACCGGCAGAGGCGGCGGTCCCAGGACACCCAGACCATCGGGTGCGGCCAGCCACGCCCGGTTCAAGACCACCGGCAGGGCGCCGCACTCCAGAGCGTCATAGAGGCGGATCGTTTCTGGAGAATTGCCGCCCGGAACCAGGGCCAGTTTGGCGTCGCTCATGTAGGCGCCGTAGCTGCCGGGTCCCAATCCCTGGCCAAAACCTTCGCTCAGGACCACGGTCGCCGGTATTTGATGAGCTTGTAGTGCGTTCAGCATCTCGGCACGTTCCGAAATCGGATCGTCAGTGCCACCGGCGAAGCCGGCGAAGAACACACCGTGGCGGCGCATGGCAAAGGGCAACAGGGCGGCTGGTCGCATGGGGCCGACGCCACGGGCCCATCCGTTCGGCAGCCACAGGACATCGCGGTTGAAGCCGCCGGGGGGCATTAGTTTTTTAGAAAAATAATAGTGCCGGAAGATGTAATCGGCCTGCCCGTAAAAGGAGGTGTCGTCCGACCCCCGCTCATCGCCGAAATGGAAAACGCCAATATTCCGATGGCCCGCCGCCCGCAGATTTTCCAGATAGCCGCCGGGATCGCCGAAGGAACAAACCAATAGATCATCCGATAAGGGCAGTTCCGCATCGTCCTCTATGGCGGTCCAGCGGATCGGCCGGGCTAGGCGTGAGAGCAGCACCGTCCGTATGAATTGCGCCTCAAGGAAGTCATCCAAAACCCGGCGGCGCCAGATGACATTCAGACAGCGCATTGCTGTAGCCCGGTAAAAAAGTGGTTCAGGCTGCGCTGCAGGCCTTCGTCGGGCATCGCTTTGACGCCATGGAACCGGTCCGTGGTCTTGCAAAATTCCAAGGCGCTATTTGGGGTGCAAAGAATGATGTTCGAGCCGCGCAGTTCAAGATTAACCTTCGGATCAAAATTTTCGTATTCGACGATGGTCAATTGAAACATGGCGCGTTCCGGGCCGGGGGAGATGTGCCGGCGAAGTGTAGAAGATCGGCGTTGGGATTTCACGGCCAACGTTTCTGTTACCTATGCGGTCGCTTTTACCGGTCGGATTGGATAGGCTTTCGCTGTGAATCTGTTGTTGTTGGGTTGTCGGTCTCGTGGAAATCCAGATTTCTGATCAAAATGGCCTGTTGGCATTTGCACCCGATTCCGTGGCGCCGTTGCTGGATGGGAACCCCATGGAATTTCATGCGGAATTCCATCGCATCTGCCGCCAAATTTATGAACAGCTAACCCCGCACCCCCGCCCGGCCGAGAATTTGGCAGATGATCTTGCCGGCCGGGGGTTTGCCGTTGCGCGGCAGATTTTTCCGACCGATACGGCAGCATTGCTGTCGTCTGAATATTCGCGGGTCATTGAGGAACAAAATGAAACGGCGAACACCAAGATCGATCCCGACGCGGCTCTGAAAGCGCGGGTTTTCGCGCTGATTCGTGATGCTCTGGAGGGCGGAATCGCCAATCAGCTTGAGGCTTATTTTGGTAGTTTCTTCAGGATCGACCATTGCGAAATGATGCGGTCACGGGCCGCGCCGACGACCGGGCTTTCCTATCTATGGCACCGAGACTTTGACCCCATGTCGAAAATACATGTGCTGATTTATCTGACCGACTGCGGTGCGGAAAGCCCGGCGACGTTGCTCACGACCTTCGACGATACCCGGCGCTGCGCGCAAAATGGATATTCCTTTCCACCGCGTTCCCGGCGGATCGCGGATCTCAATGAATTGTCTCCCGGCGATCCCGACCCCATCGTGCCGGTCCGGCCGCGCCTGGCGGCCGGCGACGCGACGGTCTTTGCGCCGTCGCGCATCCTGCACCGCGGCGACATACCCCGTGAACAGGTGCGCGACCTACTGATTCTCAATATCCTGCCCAGCCTCAACCCCTGGGATCGCGAGATGGATGCGTTCGCACCGGACCGCCTGTTCGAAGGGCGCAGCACGCTTTGGTATGATCCATTTTCGCGAAATAAGCCGAGCATCCCGGGTCACAACGAAGTCAGCGCCCCCCTATGGGCGCAGATGGCCTACCCGTTTCCATTGACCGCGGTCTGAAGATTTGGCCCCTGCATTTCCGCGCACCCGTCCGGGCGCCGACAGCAGTTCGTCGTTGTGATGACACTGCAAGGCGGTAAACTTCAATTCAACATGATGTTGGCCACCTGGAAAACCGAATAGGCTGTTGGTGCCATGAGCCGAAAAAATTCAAGCCAATCGCGCGACGTGCCGACCTATTGCTACCAATGTGTGGCCGGCCCCGATTTGTTTACGGTTCGCGTCGAGGACGGCGTCGCCACCGAGGTTGAGCCCAACTACGCCGCCGCGTCCGTGCATCCGGCCGGCGGGCGAATTTGCGTCAAGGCCTACGGCCTCGTGCAGAAGACCTACAACCCGCACCGCATCACGACGCCGATGAAACGCACCAACCCCAACAAGGGCCGTGATGAGGATCCGGGCTTCGTGCCGATCTCCTGGGACGAGGCGCTGGAGATCATCGGCACTCAGTTCCGCGAAGCGCGGGCCAAGGGACTGCATGACGAGGCCGGTTTTCCGCGCCTTGCCGCCAGTTTCGGCGGCGGCGGCACACCAACGTCGTATATGGGAACGCTGCCGGCCTTCCTCAGCGCCTGGGGCCCCATCGACATGGGGTTCGGTTCCGGCCAGGGCGTCAAGTGCTACCACTCCGAACATCTCTACGGCGAGCTTTGGCACCGGGCCTTCACCGTTTCCGCCGATACGCCGAGCTGTGAATATAACCTGTCGTTCGGCGCCAACATTGATGCGTCCGGCGGGGTCTGCGGTGTCGCGCGCCACGCCGACGCCCGGGTGCGTGGCCTGAAGCGCATTCAGATCGAACCGCATCTGTCGATTACCGGTGCCAATTCGGCCGAATGGGTGCCGATCAAGCCGAAGACCGACGCGGCCTTCATGTTCGCCATGATCCACGTGTTAGTGCATGAACGCGCCTTGGATGATCTGGACGTGCCGTTTATCAAGCACCACACGTCGTCGCCCTACATCGTCGCCCCGAACGGCTTCTATCTGCGCGATCCGGAAACCGGCAAGCCGATGATCTGGGATGACAATTCGGACGCGGCCGTGCCCTTCGATACCCCGGGCATCGAGCCGCGTCTGATCGGTGCGGTGACCGTCTCAGGAATCGAAAACGGCGCCGATGAAGATCGCTGGAGCCACGACAAGGTCAAATGCTTCACGGCGTTTGAGTTGCTGACGGAACAGGTCCGCGACAAGACGCCGGCCTGGGCGGCCGAGGTTTGCGACGTTCCGGAACAAACCATCCGCCGCATCGCCAACGAATTCGTCGATCATGCCCGGGTTGGCGAAACCATTGAGATCGACGGCCGCGAACTGCCGTTCCGGCCGGTCGCGGTGACGCTGGGCAAGACCGTCAACAACGGCTGGGGCGGCTATGACTGCTGTTGGGCCCGGACGTTGCTGGTCTGTCTGGTCGGCGCGCTTGAGGTGCCGGGCGG
>CAZQPC010000293.1:0-6807 GCA_964595005.1 uncultured Magnetovibrio sp.
ATACGCATCAATTTTGAGCGCTCTCCGTTAAATGGGCATTTTTAGAGGTGCCCTAGATTATGTTCAATGTATGCAGCTTGTAATCCTTTATTCAATAGGTCTTGTTTGCCATGATATCGTTTGACTTAGGGCCTATGACCGAGTTTATTGTGCGCTGCACAATCCCCTGCTGGCCAAATCCCATTTGCGACTGACCCCATTCGCTCATTCGACTCGTCCAGCGTTACATTTCGCGCGTGATTTTATTAGATGGCTGCTCCCAAGGCTTTCGCCCGACACGATGAAGAATCAGAGGAGAAGCAGGAACGGAAAAATCCGTTACTTGCCTTTACGCTTTGGTTGCCGTTGGTATCGCGGCAAACGATGGGTGCCGATCTAATTGCCGGGTTAACGGGTGCGCTCGTAGTTTTGCCTCAAGGCGTGGCGTTCGCGACCCTTGCCGGCATGCCGCCGCAATACGGCCTCTACGCTGGTATGGTGCCGGCGATCATTGCCGCGATATTCGGTTCGTCCTGGCATTTGGTTTCCGGTCCGACGACCGCGGCATCCCTGCTCATTTTTACGTCGATCAGCGCATTTGCCCATCCGGGTACGGAGCACTACGTCGGCTTGGTCCTTACCCTCACCTTCATGGTCGGTGCCATCGAACTGACGATGGGGTTGATGCGCATGGGCGCATTGGTGAACTTCATTTCCCATACCGTTGCCGTCGGCTTTACTGCTGGTGCCGCCATTCTCATCGGCGTCAATCAGATCGAGAATTTGATCGGCATTGATGTACCGCGCGGCCGACATTTCTATGACACGTTGGCGTCGGTTTGGACGCAGATCCATAACGCATCGCCGGCCGCCATCACCGTCGGAATTTCCGCCATGGCCATGGGTGTCGTCGCCCGTCGGTTATTCCCGAGAGTTCCGAACATGATCATCGCGCTGGTTGGCACTTGCATCATGGCGGCCGTCATGAATGTCTATTTCGATGCCGGCATCGAGACTATACATGCAATACCCTCCAGCCTGCCGCCGCTTTCCGCGCCGATCCTTAGCGCAGATGTCATCCGAGATTTGGCCCCAACCGCCGTGGCGGTCAGTATTTTCGCCCTGACCGAGGCGATGTCGATTTCCCGCTCGCTGGCGATCCGCAGCGGCCAACATGTGGACGGGAACCAGGAATTTGTTGGACAAGGCCTTTCCAACTTGGCCGGTTGTTTTTTCTCCGGATATGTCGCGACCGGTTCATTCAACCGCAGTGGATTGAACTTCGATGCCGGCGCGCGAACCCCGATGGCGGCAATCATGGCGGGTGTGTTCTTGGTGTTCGTCGTTTTATTGATTGCGCCTCTCGCCATCTATCTCCCGAAGGCGGGCATGGCGGGAAGATTGATGCTTGTTGCGTGGAATTTGATCGACGTACCGCATATTCGGCAGATCATCCGATCGAGTCAGTCCGAAGCCGCCGTGCTGGCGGTGACATTTTTCTCTGTCCTCCTCTTGGACCTCGAACTGGCGATTTTCGCCGGCGTTATTCTATCCCTCATTTTCTATCTGAACCGAACGTCGCATCCGGAGATCGCCACCTTGGCGCCGCGCAATGTCGACGATCGGCGACAGTTTTCGACCCGGCCTAATTTGCCGGAATGCCCGCAAGCAAAGATTCTCCGGGTCGACGGCGCCCTCTACTTTGGCGCTGTTGCCAGTGTCATTGAAGATCTCCACCGCCTCGAAGATCGATCCCCTGAACAGCGTCACCTGATCATCCTGGCAACCGGAATCCACTTCATCGACGTTACCGGAGCAGAAACACTGGCCAATGAGGCGAAAGCGTTGCACAAGGTCGGCGGTGCACTCTATCTGGTCGATTTGAGGGATACCGTGGAAGACCAATTGCGCAAAACGGGGCTGATCGAAACGATCGGTGAGGACAACATATTCCGCTCAAAGACGGCGGCCTTTGCAGCAATTTACGAACGGCTTGACCGTTCAATCTGTTCAACCTGTACAAAGCGAATTTTTTGGGAATGCCGGGCCCAAGATTCGGAACCAACGCCCATACCGACACCGCATCCGGCGATGCCCGAGGAAAATCGGCCGCAATCAGAACCCTCAGCATCTGAAAACAGGACCAAAATCTCGACGCCCGTGGCCACCGGCCAACGGTCGGGGACACAAAAGCAACCTCAGCGTATCCTCGCCCTTATTGATCTCGAGCGTTTTCCCCGCGAGACGGTTGAGATGGCTGCGCGTTTGGCCCGTGAATACGAGGCCGATCTGGCGCTGGGTAATCTTGTGAGTTGGGATATCGGGCACGGCAGCGGTTTGGCGATGAGCGTGGTTTCCGACTCCCTCGTGGCCAGCCTGCGTGGACCGGCGCAGGCCCGGTTGGAGGGACTCGCCGAGAACGCTGGATTTGCAGGCTGTCAAACCCTGATCTCCAACAAGCAGGATCCTCAAGAAGCGACTCTCGACATGGTGACTGACTGGCATCCCGATCTGTTGATCATTGCGGATCACGGGAAGTTCGATACGAGCGGTTCACGTCGCGTCACCTATCGAACGCCGTCAGGCGTGGAAGAGGTAAATGTAAGGCGGTTCCGCCCATCACGGCGAAAGCGGAAGGGATTGCTAAAATACTAACAACGCCCACTACGCGAATATTTCGTTGGGTAGAAAGAAATGCTGGGTTAGCCTGTCTTGACGGCAACGTATGAATAGTCGTTGCACGAGCCAAAAAATGTGTGATCGCGTCTGGCATCGCGCTGGCTTATGAGCCACATCTCTGCCTTTTTTCGTCAAAACAGTGCCGGCTTTTACGGCCATGGGTGCATATGATTCGGCCAAATTGGCGAAGAACGATCGGCTGGCGAGCGGATGGACCGTCCCGGTTCTCATTGAATCTGTTTTTCGTCTGAAAGACCATCAGCGTTTCAAGAAGGCGGGGAAACGGAGTTCATGCATTTTCCGCCCAACATTACAAACTATCAATGATCCGGACATGCTGCGGAAAGGGGGGCGCATATATCTTCAAAGGCAATTCAACGGCCAAAATGGAGATTTCAAATGACCAAACTAAAACAACCCACCGGGAAACGGTTGATTGTCGCGGGCCTGTTGGCAACGACAATTCTGGGGGCTCCCTTTGCCGTCGTCGCGGCCAAAACGGTTTTCGACGCCCCGATCCGTGTCCAACGGCCAGCGGCAATGGCAGACTTTTCATCAGTGATCAAGGCTGTAAGACCATCAGTCGTCAGTATTTTTGTTGAAAAGTCCGCAACTCCGATATCGGGACAAGGGATGCCGCAATGGCCAGAGTTTGACGAAAACAGCCCATTTCGCCAGTTTTTTGATCATTTCGGTCAAGGCAACCAACAAGGATCGCCAAGCAAGCAAAAAGGTCTAGGTTCAGGCTTTTTCGTTTCTGCCGACGGATACATCGTCACCAACAACCATGTCGCAGGTGAGGCTGACAAGATCACCGTCAAACTCAGCGATGGAGCAGAGATTCCCGCCAAATTAATTGGCGCGGACCCTAAGACGGATCTTGCTTTATTGAAGGTTGAAGGCAAAGACTTCCCCTATGTGGCATTTGGTGACAGTGATCAGACGGAAATTGGTCAATGGGTGGTAACTTTAGGATCACCGTTCGGATTAGGTGGCACCGCCAATGTCGGCATTATTTCGGCGCGTGGCCGCGATATTGGCTCAGGCCCTTATGATGATTTCCTGCAAATTGATGCTCAGATCAATAAAGGCAATTCCGGAGGTCCTGCCTTTAATCTTTCGGGCGAAGTAATTGGTGTTAATTCTGCTATTTATTCGCCGAACGGTGGAAACGTCGGCATCGGCTTTGCGATCCCAGCCAACATCGCCGCCGATGTAATCGCCGATCTGAAGGATGACGGCGTCGTCGAACGCGGGTGGTTGGGTGTCAATATCCAGTCGCTGACTGAAGATCTTGCCACGGCATTGGGGCGAAAGGACCACGAAGGTGCTTTGGTCGCCGCCGTGATGGAGAATACCCCAGCAGAAAAGGCTGGCCTCATGGCAGGAGACTTGATTGTTGCCATTGACGGCAAAAAGATAAAATCAATACGCGACCTGACTCGGGAAATTGCTGTAGCCGGGCCAGAGAAGAAAGTTATTTTTGGGCTGATCCGCGATGGAGTCGAATTCGAGAAGTCGGTCACCCTGGGCAAATTGGCTGGATCTAAAGTTGCTGCTTTGTCGGAGACCCAAACCCTAGCTGGCCCAAAGCTCGGGCTATCGCTCACCGACTATGAAAACAAGGTGATTATCAGTGCTGTTGCCCCGGGTTCAAAGGCTGCATCTAAGGGCGTTCGTCCTGGCGACACGATTATTTCCGTCGCCGGCGAAAAAACATCATCAACCGCGGAGGTCGTCGCCGCCATGACCTCAGCCCGCAATCGGGGCGACAAGTCCTTATTGATGAGGCTAGAGAACCAACAAGGAAAAAGATTCATCGCGTTTGATCTTGAACATGCATAGAATTTCGGTTCGACAACTATGATTTCGGGGGCTAAATGTCCCCGAAATCATTTGTCTTCGCATAACTTGAAACCTATGTGGCGATATTTAAATGAGATTTGAATGCCATGCATATTCTGACAATAGAAGATGATAAATCCACGGCCAGTTATGTCGTAAAAGGGTTGTCAGAGAATGGCCATATTGCTGACCACGCCTCTGATGGTGAGACCGGTTTAGAAATGGCCCTATCTGAACCATATGATGTATTAATTGTTGACCGGATGTTACCTGGCTTGGATGGTCTGTCCTTGGTCAAACAATTACGTGCCTTGGACGTAACGACACCTGTTTTGTTCCTCTCAGCACTTGGGGAAGTTGATCAAAGGGTCGAGGGATTTCAGGCAGGCGGGGATGACTATCTTATCAAACCATATGCCATGTCTGAATTGTTAGCGCGGGTTGGCAGTTTGGCCCGGCGTCATGCGCCTGAGCAGGCCGCCAACAGGCTTGAAGTTGCTGATTTAACTCTTGATGTTTTGAGCCGCGAGGTAACCAGAGGCGGAGAACGCATTTTGCTGCAACCACGTGAATATAAATTATTGGAATATCTGATGCGTCATTCCGGCCAAGTGGTGACACGCACTATGCTGCTTGAACATGTTTGGGACTACCATTTTGACCCCCAGACAAACGTTATCGATGTGCAGGTATCAAGGCTTCGAGCAAAAATAGATAAGGAATTTAGCCGTCCACTATTACACACTGTACGTGGAGCAGGTTATATGCTGTGCGAAAGAGACTAGGATTTGATGAAACAAGGTCTCAGTTTATTTCGCATATCCGTTGTTCGTATCGCGTTTGGCTACACCATTATATTCTTCCTTGCTGCGTTCGTGCTGTTTGGATTTGTTTATGTTAGCAGCACTGGGCAACTATCCCGTCAAACCGCCGAAACAATTGAAGCAGAAATTCAAGGCCTGTCTGAGCAATATGAAAGTGGCGGCATTAACCGGCTTGCCCGGACTATTCGCGGAAGAATTCGTCGCCCTGGTGCCGGGTTGTATTTTGTCGGCGATGCTGATGGAAACTACATAGTCGGCAATTTAGAGAACCTTCCAAAGAAAATTGGTAGTATCGACGGCTGGATAGAATTTTCCGTAAATCGCTCCACTGGGCCGGATGACGTCACTGCGACCGATCCTCAACATGCCGCCCGCGCCCGCCTATTTCACCTCTCGGAAGGCGCCATCCTTCTGGTTGGCCGCGACATTCAATCACGAAAAGATATTGAACATACTCTCGGGAAAACATTGATTTGGGGGCTTGTTGCAACTCTCGTGCTCGGAGTTGTAGGTGGCGTTTTCGCTGGCCATCGAATGTCAAAACGGATCAACAACATCAGCGTAGCTGCAAATGAGATTGCTGAAGGACACCTAAAGGGGCGCCTTCCTTTGTCGGGGAGTAATGATGAGATAGATCGCCTGTCTGCGACCTTTAATTTGATGCTTGAGCGCATCGATCATCTTATGACAGGTCTGAGCGAAGTCACAGATAATATAGCTCATGATTTACGTTCACCACTGGCGCGAATTCGCGCCGAAGCAGAGAATGCCGTTTTCAATGCTTCATCAGTGGAAGACGCCAAGGAAGCATTGTCGACCGTCATTAAGGAAAGTGATCGCTTATTAGGGGTCTTCACAGCCTTGCTTTCCATTGCAAGGCTTGAGTCTGGATCAAAGCATGAGCAATTTCAGAAGATCGATATTTCAGCGACGGTATCCGATCTTGCCGAACTATATGAACCCAGTGCTATTGATGCTGGTTTGCCTTTTGACACCAAGATTGAGCCTGAAATCATCGCGACGGCCAATCGCACTCTATTGTCCCAAGCCGTGGCTAACTTGATCGAAAATGCACTTCGCTATGGTCTCGATAGGATCCAAATTACTTTGCGCAGTGGATCCGATTATTGTGAAATTTCCGTAGCGGATGAAGGACCTGGTGTCCCTGAAGATAAACGGGACGTGGTTTTCGAGCGCTTTGCCCGGCTGGACAGCTCGCGTACAAGTTCTGGTTCCGGGCTTGGTCTTAGCCTCGTCCGTGCCATCGCCACGTCTCATGGCGGATCAGTGACTTTGAGCGATAATCATCCAGGTCTCCGTGCGACAATCACGTTGCCAATTTCTTAACGCAGATTAATCGACCCCACCTGTTAAGATCGCCGATGCCACTTGAACCAACAATCAAGGGCATCGAATTTGCAGACGCACTTATACCAAATTGCATTAATAATGACCCATAGAGATCGTCCGTACAGCCCGC
>CAZQPC010000294.1:0-6799 GCA_964595005.1 uncultured Magnetovibrio sp.
GACATCGACCTGGCCGCCGCCGCCGCCCTGGCCCGCCGCCGCCGCCTCGGCCCCTACCGGCGCGGTGATGACCGCGCCGAACGCCGCCAG
Organism: uncultured Magnetovibrio sp.; assembly: GCA_964595005.1. Lineage (GTDB taxonomy): Bacteria > Pseudomonadota > Alphaproteobacteria > Rhodospirillales > Casp-alpha2 > UBA3470. The sequence continues at coordinate 91 of CAZQPC010000294.1, forward strand.
AAAGACCTTGCCGCCCTGGCCCGCGCCGGCTTTTCCTACGACATAGCCAAGCGGGTGATTGAGGCGGAGACGATTGACGATTTGGAAGCGTTGGTGGACGCCGATGGCCCCGATGACGGGCCGCGATATGTGGTCGATGGGGAGGTGACTTAAGTCTTCGTTGTTCGTCCGTGAGGCCTGCTCATGGCGATGGAGCAGACGCAAGCTAATCTTGCCTAGTATGAAGGTTCGTGATCCGAAACTGACAAGGCCTCCGCGCAATCGGCCTCCCTTTGGGCCAGCCCTTCGATTGACGCCGAATGACGAACCCGTGCATACAACTCCACTCGCTTCATTTCGCGCCCGTCGCGCTAACCGCAAAAGGCGATCGCAGATGGATTTTTACGCCGGCACACGCGGACATTCCGGCTGCTTCCGTGAAAGGTTATTGCTCCGGCGTTCTCACTTTATTTGAGGCAGGAATTTTTAAGCGTCTTTTCCGGGGATCAAATCGAATGCGATGCATATTCGCTCTTCATCCGACTGAAAAGGAATGGTTTTGTGGAAAAGAGAGGATGGGAACAGAACTATTTTTCCGTTTTCCGGATAAAGGCGCTTTTTTGGATAGTCTTCATTCAATATTGGATAGTCATATCCCCACAGGCCAAATTCGATGGTGCCTTCGTCCGGTTGGCAAAACTTGGGAACCTGCAGGTACAAGACGCCACTCAACCAACCATCCGGGTGTATGTGCTCTGCTTGCGCGCCGCCATTTAGCAACCGTACGCTCCAACCTTGAAGCGATCCGTTGTTTGGCCATTGGCGAACGAAATCGCAGTCGTCCGAACGAAATTCCGAGCGGTAATCTTCAATCTTTTCTCTGATAATCCGATCCAATTCGACAATCAGTCCCTTTGGATCTTTGAACAAATCGGAAGGGGTCTGGAACCCGCCTCTGGTTGTTTTACCCTTGGGTTCCCAATCGGCTTGGCGGCTCTTCACCTCATCCAAAAGGTCGTTCAGGAACGCATCTCTAACTTCAGCATCTTCATGAATCATGTACCCGCGCACGAAGGCAAGGGGGGTCTTGCAAAACGTATGTGGATTGAAACGGCCAAGCTGATGAGAGACGAACGTGCTTAACGCGGCAGCGTAAACATTTTTTTCGTCAACCTCGATCAAGCTGTCGAGTTTTTCGTAGAATGCATCGTATCTTTCCAAGGCATATAGACATTCCAAAGACTTGAGCCGCGACGAATTGATTTCGGCCAAATCATAGTGGTGGACAGCATCTTCCAGCCGGCCAAGTTTTTTGAAGGCATTTCCCAGACTCTCATGGGCATCGGCATAGCCCGGCTGAATAGCGATCGCTTTGTTGTATTGATCAATGGCTTCTTCCGGCCGCTCGGCCTCCATAAGGGTAATGCCCAGATTGTAGTGCGCCTCGGCGAACCCGGGGGAAAGGCTGATGGCTTCGCGGTAGTGGATTATGGCGTCTTCCTGTTCGCCAAGCTTTTGTAAAACGTTGCCCAGATTACTGTGCGCCTCGGCGAAATTAGGCGCGATTTCAATGGCATTGCGATAAGAGGTGGCGGCGTTCTCGAATTGCCCAAGTTTCTTCAGCGCGTTGCCAAGATTGTAATGCGCATTGACGAATTTTGGCTCTCTGGAAATCACTTTGTGATACTGGCCGACCGCGTCTTCCGAACGGCCGAGGTCGAGGAGCACATTTCCGAGGTTGAGGACGGCCAGATTAAAACCCGGTGCCAACGTGATTGTTTTGCGGAAGCTCACGGCCGCTTCTTCAAGGCGTCCCTGCTTTTGCAAGGTAAGGCCAAGATGGTTATGCGCTTCGGCAAAATCGGGCTTGGTTTTGATGGCCTTGATGATCAATTTTTCCGCCCGGTCATACTTGCCGGCCTGATAGGCATGCAGACCAAGTAAATTCAAGGCGTCCGCATGATTGGGATTGATCCGCAATATTTGCTTATATATGCGCTCAGCGTTCGTCAGATCACCCGCAGAATGATGCCGCATGGCAAGTTCAAGGGAATTTCGAATATCCAACGATTGTTGCGCAGTCAAACGAGACGCCACCTTCGCAATTCCTGAATGGCGGGCAGCTTTTTTATCCAGTTTCTTTTGGCGGCGTTCTTCTCGGCTTTTCATATTGGTCGGCGTTTCTATGTGAATTCCGGCGAGCGCCAACCCTATACGAGTCCTGGGGCGTTGAGAAGGCAGAGGCTCTCCGGACATCGTTCCTTCTCATCATTCGATAACAGGGAGTTTTTCAACAGCCTCGGCAACACCCGGTCATTTCTCTACCCTTCAAATTGCCACCGATGCCGAGCGTATAGCAGACCTCAATCATTATAATACCGCATCCTATTTTTGACATCCACGCTGCTGAGGTGATGCAGACCTGAATTTTCGTTAGCGTAGAATTTTCGAACTTGCCCGTTCCGGTCATCCCACCTCATTAGCGGAGAAGTTCGCTTGGCGGTCACCGAGGCAGCCGTACGCTGGGGTCCATTTAGCTTATTTGCTTTTCGGATGCCCGTTGCCGCGGGTTGCGAGATTATTGAGCGCCCCTTTTAAACCGGCAAGTTGGAGAATATCAGCCTTGCATTCACGCGGCCAATTTTCGATCCTTTCCGGCATAGAATGAAGACATGGAAACAGCACGGAGCATCATAATGGTAAACGGCAATCGCGCGGCGTTGATCACCGGTTCAGGCCGCAATATGGGACGCAGCTGCGCCAAGGAATTGGCGTCCATGGGATTTAACATTGTCGTCAACGGGTCACAGGACCGGGACGCCTGTGAACGCGTCGCCGATGAAGTTCGGGCCATCGGAACCGACGCGGCGATCATCATGGCGGATATCGGTGATCAAACGGCGGTCGCGGCGATGGCCGACACGGCCTTGCAGACCTTCGGACGTGTCGACGCCTTGATCAACAATGCGGCGATCAGGCCGGGGTCGTCTTTTTTTGACATGACGGATGACGACCTGGCGCGGGTCATGAACGTCAATTGCTATGCTGCCGTGTGGCTGTCGCGCGCCTTCCTTCCGGGCATGGTCGACAACGGCTGGGGAAGGATTATCAATAACTCCGGTATGAACTCATTGCGCGGCAGTGCCGGGCGACCACATGTGAGCATGTCCAAGCACGCCAGTTGGGGACTGACCAAGGCACTGTCGCGCGAGTTCGGGCCAAAGGGCGTGACCGCGAACATCATTTCTCCCGGCACCTTTCCGGATCAAGATGAAGATATTTCAGGGTCAACCCGATTGCAGGATTTGCTCAAGCAGACGCCCGTCGGCCGTCTCGGCACGCACGACGACATCGCTGCCGTGGTCGGCCTTCTGTGCTCGGACAGGGGCGGCTTCATCAACGGCCAGTTGCTGCAGGTAAATGGTGGGGTGGTCGGATAACCGCTATTGCTGATGGCCGGTCATCGTCGCCACTATTCGGCAATGCGTCAACGTAGCGTCAAAAGGCCGGTTTCGTATTTTGAGATGATGGCATTTGTAAACGCCTGACAGGTTGGGTATTTGGAGGTCCGCCTGAAGAATTGCCCCCGGCGGCAAGTGGCACTAATCTCCCGATCGAATTTTTGAAGTGAATCAGCCCATGCAGGACCTGAACAAATTCTGGCAATTGGTGACGGACGTCTGGCACGACGGGCTTGCCGGCGTCGATATCGGCCGCGTCCTGACGGCGCTGGGCATCCTGTTGGTGTTCCTTTTTCTGCGCGGCCTGTTCACGCGGTTTGTGACGGCCCGGCTGCGGGCCATCGCCAAGCGCACCACCAACCAGCTGGACGACAAGATGGTTGATGCCCTGGCACCGCCGTTGCGCCTGGTGCCGGTGGTCCTGGGCGTGTTCTTCGCGACCCAGCATATGGCCTTCGAAGGGCTCTATGCGGAGATCGCCGACAGCGTCGTCAAAAGCCTGATCGCGGCGACCATATTCTGGGCCGCGCACCGGATCATCGGGCCCTGGAGTTTTCTGCTGCGCCAGTTGGAGCGTGTCTTCACCCACGAATTGGTGGAATGGATGGTCAAGGCCATCCGCATCGCCATCCTGTTCGTCGGTGCGGCGACGATCCTGCAAATCTGGGGCATCCAGGTGGGGCCGATCATCGCCGGCGCCGGGTTGTTGGGCGTCGCCGTCGCGCTGGGCGCCCAGGACCTGTTCAAGAACCTGATCGGCGGTATTTTGATCTTGGGCGAAAAGCGGTTCCGCAAGGGCGACTGGATTTTGGTCGAAGGCACGGTCGAAGGCACCGTGGAGAGCATTGGCTTTAGATCGACGGTGGTGCGGCGCTTCGACAAGGCGCCGGTGTTGGTGCCCAACTCGAAGCTATCCGACACGGCCCTGGTCAACTTCTCGGCCATGTCGCACCGGCGCATCTTCTGGAAAATCGGCGTCGAATACCGGACCACGGTGGCGCAGCTACGCCAGATCCGCGACGGCATCGAGGCCTATATCACAGACAGCGACGACTTCGCCGGCCCACCCGAGGTGCCGACCTTCGTGCGCATCGACCGTTTCAACGATTCATCCATCGACATCATGCTCTATTGCTTTTCGAAGACCACCGATTGGGGAGAATGGTTGGAAATCAAGGAACGTCTGGCCTACGCCATTATGGAGATCGTCGAAGGCGCCGGCAGCGGCTTTGCCTTCCCCAGTCAATCTGTTTATGTGGAAGCTCTGCCGGGAGATCAGGCGGAAGTCTACGCACCGCCGGCAAAGTCCGGCGACGGCCGGGAATAGCCCGCCAAGGAGATCAAGATGAGCGTCAAAATGTATTACAACCCGGCTTGTTCGACGTGCCGCAAGACCCTGGCGTTGCTGCACGACAAGGGCGTTGAGCCGGACATCGTCGAATACCTGAACACGCCGCCGACGGCGGCCGAATTAAAAGAGGTGCTGGGTTTGCTGGGGCTCGGTCCACGGGACATCCTGCGCACCAAGGAGGCCGCCGAAGAAGGCATTGATCCCGGCCTTAACGGGGACGCACTGATCGATGCCCTGGTCGCCCATCCCCGCGCCCTGCAGCGGCCGATCGTCATCAGCGGCGGCGAGGCGATCCTCGGCCGGCCGCCGGAAAGCGTCCTGGATATCCTTTGACGATCTTGGCGACAAGGGCAACAGCTTGAGCCTGTTGCTTTTTCTGCCTTGCCGTAGGGCCGGCGAGACTCCACATTGGGATTCACAGTGCCTGGGAAACTGCGTATGATAGGCGCACTCGGTCGGGGCAAGAACCTGACGAGAGACGATGGGGAGGCCACGGGGAACAATGGCGGCCAAAGCGGCGGGAACGAAGACGGCTGACGACGGCGCCAAGGCGCCGGCCAAGAAAGCTGCCAAAAAACCGGCCCGCAAGACGGCGGCGGCGAAGAAGTCCGCCCCGAAAAAAGCCACGGCGAAAGCCCGGCCGCGCAAGAAGGCCGCCGCAAAGCCATCGCCAAAACGCACGGCGAAGCTGAACCTTGAGGCCGCGCCGCCGCCGCCCGAACCGGTCGGCCCCAGCGCCGAACAGATCGCCGCGTGGCGGGCGCTGTCGCAGGAAGAACGAGGTGCGCTGCGCGAACGCGAGGCGGCCCGAATCTTCGCCGAGGCCGCCGAGATCCACCAGAAGGGCGATCTGGAAGAAGCCATCAAGGGCTACAACAAATCGCTGCTGCTGAACCCCAAGATACCGGACGTCTATAACAATCTGGGTGTCGCATTGCGGGCCTCAGGCAAGCTGGAGGCGGCCGTCGCCTGCTACCGGCGGTCCCTGACCTTGCGGCCCGGCAACGCGTCCGTGTTCTCCAACATGGGCAATGCGCTGCGCGAAATGGGGCGTTTGCAAACCGCCGTGGCGGTTCACCAACAGGCCATCAAGCTGGCCCCCAACAACCCGGAAGCCTATTACAACCTGGGCCTGGTGTTGCGCGATTTGGGCGAAACAGATCAGGCATTGGCCTGTTTCAACAAGACCTTGGCGGAAAAGCCGGACCATGTCGATTGCCGCTGGGACCGCTCGCTGACCCTGTTGACGAAGGGCGATTATGTGCGCGGATTCGATGAATACGAATGGCGCTGGAAGTTGGACCGCAGCCCGCCGCGCGGCTTTTCCCAGGCGCAATGGGACGGCGATGAGATCAAGGGCAAGACCTTGTTGATCCACCAAGAACAGGGCTTCGGCGACCTGATCCATTTCGCCCGCTATCTGCCCATGGTCAAGCAACGCTCAAAAGCCGGCACCTTGATTGTCGAGGTGCAGCCGGAACTGGCGCGCCTGTTCTCGACCGTTGAAGGCGTCGACAAGGTCATCGACAAGGGTTCGGCCCTGCCGAAGTTCGACGCCTATCTGCCGGTCATGTCGCTGGCGAAAATTTTTGAGACCGTGGTCGCCACCATCCCCGCCGACGTGCCCTACCTGGAAGCCGCCGAAATGGAGACCCTGAAGCTGCCGCCGTCGCTGGAAAACCAGTGCAAGGTGGGCATCGCCTGGGCCGGCCGGCCGACCCACAAGAACGACGCCAACCGGTCGTGCGATTTCACCCAGTTCGTGGAATTGTTGGGGGTGCCGGGTGTCTCCGTCTACAGCCTGCAGAAGGGTGAGCGCGAAGCCGATATCAAGACTCACGGCTGCGACGCCCTGGTCATGAATTTGGGCCCGCGGCTCAAGGATTTCGCCGACACGGCGGCCATCATCGACCAGTTG
>CAZQPC010000295.1:0-6780 GCA_964595005.1 uncultured Magnetovibrio sp.
TGACACCTTTGCCGGTCAGAAAAAAATCACCCAGCAGGTCTTCGGCCTCCGGCGATCGCTCGCGAACGAGACTGCGTAATTGCTTAGCGGCGTTAATCATTTCTCCGCGCGCCAATAAGTCTTTAACGCTCTCCAAGTCCGCCTTGGCAGGGCCGGCGACAATCGCGAAAATGATTAGGGCGATCAGCAGCGTGCGCATAACATTCCGAGTCAATACTTGATCGACGGCATGATCAGATCTGCCAGTTTCCTAATAGACACTAATTCGTTTAGCCTGGGCGGTCTATGCTCGCAGTATCCAGCGTGCTTCGCGGAAAATGCGTGGACCCGCCCCAGTACATCTGTGTCAATAAATTTTCGCCAATGGGAGCATTCGTCCCCGCGAACAGTAACACGGGGGGCTCAAAATACATGGTGGCCTCCAGCGTTAGCTGAGTCCACCCCCTGTTCGTGAAAGATGCCGCAGGTTTCTCTGGTAGGTTTATTAAGTAATGCCCTGAAACAGGGATTTCCCACCGGGAAATCCATGCAGACCTCTTTGCGCGTTCGGTGACGCGGGTCAAGGCCGGCGAAGCCGCCGGGCGAAGCCCGGCTTGGCCTTGATGCGTGATTCCGAAGGTGCTTCTTCGGCAACAATATAAGACATATGATGTTTTACTGTTGACTTAAAATATCATATGTCTTATCGGTTGTGTAATGTCTAATCTATTGACCGGACTCAATGTCTTATGAGCGAAGAGCAGAAATTGCTGACGGTTAAGGATATCGCGAAAGCAATTTCCTTTAGCGAGACCGAAGAGGGCATTGCGAGAACAATCCGACAAATTCGCCATTGGACCCAGTCCGATCTTTTGCGACCGTTAAGCCAAAAGGCAACCGGAAAGGGCGTGCCGAGAGTCTATGAAGAAGAATGGACGGTATTGATTGCGGCTATTCTTCTCGAACTAAGTCGGTATGGCGCCACCGTCGACATCCTGAAATACGCGTCCAATAGTTTGTATGAAGATTGCGAAGAATATTTTGGTGGTCATGGCTGGTATGTCTCAACAGCAATGACCGATATAAACGTATTTCTGCAAATATCTTGGACTGTTGATCCAATCTCGGGCGAATTCGTTGGTGCTACGGTCATGCTATTTGACGATAACGACTTATTTGAAGAGGGGTATGGCGAAAGCGAGCATGTGCGCCAGGTCATTCTGCGCGATCCATCGAGTTCAATTTTGGTCAATTTAACGCAGGTGGCCGATCGGATATACCCCTTAACCTGGATGTGATTTTTTGACCCGAAAAAGACAAACAATGTCTAACCAGATCGATGACATGGAGACAGCTGCCGATTGTCCTCAACTATTGTTGAGCGGCTTGGATAGTCTGTACGTCTCGTATTATCTCGACACAGTAATTTGCGGCATCGACTGGGAAGAACTCGCCTATCTCAAAGAAAAGATCGGTCACGAACGAAAGCAGAAGTTCGACGACATTGTCCTCGGCACGGAGCGCTTTGCCCTCAAACCTTACGGCTCAAACCCCTATACCTTCATTCTGTCGAACCGGCACTTTGACGTTCGCCTTGGCGAGAGCATTCATCCGTCCTGCCACGTTCAGTATCGAAGCGAAGGCTTATGGAACCAGGGTGTCGATGAACTCACGCGGCGGTTCGACGTCTGGTGTCAGTCGATGGCTTTTCGGCCTCTTAAGTCAGAGGTCGTTTCTCGCGCCGATTGGGCTTTTGATTATCATTTGCCGGTTGTCGACCTTGAGCCGGACGATTTCGTTACGCGGGCTACGAAAAAGGCGACATGGGAAGAGCATAATACCGTTCAAACCGTCCAGTTGGGCCGGGGTGATGTTGTCATTCGCGTATATGACAAAGTTGCCGAGATCGAACAGCAAAGCGACAAGGCTTGGTTTTATGAGTTTTGGGGAACCCGGCAGGATGTTTGGCGCGTAGAATTCCAAGTGCGGAACGAACGCCTCAAGCAAGGCGGCATTCGCACCCTTGATGATCTGAAATCTCTCCAGGCCGATCTAATCCATGAGCTTGCGACTAACCATACCACCTTGCGCAAACCCGGTAATGACAGCAATAGATCACGCTGGCCGCTTCATCCCCTTTGGAGCGATCTACAGGCAAGAGTAATCGCCATGCCGCGAACCGGGCTGGTTCGCACAATCGACGAAGACAAACCTATCGATTGGATGCGCTATCAGAACGTCAAATCCATATACGGGCATCTGAAACGCTTGGGCGTCCTGACCTATGCCCAAAGCGACCGCAAATCTATTCCCGACTTGGAATGGATACTGGAAGAACTGAGTGACGAATTGAAACGCCATCATCAAGCGACTGCCTGGAAGTCGGACGTTGAAGGCAAGATCAGGGCTTTTGAACTCGGACAATGATAGACCCGCGCGACATCGTGAACCTAATCAATCCGCACGTCGCGAAGGTGTTGACGATTGCGCAGGCTGCATTGCCGAAAGATCAGTTCGTTGCATATCGGAAGTTGGTGCTGGACGAATTTGGACGGAACGGATTGGAAAGCGAACTCTACGAGCTAACCGCCCAGCACTCTGGAAAACGGAATGGATAGGTAAGGGCCGGAAAAAATCAGGCATGGAAGGAGGTTTCTGATGCGTGCCCACCATAAAGCCGAAAGATGACGAAGCCGACAAGGTCACGGACGATTGGCCAAACGAGTTACCAATCACCGAGACGGAACTGGAACTATTCGAGTGTCACTTGCTCGACATCATAACGGCCATGGTTCAGCATGGATGATGGCTAAGAAATGAAGGAATTGGTCATGGGAAAGAGAGTTGCCGTATATTTGCGGGTCTCCACGTCACGGCAAGCGGAGAAAGACCTCTCTATCCCTGACCAACGCCGTCAGGCCGAAGCTTATTGCGAGCGTAAAGGCTGGGAACTGGTTTCCGAATATATCGAGCCGGGCGCATCCGCGACCGATGATAAACGTCCCGCATTTCAGAAGTTGATCGACGAAGGTACAGACGCGGCGGCGCCTTTTGACATTGTCGTGGTGCACAGCTTTTCTAGGTTCTTTCGGGATGCCTATCAGTTCGAGTTTTATCGGCGGAAACTCTCGAAACACGGTGTAGAGGTTTGCTCCATCACTCAAGAACTCGGGCATGATCCAATGAGTGATATGGTGCGGCAAATTCTCAATCTCTTCGATGAATACCAGAGTAAGGAAACAGCCAAGCACGTTCTCCGCAGCATGAAGGAGAACGCCCGGCAAGGTTACTGGAATGGGTCAAGGCCGCCTTATGGATACAAGGCCGTTCCCGTCGAATTTCGTGGTGATGTCGTTAAAAAGAAACTCGACATCGACATGAACGAGGAAAAGATCGTCCGGCAGATTTTCGACCTATACCAAGGCGGGCCAGGGATACGGGCTATAGCGGATACCCTGAATTCTAAGGGGTTGCGGCATCGCAATGGGCGCCGCTTTAGCTCAAGCCTCGTCCATCAAATTCTGACCCGCACAAGCTACAAAGGCCTTCACCACTTCAATAAGAAGAGCAGTAAGACTAGGAAACGGAAGGACCCCAGTGAATGGGTGGCTTTTGAAACTCCCGTAATCATCGCCCCGGAAGTGTTCGACAAGGTTCAAGATATGCTTGCCCAACGCCGTCCGACCAATACACCGCCACGCGTCGTCAATGGCCCGACGCTGCTAACCGGTGTTGCGAAGTGCGGCACGTGCGGAGGAGGGATGACCCTACGCACCGGCAAAGGTGGGCGGTATCGCTACTACACCTGTAATGCCCGTGTGACCGAAGGTAAGAGTGCATGTGACGGTCGTAATATTCCGATGGCGAAGCTGGATACGCTCGTGCTTGATCATCTTGGGGAACGGATATTCAAGCATGACCGATTGGCAGTAATTCTTGAGGAACTAATCCGGCGGAATGCAGAAAAATCTGACGAATATCGCGATGAAGAAAAACAGCTTCGCAAGGAACTTCGGAGTACGGAGGAAAAGATCGACCGCCTATACGACGCTTTAGCGGAAGGTGTCGTTGAGAATACTGATGGCTTCAAGCGCAACCTTTCGAAACTTGAGCAGCGTAAGGACGAACTGATCCGGCAAGTCAGTTCACGGAAGCGCCGCCGGGACGTACCTACAAACATTCTCACATCGAAGAACATTGAGAAGTTCTCCAATGCTGCCAAAGCGAAGTTGCAGGACAAAGACAGCGCATTCCGCAAACAATACCTTCGTATGTTTGTTGACCGGGTCGAAGTGCGTGACGATCAGATATTGATCAGTGGGCCGAAAACGGCGTTGGCGAACGCTATAGCTAATACAACAAAACCGGACACGGATAAGGTGCCCAGTTATGTGTCGGAGTGGTGGAGCGGGCAGGACTCGAACCCGCAACCAGATGGTTGCATCGACAGTTCAGCCGGGTTTTGCACGGCATTTTACCACTGCGCCCAAAAGGCCCGCTTGCGCCCATGCTCGGTTCTCAGCCGTTCCATGAACGCCTCGTGCTCCTCTATGCCGTACCAGTCGCTAATGCTTTCGGCCAGCAAGGTGGCTTGCTGCAAATCCCTGATACCGTAGGGATAGTATTTGGTCTTGCCTGTGCGAAGCGCACCTTCAGCGAGCAGCCGATAGAGCACGGCGGCAGCCAAGGGGTGGTATGACGTCAGCATCTGCGCCGCTGGCCGAAGGACCCAATAGGCACGGGCATTGAACGCACCGGGTTGCCGCATGACCAAGGTGTTTGCCTCCGCCGGCGAGCCAATCTCGGTCAGCAGTGCCAGGGCAAGATGAATGTCTTCGTGGCCGAGCGCGGCAGCAACCGCCTGGTCTTTGAGGCCTGCCCGATCCTTTTCCGGGGCCATGCCGAGACAGGACCGGTAATGATCGGGTGAGAGGGTCGCCTCAAACGCCCGCCAAACGACGGCGAAGGCATCGTCCTTGCGCTCCAGGTCGATCAGGATCGCGGCATGCAGTTCGGTGGAGTCATTGTTCGGATGGGCGCGGCCATCCGGCCGTTCAAGCCAGCCGAGCGCCTCTTCGGGTCGACCTGCCCGGTGCAGGCGTTCGGCGATCTCGACCACATAGATGAGATGTGTGCCGGCGGCCTCATGCGCGGCGATAAAAGCGCCCACTTCCCCCATGACGTCGGCGATGTCCTGCAGGCTGCGGTATTGCCGGCTTCGCGCCCAATCCCTGTCCCAGGTGTCGCTACCCGGTTCGGGTTCCGGCAGGTCATCCAATTCCTGTCGGACTCGCGCTTCCAATGCCTTCAGACCGGCGCCGCCCAAAGCCTCGGCGAAGGCCGGGATCACTTCGTCTAGGATGCCGTAGGGATTGTCCTCGACGGCCTCGAAGACGACGTCGGCGACTTCTTCCAGATCCATGTCGTCGACTGCGGCCCAGGCTCGCCCCCAGTCGTCGACCACCTCGAACAAGGCGTCACCGAGCTCGCCGTCCGAGTCGTCGATCATGTCGAACAGGGTATCCTGGAGTTCGATCAATCGGGCCAGCAGATTCGCTGCGCTGCGCGCGTCGTCGGTTCCGAGGCTTTCGACGATGTCACGGCGGATGGCGTCGATATCGCCGCCCAAGGCGGCGGCGGAACGCCAATCGTGGTAGCCGCCGATATCTTCGAGAGCTCCGATCCGCCGTTCCAGGGAGCGGATCAAGGCGTTCGGGGGAGCGGGTGGAGAGCCCTCGGTGTCGGAAAGCAAGGCTTCAAGTTTGCGGCGCAGGCTTGGGTCATCGCGTGCCTGATCGTGAAGCAGTCTTGCGAGCCGTTTCGTTCCGAGCGCGGCCAAGGTGTCCGCGTCCAGGGAGGGTTTGGCTCGACGCGCCATGGCTGATTGTTCTCCTCCGTTGTCGTCCGGAAACGTGCACCGGCTTGCTTGCAGATATTACCTTCGATTTTCGATTGTCAAAATGCCAAGTTGCACTGGACTTCCGGCGCCGACAGAGCGGTACTGTGTCCGTGCGGTGACGGCCATACCGGCTGGAAAAACCTCCATAAACCACCCGCCCGGCAGATGGCGCAACGCCTCCCGGGGTCCGGGTGGTGACAGCGCCGACATCGGGCGGGCGCCATGACCACGGAGGCAATCATGCCCACTAAACGCACCAAGACCGCAACCATCCTCGAGCGCCTTCGCCGGCCGCGTGGGGCCAGCATGGCGGAACTTCGCAAGGCCGTCGGTTGGCAAGATCACAGCATCCGCGCCGCCCTCACCGGCCTGCGGAAAAAGGGGCATGAGGTGATCCGCGAAAAGACCGACGCCGGGGGAACCCGTTATCGCGTCAGCGCGGAGGACCGATCATGACCGATATCGAGACAGAGATCGCCACACTGGAAAAGCTGACGACCAAGGAACTGCGCAAACGTTGGCGCCGTCATTATCAGACCGAAGCGTCGAGGGGGCTGAGTCGTGACCTGCTCATTCGTGCCATCGCTTATAAAATACAAGAACGCATGCATGGCGGGTTGCCGGCGTCGGCCAAACGTAAACGCCGAACTCTGGCGGCGCAAATGGGTTCCGGCGGCCGCGCGTTTGATCCCGGCACTTCGCTCAAACCCGGAACCAAGCTTGTCCGCGAGTGGGGCGGCCGATCCCATACTGTCGTCGTCCTCAAGGATGGATTTGACTACGCCGGAAAAACCTACGGTTCCCTTTCGATGATCGCGCGGAAAATCACCGGCGCGCGCTGGTCCGGGCCACGGTTCTTCGGCATCGCCCAACCATCGAAGCCACCCGCGCCTGCCACAACG
>CAZQPC010000296.1:0-6753 GCA_964595005.1 uncultured Magnetovibrio sp.
CGGAGATGCCGCAATCTGAACTCGATCAGCTTCTTGAAACATATCCCTTGGCGGCTCTCACCAGCAACACGGTCACGGACAAAGAAACTCTCTACGGCGAACTTGAAGAGATACGTAGAAAAAGGGTCGCTTATGACATGGGCGAGTTTGACAAAGACGTCAATTGCGCCGCGGTTACCGTGCATGATTTCGCCGGGCGCTGCGCCGGAGCCATAGGCATTTCGGGGCCCATTTGGCGGATGACGCCGAAACTTCTGAAGAAAAAAGTGAAATCACTTCAAGAAGCGGGAACCCTGCTGTCGTCTCAGCTTGGCCGCGCGCAAATGGACACCGATGTCTGAACAGTCCGATGCATGCCTCCTGAGCAGTAGGCAGGCAAAGAAGTGAATGAATAAGTTTAGTTGATGAAAATTCGGCGGAGGAAGCGGTGAAACACTTTCAGGACATTAAGGGAGCGGGGGCGAATAGGATCGCCTTGCCGGTGGACATGAAATGAGCAAGACTGAGCGCTTCGCCGGTGTCCTCACACCCGTCATCACCCCGTTCAAACCCGATTTCAGCCCTGATCCGGACCGTCTTGTCCAGCAATGCCGGTGGATGCTGTCGCAGAACGTCGGGTTGGCCATTTTCGGTACCAACAGCGAAGCCAATTCCCTGACCACGGATGAAAAGCTGGACTTGATCGACAGGCTCGTGGATGCGGACATCGATGCTGGCGCCATGATGCCAGGCACCGGATGTTGCGCATTGCCCGACAGCATCAGATTGACGGAGCATGCGGTAAAGGCGGGTTGCCGCGGCGTTCTGATGTTGCCGCCGTTCTATTATAAAAGTGTCAGCGATGACGGCTTGTTTGCCTCTTACGCTGAGGTCATCGAACGGGTCGGCAGTGAAAGGCTACAGATTTATCTTTATCACATCCCGCCGGTGGCGCAGGTCGGGATCTCCCTTGATTTGATCGACCGCCTGATCAAGGCCTATCCAGGGACCATCGCCGGGGTCAAGGACAGCTCCGGAGACTGGGGCAATACCAAAGCAATGCTCAATGCCGGGTGGGACGACTTCCGGGTTTTCGCCGGCAGTGAGAGCTTCTTGCTGCAGAACATGCGCAATGGCGGGGCCGGGTGTATTTCGGCTACCGCCAACGACAATCCGGCGGCGATCCACAACCTGTATGCCAATTGGCGATCGGACGAGGCCGACCAATTGCAGGACGGGTTGAACGTGATCCGGGGAATCTTCCAAAAACATCCCATGATCCCGGCGCTGAAGAAAGCCGCCGCCCATTATTCCGAGTTTTCCGAATGGAGCATCGTGCGGCCGCCTCTGGTGGCGCTTACCGAGGCGCAGGAAACTTCCCTACTGGCGGAACTCCAGGAGCAGAACTTTAACATGCCCGGCCTGGCAGACATCACAGGATCATAAAACTCATGGCGCAATCACTCGAAGCTAATGGCATTCGGATCAACTACCGCTTGGATGCGCGCAAGAATGGTGACCCCGATGCGCCGGTGGTGATGCTCAGCAACAGCCTATTGTCCAGCTATCCCATGTGGGATGACCAGGTCGATGCCCTGACCGTCGACTTTCAGGTGTTGCGCTACGACACCCGCGGCCACGGCGGCACCGATGCGCCCGAGGAGCCTTACTCCATCGATCTATTCGTCGATGACGTGGTCGGGCTGCTGGACGGACTGGGTATCGAAAAGGTGCATTTCGTAGGTCTCTCCATGGGTGGGTTTATCGCCCAATTGCTTGCCGTCAAATATCCGGATCGCGTGCGCTCCCTGTCGCTATGCGATACGGCATGCGTGATGCCGCCGGCGTCGCTTTGGAACGAGCGTATCGAGACGGCCGAAACGGATGGCGTTGAAGCTTTGATAGCGGGCACACTCGGGCGCTGGTTCACGGCGCCGTTTCGCGAAACAGGCAAAGAGGCCGTCGACAAGATTAGCGAAATGATCAGGGCCACCGGGGCCCAGGGCTACGTAAACTGCGCCAAAGCCATCCGCGACATGAGCCAATGCCATATCCTCGGCGATATTCAAAGCCCGACGATCGTTATCGTTGGGGCGGATGATCCGGCCTGTCCGGTCGCCGCCGCGGAAGTGCTTTGCGAGGGAATTTTAGGTGCGCGCCTCCACAAGATCGAGGCCGCCGCGCACTTACCCAATATCGAGAAGAAGGACGAGTTCAACGCCATCCTGATGGCATTTTTGCGGGAGCAGGAAGGATGAGAATCAGACCGAAAACGGTCGTCACGTTCAAGTTGAGCGGCGATTGCCAAACCCATTCACGGACAAACGTCAGCGTCGATAATCACCAGTTGATGATCGACGAGCCGACGGAACGCGGTGGAACGGATTTGGGGCCTTCACCCGTAGCGACCATGTTGTCGTCGCTGGTCGCCTGCACCAACCGCATCACCAACAAAGTCGCTGAACGCCACCGCATCGGCGTTGATAACCTGGAAGTCAGCGTCGACGCGAAGTTCGACCGGCGTTGTCTTGAGGAAGATATCGATGTGCCGTTCCCGGCAATCGATATTTATATTGAGATGACCACCGGGGCAACGGATGAAGAGGTGGAAACCATCAAGCGGGAACTTCCCATCCATTGCCCAATTTCCAAAGTACTTCAGCAATCCGGCACGAACGTGACGGAGCACTGGACGATCATCCGGCCCTAGTGGGTGCGGTCTGATCATGCCCGGACGACTTTACCGGGCGCGAAGAAAAGTCACGAGCCTAAGATTTTCAAACGCTAACGATCACAAGGGAGGAAATCATGAATAAGTTGACAATTCGTGCTAGCGTCATCGCCGTATCGGTGGCCGCTTTTGGGTTCAGCGCGCAAGCGCAGAACGTCACGGTTCTGGGCGGCGGCCTGAAAGGCGGCGCCTATGCCATGGCCGTTGGCCTCAGCAAGTTGCTGAAGGAAAAGGCGGGCATGAATGCCCAGCCGCAGACCTCCGGGGGGATGGTCGCACAAGCCCGAATTCTCGATAAGGGCGATGCTCAATTCGCCTTCGGCATTGGCGGCCCTATCGGCGCCTGGGCCTACAATGGACAGCGGCGTTTCGAAAAGGAAGGTGCGAAAAAGAATCTCCGGGCCATCATGGCCTATCCATTCGGCAATCTGCAGTGGGTGACACTGGCCGATTCACCGGTGAAGACGCTCACGGATGTTCGCGGTAAGACCGTGTCCGTCGGCAAAGCGTCCAGCACGACGCAAACCTTCGCGCGCATTTTCTTCGACGCCCACGGGATCAAGTTGAGTGAGTTGAAGGAAACCACGCCGGGATTCGGCGGCGGCTTCAACCAGCTTCGCAACGGCAATGTGGCTGCGCACTTGACGGTGGGCAAGACGCCGATTTCGGCGCTACGTGAGATGGCCACGACCAAAGACTTCCGATTGATCCATATGGATGCCGGCGCCATCAAGAAGCTGGCCGCCGATATCGGCAGCGGGGTTTCCGTCGATAGCATCGCACCGGACGCCTACGGCAAGGCTCAGAAGAACACCAAGCCGGTGATGACGTTGGGGCTGTATTTCGGTTTCTCGACCAGTACGAAGACGCCCGCCGACGTGGTTTATAAAGTCACCAAGACGATGTTTGAGAACTTGGCCGCTTACAAAAAGGCCACGGCAAAGGCAAAGTCAGTGACGCTGGAAGCGGCCTGCAATGGCCTGGCGTTCCCGCTGCATGAAGGCGCCAAACGTTACTACAAGGAAATAGGTCACAAAGGCTGCATGTGATCTGATCTAACGTATCGGTCCGGACCTTTCTTCGCGCTCGGCGGGGAAAGGTCCGGCGCCGTGCTGAAGGGCGCTGCTTCGTGACCCGGTATCAGGCATTTTCAACACGCTTCGCGTGGCTTCTCGCGCTGGCCTTCGCGGCGTTCGAATTCTACACGGTGGGATTCGAAATTCTGCCGCCGATGTCGCAACGCGCCACCATGTTGGCGTTTGCCGCGGTTCTGGTGTTCGTGCTTCATCCGACCGCCGCCTGGACCACCAGAGACGATCTATCGGCATCATTAAAATTTGCTGCGGCGCTTTGGGATTACGCGCTGATCGCGACGGCAATCGGTGCTTGCGGCTATCTCTTTGTCAACGAAGCGGACTTGGCCGATCGGATTGGTGCGGAAACGGACCTCGATCTCATGGTCGCCTTCATCGGTCCCATCGTCGTGCTGGAAATGGTCCGCCGCGTCGCCGGATTGCCGCTCTTCCTTGTTAGTGTGGGGGCGGTCATCTACGCCTATTGGGGCGATGTTGTCTTGATAGCCGCCATTGCCCTGCTGATTTTGGCGGCGCTCAAGCATTGGTTGGGAACCCGGGTGGCCGTCGCGGTTTTAGCCGCGACGACCATGTCGTTGGCCTTTGACGGTGTGCGGGAATTTCTCGATCCCGCCAGCTTTCCCTATACGGGGGCCCGCCACGACCGGCTGGCCGCCTATCTCTGGCTGACGACGGACGGCACCTTCGGCGCCATCACCGGCATTATGACCGAGTTCATCTTTGTCTTCATTCTGCTGTCCGCCGTGCTTGAAGCGACCGGCGCGGGGCAAATTCTCATGGATTTGGCGTTTGCGCTGACGGGCCGTTTCCGGGGCGGACCGGCGCAGTCCGCGGTGGTCGCCAGTTCCATGTTCGGCATGGTCTCCGGCAGCACCATGGCGAATGTCGTCAGCACGGGGACGTTTACCATACCCTTGATGATCCGCACCGGTTTTTCCCGCCGCATCGCCGGCGCCGTCGAGGCGGTGGCATCTTGCGGTGGTCAGATCATGCCGCCGATCATGGGAGCCGGCGTATTCATTATGTCCGAGATCATCGGCGTTCCGTATGTCGATTTAATGGTCTACGGGCTCATCCCGGCGCTTCTGTATTTTTTCTCCTTGTCCAGTTCCATCTATTTCGAGGCATCGCGCATCAACCTCGGCTCCATGGACCCGGCGGATATTCCCAGTGCCCGCGAGCAAATCGAGAAGGGCGGTTATCTTCTCATACCCGTCATCATTCTGCTGGCCAGTATCATCAGCGGTGAAACGCCCGGCCGGGCCGGGTTCAAGGCGGTCGTTTCCCTGTTGGTGATGGTCGACCTGGTCCGGTCGCTGGGATGGATCCGGTTCCACTGGGGCCGTCATGGCGTCGGCGCCTCCGCCGTCGTGATCTTCGTCGCCTTGGCCTTGGCCTATGGGCCGGTCGAGGCGGTCGGTCCGGTCCAGGGGACGCTTAACCTGCCCTATCTCGGCGATGTGGCTTGGGTTCGTCTGGCCCTGTTCGGGGCCGGTCTGGCGTGCGCGTTCGTTCCCATGCTCCGGGGATTACCAATCATGTTGCCGCTGGGGCTAGCCATCGCCACCTGGAAGTTTCCCTCCGAGCTCATGTGGATCGGTGAATTGCCAATTATAGGACTGGCCTTGCCCGTGATGTTGGGCGGATTGGTGATTTATCTGATCGCGCTTCCCGTCTTTCGAGAAGGCGACGTATTGCCGGCCCGTGAAAGCGCCCGGGAATATGGCCGTGCCGTGACACAAGGGTTCGAGAAAGGCGCCCGGAATTCCCTCAGCCTTGTCGCCGCCACGTCATCGATCGGCATGATCGTCGGTTTGTTGGTGTTTGCGGCGCTGGGGGTTCGCATCTCGATTTTCGTCACCGAAGTGGCCACCGTTTCTCTGTTCCTGGCGCTCGTTTTTGTCATGCTTGCGTCCTTAATCATGGGCATGGGCTTGCCGACGGTGGCGGCCTATTTGCTCTTGGTAATCGTCGTCGCGCCTGCGCTCAATGACCTCGGTACCTCCATCGTGGCGGCACATATGTTTATCTTCTATTTTGGCGTCATCAGTTCAATCACACCGCCCGTGGCCCTCGCCGCCTATGGTGCGTCGGGCATTTCCGGGGCCAACGCCATGCAGACCGGATTCACGGCCTGTCGCTTGGCCATTACCGCGTTCATCGCTCCTTTCCTGTTTACCTACTATCCCGAGCTTCTGCTGCTGGAAGGATCGGCGGTGGATATTGCTTATCGGTTGGTTGTCTGTCTGACCGGCATTTATCTGATCGCCATGGCGGCCATGGGATATGGGTTCAGGGTTCTCGGGATTCGATCTCGCGCCATTCTCGCAACCGCATCGATTATGCTGTTCTTGGAGCCAGCATGGTTCAACGCTGCTGGCTTCGTGCTCGGTGTCGGCCATGTGATCTGGCAGCGACGTTCGTCAAATGGATTTAGGGCAGGAATGGACGATGTGTCTGTGAAGACGCTGTGAACATGTCTGAAACAGGGAACGGGAGAAAGGCCATAAATTATACCACTCCACGCCGGCAAATGTGAGCCAGGAAGACCATTTGGCCATATGCCGGTTTTTTTAGTTGGACCAATGGAACAATCGCGACGGCGTTCGTTTCGAAACAAGGGAGGATACACTGTGACTATATTTGACAACATTCGACAAAAACGAGGTTTCGCTTTGGCCCTGGTCGGCGGGTATTTGGTTGCCGGCATGGCCGTCTCATCAGGCACTGCGTCAGCGGCGGACGCCCGGCTCACCATCAATGGAGGGCAAACCAAAGGCGCCTTTAACCAGGTCGCCAGCGGTTGGGCCGCGTACATTACCAAGCATGTCGGGGGTCTCAACGCTTCGGCAAAAGCCTCCGCCGGATCCTTGGATAATACGCGTCAGGTTGACGCGGGGAAATCGGATATGGGCCTGGTTTTCGCCAGTGACCTGTTCGACGGCGTAA
>CAZQPC010000297.1:0-6743 GCA_964595005.1 uncultured Magnetovibrio sp.
AGGCCGATGTTCCCCTGGCCGATATCCCACGGGCCGATATCCCCCTGGCCGATATCCCCCAGGCCGATATCCCCCTGGCCGATATCCCCCTGGCCGATATCCCAAGGGCCGATCCCCTAAAAGGCATCCTGTACATGCTGGGGGCCGGGGTCTGCATGTCCGCCATGCATGTGCTGATCCGCCATGTGTCGGGCGGCATGCATCCCTTCGAGATCGCCTTTTTCCGCAACCTGTTCGCGCTTCTGGCCATGGTGCCCTGGTTCATCAAGCTGGGCTGGGCGCCGCTGTACACCAACCGCCCGGGCCTGATGTTCTGGCGGGGCCTGATCAATTCCATGTGCATGATGGGGTTCTTCACGGCCATCAGCATCGCGCCCCTGGCGGAAATCACGGCGCTCGGCTTCACCGCCCCCATCTACGTCGCCATCCTGGCGATCTTTTTCCTGAACGAACGCATCGGGCTCAGGCGCTGGTCGGCGATCCTGGTCGGCTTCGTCGGCGTCTTCGTCGTGCTCCGGCCGGGGTTCGAGACCATCGGCGTCGGTCAGTTGCTGGTTTTGGCCTCGGCCTTCGGCTGGGGGGTCTGCCTGGTGATGATCAAGATATTGGGACGCACGGAATCGAGTGTCACCATCACCGTCTACATGTCGATCATGATGACCCCCATGCTGTTGGTGCCGGCCCTTTACGTCTGGATCTGGCCGACCTGGGAACAGCTGGCCTGGCTGGTCGTGCTGGGCATCCTCGGCGGCTTCGGCCAGATGGGCATGGCCGAGGCCCTGCGCATGGCGCCGACCCACGTCATCATGCCGGTGGACTTCACCCGCCTGTTGATCATCTCATTGTTCGCCTACATGGCGTTTGGCGAGGTGCCCGACGCCTTCGTCTGGCTGGGCGGCGTGATGATCTTCGCCTCGACGGCGTTCATCACGTACCGCGAACACGTCAAGCGCCAGCAGGAAAAAGCGGCGCGCGCGGCATTACCGAAAACCCCGGCGCATGAATAAGGTGCCGCGATAAGATGCCTGAATAAGATGCATGGATAAGGGCCGGCTTGTGATGGGGAGATCCGACAATGTTGATTGAGAACCAACGCCATCTGTTCGATATGGAGGACGGCGTCACGTACCTGAATTGCGCCTCTCACACGCCGTTGCTGAAGGCCACCTATGAGGCCGGCCTGAAGGGCCTGGCGCGCAAGTATCATCCCTGGACCATCGACAATGCCGAGACCCCGGGGGAAGCGGAAAATGTGCGCGGCCTGTTCGCCGGCCTGATCGGGGCCGAGGCACGCGACGTGGCGATCATCAATTCGACGTCCTACGGCGTCGCCGTGATGGCGAAAAACTTGGCCCTAGAGGCCGGCCAGAACATCGTCGTCATCACCGACCAGTTCCCGTCCAACTACTTCAGTTGGCGGCACCTGGCCGGTGCCGCCGGCGCCACCTTGAAGGTCGCGCCCCGGCCCGACGACGGCGACTGGACGCCGAACGTGTTGGAGGCCATCGGCCCGGACACGGCCATCGCCGCCCTGCCGCCGTGCCATTGGTCGGACGCGACCCGCCTCGATCTGGTCGCCATCGGCGCGCGCTGCCGCGCGGTTGGCGCCGCCCTGGCCATCGACGCGACCCAGGCCACCGGCGCCATGCCCCTGGACGTCGGCGACATCCAGCCGGATTTCTTGGTCTCGTCGGCCTACAAGTGGCTGCTCTGCCCGTACACCCTGGCGTTCCTGTATGCCGCGCCGCACCGCCAGCACGGCGTGCCCCTGGAACAGCACCGCTGGAACATGGCCGACGTTTCGACGGAAGCCACCAACGTGCAATACCCGGAAGACTTCGCCGACGGTGCCGTCCGTTACGACATGGGCGAGCGCAACAACTTCATCAACATGCCCATGGCCGTCGCCGCGCTGCAACAATTGAGCGAATGGACACCGGCGGCGATCCAGGAAACATTGCGCGGGCTGACCTCCGTGGCCGCCGGCCTGGCCCGCGAGCGGGGCTGGAACGTGGCGCCGGACGACAATAGGGTCGGGCATTTCATCGGTGTCCGTCCGCCCGGCCAACCGCCCGCCGACATCGGCGACAAATTGAAGGCCCTGGACATTCACATCAGCCTACGCGGCGGCAACGCGCTGCGCCTCAGTCCGCATCTGTTCAGCACCGAAGAGGACATCCACCGCACCTTCGCCGCCTTCGATGATCTGCTCGACTGAAACATCGCGATCCCCTATTTTCGCGGGCCAACGGATGAAAGCCCAAGGACCATGACCCATATCGCCGAACGCACCACCCGGATCGAACAGTCGCCGTCGTCGCTGGCCACCCAAAAGGCCCGCGAGCTGCGCGCCGAGGGCGCCGACATCGTCGCCCTGACCCAGGGCCAGCCGGACTTTCCGACCCCGGACCATGTCATAGAGGCCGCCTACGCAGCGATGAAGCGCGGTGAAACCACCTACACGCCGGTCGGCGGCACGCCGGCCATGAAGGACGCGATCCAACAGAAGTTCAAACGCGAGAACGGTCTCGATTACAGCCATGACCAGATCATCACGTCGAACGGCGCCAAGCAGATCATCTACAATGCCATCATGGCCACCGTCGAGCCCGGCGACGAAGTGATCATCGCCGCACCGTTTTGGGGCTCTTACGCGGAGATGTCGAAATACGTGCAAGGCGTGCCGGTGATCGTGCCGTGCCAGGAAGAAAACGGCTTCAAGCTGACGGCGGCGGAACTGGCCGGCGCGCTCGGTGAAAAGACCCGCTGGCTGATGTTGAATTCGCCCAACAACCCGTCCGGGTCGCTCTATACGGCGGACGAATACCGGGCCCTGGGCGATGTTCTGGTTGACCATCCCAGGTGCCTGGTGATGAGCGACGACATGTACGAACACATCCGCTTCGACGGCGTCGACTTCGCCACCCCGGCGGCCGCCGATCCGCGTCTTTATGATCAGACCTTGACGGTCAACGGGGTCTCCAAGGCCTATGCCATGACCGGCTGGCGGATCGGCTATGCCGGCGGGCCGGCGGATATGATCGGGGTCATGCACAAGCTGCAGAACCAAAGCACCGGTAATCCCAACGCGGTTGCGCAAGCCGCCGCCATCGAGGCGCTGACCGGGCCGCAGGACATCGTCGCCGAACGCGCCGGCATTTTTCAACAGCGCCGCGATTTCATGCTGGACCGGTTGAACAACTGCCCGGGCCTGAGTTGCATGAGCCCGGACGGCGCCTTCTATGTCTACCCCAGTTGCGAAGGCCTGATCGGCAAGACCACGGCGGCAGGCAAGGTCATCGAAACCGACCGCGACTTCGTCATCTATTTGATGGAGGAACACGGCATCGCCGCCGTGCACGGCGAGGCTTATGGCCTCAGTCCGCATTTCCGCCTGTCCTTCGCCGCCTCCATGGAGGAACTGGACGAAGCCTGCCGGCGCGTTCAGGCGGCATGCCTGGCCTTGTCCTGAGGCTGGCGGCGGCGGCCCTGGCGCTGGCCTGGGCGGCCGGTCCCAGCGCGGTTTACGCCCAAGACTCAAAGCCGCTCAAGGTGCGGTTTTACAGCGCCGATGCGGACCGCACCCTGATCGGCGGCATCTACCACAAGCCCCTGCGGTCCGGGAAGCGGCCCGGAAAACGGCCGGGAGTTGTGATGCTGCACGGCTGTGCCGGCCTGTACACCAGAACGGGGAAGCTGCGCCCGCGGCCGCGGTTCTGGTCCCGGTGGCTGCTCGACAAGGGCTACGCCGTGTTGATGGCCGACAGCTTCACGCCGCGCGGCCATGGGTCCATCTGTTCGGTCGCGGCCCGGCCCCTGCGGGCGGACACCGAACGGCCCTTCGACGCCTACGGGGCGCTGCGCTTCCTGCAGGCGCAACCGGAAATCATCGCCGATCGGATCGCCCTTATGGGCTGGTCGAACGGCGCCATGACCTTGTTCTGGGCGCTCAAGCGGACGGCCCCGCAGCGGCCCCGGGATCTGGTTCACGATTTCCGCGCCGCCGTCGCCTTCTATCCCGGCTGCAACAGATTAAAGAAAGGCCCCTATGGGACATCCGTTCCGATTTTGCTGCAATTGGGCCTGGCCGACGATTGGACCCCGGCGCGCCATTGCCTGGACCTGGTGGCACGGACCCGCGGCCAGGCCATGCCGCTAAAGGTGGATACCTACGAAAATGCCTATCACGGCTTCGACAATCCGTCTTCCGCGGTGCGCACCGTACTGACCCGCAACGGCAATTCGGAACGCCGGGTTCACGTCGGCACCAACCTGGCGGCCCGCAACGCCGCCGTGGTCCGGGTCGAGGGCTTTTTGGCCGGGCATTTGACGCCTTAGCGAGGATAGAGGTCGTCGAGCCGAAATTGCCAGGGCGCCGCGCCGGGCGCCGCCGTCGGGGCGGCGAAGACATGGCGGATGCCGACCGCGGCGGCGGCCATCACCAGGTTGCGGGTCGGCAGATCCTTGGCATAGGGCACCAGGCCCGCGTCGGCCGCGCCGGTGGCGAAATTCGCCATCGCGTCGATGATCGCCGCTTCGTCATGGTCGGTGTCGCCGGCCAGCGAGAACCCGGCCCAATGGGCGCCCCAGCCGCGCAGGTTGGCGAAATACCGCCAGTTGAGACCACAGCTGACGCCAACCTGTCCGACGAAGGGCTGGAACAGGCGGATGATGTCTTCCACGGCGGCCATGTGAATGTCGTCGGGAAACGTCACCTCACCCAGCACCCGGGCGCGCCAATCGGGCTTGAACTCAAGGAACGCGGAAAACAGCAGTGAGCGGTTGCGCATGCTGGCCAGGGACGCGAAATGCACGGGAATGACAATCAGCGCCGGCACCTCGTCGGCGGATTTCGAAAGTTGCGACGCCGCCCATGTGACCGCCAGGCGGTCCAGGCTCAAGGTCACCACGCCCGAGGGATTGGCACCCAGAGCGTCCGCGCTAAGAACCGTTCCCGAAGCGTTTTGCACGGGCACGCAGGCAACACCCGTGAGCGTCTTGCGGTTGATATCCCAGACCGGCCGGGCCGCCACCGACGCGGTTTCCAGATGACGGCGCAGGCTGGCCACATCGACAGTGCTTTCCTCTGGCGTTGCCGTCGATGAAAGATCGCTTCCCCCATAGACGATGTCGCGCCATTTGGGGTCGTCTTCGTCGGCGCTATCGGGTTTGCCATCAGGCGCGCCCTCGGGCGTTGCGGACCACTCGATATCCAGCCATTTGTCCCAATCTTCAAAAGACGCGGCGTTGACCGTGTCTTCGCTGTTTTCAGCCGGCGCGGGATCGGATTTTGATTCCGCCGATGGGTCCTCAGTGGTCTGGCCCGCCTCCAGGCGGTCGAACACCTCATCAAAACTCTCCAGGTTCTGCAGTTTCATGGCGCCGTCCAACTCGGCGACAACCGTGGACACTTCCAGCTTGCCCTTCAGGTTGGGGTCACCTTCGGCAAACTTGTTCACATCGTCGCGAATAAGCGCGCACTTGGCTTCCGCTTCATCCTTGTCGATACCGCCGAAGATCAGAACGAAAACCCCTTCGCCCATGCGGCGCAGAACATCCCCCGGCCCCACATATTTGCGAACAATGCCTTCAATGGCGTTGGCCAACCGCGTCGCCCGTTTCGGCCCGACACTGTTCAGAATATCTTCGAACCGCAGGAATTGGACGCGGCCGGCCACGGCTTTGCCGTGTTTGGCAACCATGCGTTCGATGATCTGGTCCATCTCGGCCAAGGTCTTGCGGCTGTCGATGCGCGGCGCCTTGCCGGCTTGTTTAATTGGCGCTTTTTGGGATGGCCTGCGGGCCGGCGGCTGTTCTGTTCCGTTGTCGCCGTCGGCGGCAATGTCTTCGTCTTCGGCGGTCTCACCGTGGTCGCGACCGAACAACCGCGAAACCGACCTGACGGTGGATTTCAAAAGACCCTTCATCCATCACCTACCTGAATTGGGGCATGGACCGGCGCGGCTGGAAGCCAAAGATCGTCAAGTCATCGCGACGTTGTTCGTTATGCTGGTAATCCTTCAACTCGCGATTTATCTGAACGCCTTGGCGGGCCATATCCATGCGGTGGTAGTCGAGGAGAATGCTTTTCAATCGGCGCTTGCCGAACATGCGGCGCTTTTCACCGCCGACCTGATCGGTAATCCCGTCGGACCACATGTAGAACCCGTCAACCGATTCAAACGGCACCACCTGATTGGTGAACTCCTGGTCCATGGAAACCCGGCGGTAGCCGATACCGGACCGGTCTCCCTTGATTTCATAGACGTCGTCACGTTCCACCTGAAACAGTGAAAACCGTGCGCCGGCAAAGGTCAGGCGTTCGCGTTCCGGCTCAACCAGGCAAACACCCAGTTCCAGGCCGTCATCCGATTCGCCTTCTTCGCCCTCCTGGCCGAGGGCGGTTTTCACGCCTTGGTTCATGTGTGAGAGAATATTGGCAGGATCAGGAACTTGCAGTTCAATCAAGGCGCGATCCAATGCCCCCGTCGCGATCATCGTCATGAACGCGCCTGGAACTCCATGACCGGTGCAGTCGGCAACAACGACCAGGTAGCCACGGGCAAACACCCGGACCCAAATCATATCGCCGCCGACAATGTCGCGGGGCTCCCAAATCATCACGTGATCGGTCATCAACTGCTGCAGGAGGCTGGGAAAGGGCAGCAAGGCGCGCTGGATTCGGCTGGCATAGAACAGGCTTTCGGTGACCAGGCTGTGGGCCTCCGTGAGCGCCGTTTCCG
>CAZQPC010000298.1:0-6704 GCA_964595005.1 uncultured Magnetovibrio sp.
CAGATCTAAATGACGCGAGTTGCGGTTGGCCATGCGTTTCGCTATCTCTCGGGTTTACTTTCAGGGAAGTCCGTACCGTGCCCGCCATTCAAAATCCGTCACTGCCCAAGGACAAAATCAAGTTCCTCCTGTTGGAAGGGATTTCAGAATCCGCCGTAGGTGTGTTGGCCGGTGCCGGCTATGAGAATGTCGAACGCCTGACCACGGCTTTGGACGGCGCCGATCTGAAGTCCGCATTGCAGGGCATTAGGGTGTTGGGCATACGGTCGCGGACTCAAATGACGGCTGAGATGCTGTCCGCCACGGACAGCCTTGTGGCCGTCGGCTGCTTTTCCGTGGGCACCAACCAGATCGATCTGAACGCCGCGCGCGACAAGGGCGTGCCGGTCTTTAATGCGCCCTTTTCCAATACTCGCAGCGTTGCTGAACTGACCATTGCCGAGACGGTTATGCTGTACCGCCGGACCTTTGACCGATCGGTGGCGGCGCACCGAGGCGATTGGCAGAAGTCGGCCAGCGGGTCTTTCGAAATCCGCGGCAAAACATTGGGTATCGTCGGCTATGGTAATATCGGCAGCCAGCTAGCGGTGTTGGCGGAGGCCATGGGCATGCGGGTGATCTATTACGATCACACGGACAAGCTGCGCCACGGCAACGTCGAGCCGACCGCGTCCCTGGATGACTTGCTGGGCCGCGCCGACGTGGTCTCCCTGCATGTGCCGGACACGGCGGCGACGCGGAACATGATCGGCGCTGGTGAGATCACCAAGATGAAATCGGGCGCCTTCCTGATCAATAACGCCCGCGGCAAGGTCGTCGATATTGACGCCTTGGCATCGGCGCTGACGTCCGGTTGTATCGGTGGTGCGGCCATTGATGTGTTCCCGACGGAGCCCGGCTCCAACAAGGATGCCTTCATCTCGCCCTTGCAAGGTCTGGACAATGTCATCCTGACGCCGCATGTGGGCGGATCGACGGAAGAAGCCCAGGAACGCATCGGTGAGGAAGTGGCCCGCAAGCTGGTCGAATATTCGGATGTCGGCTCGACCACCGGTGCGGTGAATTTCCCGCAAGTCCAACTGCCGCCGCACCCGGCCGGCGCGCGGTTCCTGCAGGTCCAGCGCAACTTGCCGGGTGAGTTGGGCAAGCTGAACGAGGTCTTCGCCCGCCGCCAGGTCAATATCGCCGCTCAGTTCTATCAAACCGACGCAGAAATCGGCTATGTGGTGCTGGATGCCGAGGACGCCGTCGATGATGCCGACGATATCGTCGCCGAGATCCGCTCACTTTCCGGCACGATCCGCTCGCGGCGGCTCAACCCAGTGAGGTAAGCGGTGTTCATTCCCGTCGAAACGCTCTCCGTGTTTGTCGCCGCAACCGTCGCGTTAGCCCTGGCACCAGGCCCCGACAACATCTTCGTGCTGACCCAGTCGGCTCTGCATGGGCGCAAGGCGGGCATTTTCGTGACCTTGGGATTGTGTACCGGATTGATCTTTCATACGGCGGCCGTGGCGCTTGGCGTCGCGGCGATTTTCGCAACCTCGGCCCTGGCTTTCACGATCTTAAAACTGGTCGGGGCCGGATACCTGGTCTATCTGGCTTGGCAGGCG
Organism: uncultured Magnetovibrio sp.; assembly: GCA_964595005.1. GTDB lineage: Bacteria > Pseudomonadota > Alphaproteobacteria > Rhodospirillales > Casp-alpha2 > UBA3470. The sequence goes on from CAZQPC010000298.1 coordinate 1,611, forward strand.
TTCCGGGCGGGCGCCAGTAACCTATCCGACGGGCAAAGTGTCACCCTGGGTAGCCGGCAACTTTACGGCCGCGGCGTCATCATGAACATCACCAACCCGAAAGTGGCGATCTTCTTCCTGGCCTTTCTGCCGCAGTTCGCCGATCCGGCGTTGGGCGCCGTCACCGGCCAGATTTTTATCTTCGGTGCGATCTTTATTCTGTCCACACTGCTGGTGTTCGGTTCCGTGGCCTGGTTTTCCGGGTTCCTTGGGGATTGGCTGAAAGGCTCGGCCCGCGCCCAGGTCATCCTGAACCGTCTGGCCGGTATCATTTTCGTCGGTCTGGCGTTACGCTTGGCAATCGCCGAGCGCTAGGAAAGAAACATGACGACACACTACGATGCCATCGTCATCGGCGCCGGCATCATCGGCACCGCGGTGGGATTGGAACTCAGTCGCAAGGGCTGGAAAACCCTGAACGTCGACCGCCTGCCGGCCGCCGGCTACGGGTCGACGTCGGCGTCCTGCGCCATCATCCGCACCCATTATTCGACCTTGGACGGCACCGCTTTCGCCTATGAGGGATATTTTTACTGGCGCGATTGGGCCGGCTACCTGGGTGAGGCGGCAGCGGCGACGGATCTGGCGCGCTTCGTCGAATGCGGCTGCCTGGTCATGAAAACCGAGGAAAACGGCTATCTCGAATCATTGTTGGACCACCAACGCGCCGCCGGCATTCCGTTCGATGAATGGAATCCGGCGACCATCAAAGCGAAGATGCCGCACATGGACTTGCGGACATTCGCGGCGCCGAAACGGCCCGACGACGACGGGTTCGGTGAACCTACGGGGGGCACCATCGATGGCGCCGTGTTCTTTCCCAACGCCGGCTACATTTCCGATCCGCAACTGGCGACCCGCAATATTCAAACCGCCACCGAGGCCGCCGGCGGGCGCTTTCTATTCAACGCCGAGGTCACCGAAATCCGCAAGCACGGCGATGGACGCATCGCCGGCGTGACGTTCACCGACGGCGCCCGGATCAACGCCCCGGTGATCGTCAATGTAGCCGGGCCGCATTCCCAAAAGATCAATGCGATGGCCGGGGCACTGTCTGACATGAACATCTCGACCCAGGCGCTGAAACAGGAAGTCACGCATGTCCCCATGCCCGTCGATGATTGGGACGAGGTTGGCGTCGTCACCTCGGACGGCGACATTGCGTGTTATACGCGGCCCGAAACCGGCAACTTCCTGCTTATCGGCAGCGAGGATCCTGCCTGCGACCCGCGTGAGTTCGTTAATCCCGATGACTACGACGAAAACTTTTCGGAGCAATGGCATATACAAGCGCTGCGCACCGCTCAACGCATTCCCACGCTCGGTATTCCCAGCCGCATGAAGGGCGTCGTTTCCCTATATGACGCTTCCGACGATTGGATCCCCATCTATGACAAGAGCTGCGTGCCGGGGTTCTATATGGCCTGTGGGTCCAGCGGCAACCAGTTTAAGAATGCCCCGCCGGCTGGTGCCATGATGGCGGAATTGATCGAGAACGTGGAAGCTGGGCACGACCATGACGTCGAGCCGCTGTCCTTCCACATGAAATTTACGGACCGCGCCATCGACACGGGCTTCTACAGCCGCCGCCGCGCGGTCAACCCCGACAGCAGCTTTTCTGTGCTTGGATAAGGTCGTATCCGGCGCACGCACCTGTTCATGCGCGTTCACATGAGTCTCGCAGTCTGTTAATCGCGATTACATGAAGACCCGCCATAATATTTCCAACAGTTCGGAAATCAGGTCCGGAGATTCGCTATGACAAAAGCCGCAGATCAAACGCGCCGCGTAGTAGACATTCCAACCGGTGCCGCTTCGAGTGACGGGCCCCCGGTTAACGATAATTGCGCCGCGGGGTCTTTACGCGGCGCCTATGACAACCAACTGAACGCTGCGCAGAAGCATAAGCAGATCACCGGATGCTTACAGACGGAAGTCGGCAATCTGGAAAAATCCCTGGAGGCCTACCTGCGCGTTCTTGAACGCATCGACGTTTCAAGGCTCCACCGCAAAGCCCGGCGATTGGCAATGATCGCCGACGGATGGAGTGCCGTGACCCGATAACGGCCATCTTGGGCCATGTTCCGGGCGCGACCCGGAATACTCACTCAGTCGCGCAATTGCCGCCAGCCCGCGCCGATGATGATCATCGGGACCACACCCTCCAGGCCAACGATCCAAAGTGCCTTGGTTGGGCCGAATACTTCCGCCATGTAGCCAATGTTGGCGAAGCCGATCAACCCGCTGCCGATGCAAATCGTAATGACCCCAAGCAGGCGGCCGCGCATCTCCACCGGCGCCACCAGAAATATCAGGGTTGATTGCATGGTTGCGAATCCGGCACCCGCAATACCGGCGCCGATTAGACCGCCGACTAGTACGGAAATACTGGGAAAAGTTCCGATCAGGACCACCACCAGCAGCCAGACCCAGGTGGAATAATAATAGCATCGACGATACAAGCGCGGTTTCAAAAAACCGGCGATCACCAGGGCCGTCAGGAACGCACAGGTGCCTTCCAGCGCCGAAACCGCGCCAATGGACGCCGCCGACATGCCCAGCACATCCTTACCGATGACCGGGACCATGGACAGCATGGGAAACCCCCAGATGTTATAGACCACGGTGACGCCAAGAATCGACATGACTTCGCGATTTCCGAACGCATACTGGATAGCCTGCCATGAACTGACGAGCGGTTGCAAAAACAGCGAGCCGGCGTGCGGTCGAGCGGTCGGGCCGGGGCGTTTCACGCCCTGCATGATGACAAACGCAATGGCGTAAAGCGCCGCGCCTATGGCAAAAATTCCAACCCCGCCGACCCATTGATAGGCCAATCCGCCGATCAAGGGGCCGATCATCCGGGTACCGTTGCTGGTCGCCGTATCGATGGACATGGCTTCGGCCAGACGGTCCAGGCCGGCAATGTCACCGATCAGTTTGCGCCGCAACGGCAAGTCGGAAGCGAAAAGAATTCCCGCCGCAAAAGTCGCCATCGCCACGTGCCAATAGGCTGCCACGCCGGCGACAAACAACCCTGTCATGATTAAGGCGAGGATAAAGGCGATGGCCAGCCCGATGCGCAATAATCGGGCGCTGTCCATGAGATCGGAAAGCGCGCCGATGAAGACCCCAAACAATGCTAATGGGGCGAAACGCAGAAGTGCCAACAAGGCCACCAAAAAAGCGGATCCGGTCACATCAAAAGCGAAGATGCCGACAGCCAGAAATTCCATCCAACGAACAATGCCCAAGACAATTCCGGCCAGCCAGACGGACATGAACTGACGGTCGGAAAAAAGTGTCTCGCGACGGTCTTCAGTAAGTTTCACGCGGTTTCCCTTGTTGGACGCTGATGTCGGGAACTGGGCGCGCAGCCTAGCATCGCCAGCGTCCAATCGGCGACCCATTTTCATGCACTGGCCGGTTGCCGGCGCGGGGCTTCGCTGGGGTTTGCTGGCCGCCCTTATCCCGGCTATTTTCGCGGGCGCTTATGAATGACTGTCCGCTTGAGGAGACGAAGCCCCGATGAAACGTGTTCTGGTCACCGAACCTATCCACGCCGACGGCATGGCCCTATTGCAGGCGCGGCCGGATATCGAAATCATTCAGGCCGAAAATGCTCATGCCGACACCCTTGCCCGGCTGCTGCCGGGCGTTCATGGCATCGCCGTCCGCACGGCGACGTTGACGGCGGACCTGCTGGCCCATGCCAATGATCTGGAAGTGGTGTCACGCCACGGCGTCGGCTGTGACAACGTTGATGTGGCGCATCTTACGGCCCGTGACATTCCGGTCGCCATCGCTGCAGGCGCCAACAGTACCTCGGTGGCGGAATTGACGATGGCGATGATCTTGACCCTGACCCGCCAGTTGACGGCCCTGGACGCGGCGGTGCGAAACGGCAACTGGCAGGACCGGGCCAACCTATTGGCCACTGATCTTGAAGACGCGACCATGCTGATCGTCGGTTTTGGCCGCATCGGCCGGAAAGTTGCCCGCCGCGCCCGCGCCTTCGGCATGCAGGTCGTTGTTGCCGATATTGCGCTAGACGAAGAACTGGCTGCTGAATTGGGATGCCGCGGCGTCGAGGATTTTCGGGCGGAGCTTGGCAAGGCTGACGTCGTCACCATGCATATCCCACTGGACGACACCACCCGCCATATTTTTTCGGGACCAGAGCTTGCGACCATGAAACCCGGAGCCCTGCTGATCAACTGCGCGCGCGGCGGCATCGTTGCTGAGGACGCCCTGCTGAGCAGCCTTGAAAGCGGACATATCGGCGGCGCTGGACTGGACGTGTTTTCCCAAGAGCCGCCGCCTATGGATGCCTCCGCATTGGCAGCCCTGGTCAGCCGCGACGATGTTGTCCTGGCGCCACACGCCGGTGCCGCCTCACATGGCGCCATGCGGGCCATGGCGACAATGGCCACACAAAACATTCTCGATTGTTTCGACGGCACCTTGAAACCCGATTGCACCTTCAACCACGAGGATTTAATGACCAATGCACCCTGAACCCGGCGTTCTCCTGCCTGCCGGCGGGCTGACCACGCTGATCACCCAAATTTTTGCCAAGGCCGGCGCCGCGGACGAGGAAGCTCATGCGATCGCCGCGAATTTGGTCGGCGCCAATCTATCGGGCCACGACAGCCATGGCGTGGTGCGCGTGCCGCGCTATTTGATGTGGGCCGAAACCGGCAACCTGTACTTTGGCCGCGCCGCGGAAACCATCATCGACAGCGAAAACTTCGCTCTGTTGGACGGAAACAAAGGCTTCGGCCAGGTCATCGGTCGCCAAGCCGTCGACCTGGGCATCGCGAAGGCCCAGCGCCACGGCGTCGCCATCATCGGCCTGCGGCGTTCAGGGCACCTCGGTCGTATCGGTCACTGGGCGGAAACGGCTTGTGGTGCCGGCCTGGTCTCCATCCATTTCGTTAATGTTGCCGAAAGCATGCTGGTGGCACCTTTCGGCGGCGCCGAACGGCGCATGTCTACGGCGCCGGTGACCATCGGCGTAATTAACCCGGACGGCGATGATTTCATCCTGGATTT
>CAZQPC010000299.1:0-6676 GCA_964595005.1 uncultured Magnetovibrio sp.
CCGCCAAGGCGCTGGCCGACGCCGGGGAGATCGTCATTGCCGGCGGCGATGACGAGGCCGAATTGGTCTACTGACCGATCAAGCGGTCTTACTCGGCGAATTTCCTGACGCCAAACAAAGTATCAGTCAGCCGCCGTCGGCACGTCCGGCACCCAAACATAGCCATCGGGATCAATGATATAGGCTTCGCGCAGCCCGTGCGGCTTGTCCAGGGCGCCGGCCAGGACCGTGTCGCCGCGCGCCCGGGCTTGTGCTTCCGCCCAATCGGGGTCGCAGCCGTGCAGGCGCAACTCGGCACCGATACCGCGCGGCAACTCGGGGCGCAGACTGCCGTGCAGCGGGTGATCGGCATAGGTGTGATCGGCGTGCAGCATCCAGCTTGAGCCCTGGGCCTCCAGCACGGCGAAGTCCGGGTCGCTGTAGACGACGGTGGCGGCCAGCACGGTGGTCTGGAAATCAAGGGCGCGCTCCATATCCTCGACCAGCAGATTGACCCCCAGACCGTTCAATGAGCGCCCGTAATCGGGTGCCGGCATCCAGGGTTCACCCGTGCGTTTCTTGACCATGTCGTCCTCCACCGTTGGTGCCAACACCAAGCGTTTCATTAAACACGCCTGGGGTTTGTTGACCAAGGGCCGCTTGCTTATGATCGGCGGAGCCAATCCCACAAAAGCCCATGAGGTCACCATGCCAGAGCCTGAGTTTATCCATTACGAAATCCGCGACCGGGTCTGTGAGATCACCATGGGGCGCGAGCCCGTCAACGCCGTCAATCATCAGTTCCTGGATGAACTGCTGGCCGCCTTCGAACGCGCCCGCCATGACCCGGAGGCGCGCGCCATTATCCTGACCTCGAGCTGCGAAAAGGCCTACAGCGCCGGCATGGACCTGGAAATGATCCAGGGCGGCAGCGGTCTTGATCTCAGGCGTTTTCTGGAAAAACTTTATTTCGCCATGCACGACGCCCAGTACCGCATGGGCAAGGCGACCATCGCCGCGATCACCGCGCCGGCCCGGGCGGCGGGCATGACGCTGGCGGTCTCATGCGACTGCATCATCGCCGCAGACGAGTTTGACTTCGGCTACCCGGAAATTCTGGTCGGCATCATCCCGGCCATGCACCTGGTCCACCTGCCGCGCCAGATCGGCCGCCACAAGGCCTTCGAGCTGTGTTTCACCGGCGACACCATGAGCGCCCGTGAAGCGGAAATGCGGGGCCTCATCAATTACGCGGTGCCGAAGGATCAGGTCATGGACCGAGCCCGGGAAATGGCCAGGAAGTTCGCTTCCATGTCGCCGGTGGTCATGGAGCTTGGCCGCTCAGCCTTCATGCGGGCCAACGATTTCGAATACCGCCGGGCCATCGAGAACACGGTGGAAGCCATCTGCACCATCATCGGCACCGACGACGCGCAAGAGGGCCTCAACGCCTTCAACGAGAAACGGCCCCCGAACTGGTAATATGGACTGGTAGATAGTGTATGATGGTCCTGCACTCAGCGTCCGAAAGGAACGGTAACCGATGGGCCTTGGGCCCGGAGGCAAGCCCAAGGGGCGCCGCGCGAATGCGCGTAAGCCAAGGGAGCGGAGCGACCGCCCGGCGATTTTGGCCCGTGCCGAATGGTCGACAACTGAGGGGCCAAATAAAAGGAGCGAAGCGATGACCCCGCAAGCCGCCACCGCCGCCGCCCAGATGATCGCCGAGGCACGCCTCGGCCAGGCCCTGCTGGGCCCCCTGCCCGAGGCCTGTTTCCCGGAAACCGTCGAGGACGGCTATCAGGTTCAGCGTACCCTGCACGACATCATCGCGAAAAGCGCCATGGGCCACCGCAAGGGCTACAAGATCGGTTGCACCAGCGGTGTCATGCAGGATTTCCTGAGCATCAGCCACCCCTGCGCCGGCGGTGTCCTCGATCGTGGTATCCACGAAGGCCACGCCGGGCTCGCCATGTCCGACTACAACAAGCCGGGCGTCGAATGCGAGATCGCGGTGCAGCTGGCCGCCGATATTCCGGCGCACCATGCCCACACGGCGGACAGCGTCGCCCCGCATGTCGGCGCGGTGATGATGGCCATGGAGATCGTCGACGACCGCTATACGGATTTCAGCGCCGTCGGCGTCGCCACCCTGATCGCCGACGACTTCTTCGGCGCCGGCTGCGTGCTCGGCGAGCTCATCGCCGACTGGCAATCGCTCGATCTGGCCGGCGCCACGGGCGGGCTGACCATCAACGGCGAACACAAGGGGATGGGCCGGGGCGCCGATATCATGGGCCATCCGCTGGAGGCCCTGGCCTGGCTGGCCTCGCATGCGACGCAAAGCGGCCAGAGCCTGAAGGCCGGTGAGTTCGTGCTCTTGGGTTCGATCGTCAAATGCGAATGGCTGGACGGCCCGGGCGAGATCAGCGCCGAGATCACAGGCCTTGGCCGCGTCACCGCCAGCTTCACTTAAATATCGGCGGCGAAAAGGCTATAGTGACGGCATGTCTTGGCGAACCCAGATATGGGCCGCCGGCCTCGTCGTCCTGACATCCGGCGCCTCGGCCGCAGACGGCCCACCGGTCGGGCGGTCGCTGTTTGAAGCCCTGTTCACCACGGCCACGCCGGCCGGCGCGGTCTACCGCATCCCCTTCCCGTTCGCCGAACTCGGCCGGTCGATCGCCGAAAGGGTGCCGAGGACGGACGGCATCGCGCCATTGGCCCGGGTGCTGATCCCCATGGGCCGGTCCCTGCAGCGCGACGCGGCAAAGCCGGCCTACTTCAAATTTCCCCGCGCCGTCATTGCCGTCCAGGCGGAGGCCAACGACCCGGCGCCACCGCCGGGGCCATTGTTGCGGGACCGCCTGTATCTGGGATATCAGGAGAAATCCCGGATCATCGAGGTCATCAGCTATAACCCGGCGGCCGGGCGGTGCTGCAGAAGTTGATCATTGAAAGCGGCACGCTGAAGATTGCCGGCAACGCGGTCACCGCAACCTTGGCCTTGCGCCACAAGGTCACGGGTCATCACGCCCGCCTGCCCGCCGGTGACCGCATCGGGGCGCTCACACTGTCCTGGCGGGGCGAGCCCGAACGCCGCTTCGCCGGCATGGCGCTGCCCGATCCGAGGAAACCGGCGGGCCAACTGAGCATGACGGTGCGCCGCGATTTCCCCCGTCTCAAGGAGGCCGTCGGCGCCGTAGCCGCAAATCCCGGCTCGCCGTTCAACGATCCGGCCTTGGACGGCGCTAAAATCATCGCCGCCGTGTTCCACCACCTTCGGCCCGGCGGCGGCACGGTTCGCGCCGCCAATACGACCCACCGCCCGGCAGCAGCCGCATCGGCCCCCACGGAAACCGCTAAGAAAATCCCCGCCTTTGCCCTGCTGCACAGACACTGCGGCGCCTGTCACGACACGCCGGAACCGTTCCCGCCGAATTTCCTGCATGGCGACGCCAAGCGGGTGGCGGCAATGCTGAAGCGTTGCGCGCCGCGTGCCCTGGCGCGGCTGGAGATGGCCTCGCTGGCACCGGATAAGCGCCAGAAGTCGCCGATGCCGCCCGCCGGGGCCTTGCCCGGACGGCCCGGCCTTTGGCCCTTGAGCGAAGCGTTTCAACATCTGCGAGCAGCCTTCCAGGGCCGCACCGGAGGAACCCAGGCGGCGGCTTATCAGGACCTGCCCGCCTGCCGGCAATCGGATCCATTGAGGTAAGTGACATGCCGCCGGATTGCCCCGATCGCGCCTCAACCCTGGCAAGGGCCCACGGGTTTGTGCTGCTCGGCGCCATCGTGCAGTGTCAGAGGATGGCGCCGCCGGATGACATCAATGCGGAGATTGGCGGGCCCGGGCGGATGAGTGCGGGTGATGGCGGTGTTTGCGCAGGCTCACACGACTGGCCGCGCCGTTAATCAAGGAGATTGAACCATGCCTGAACCAAGATTGCCCTTGTCCAGCTACAAGGTGCTGGACCTGACCGCCCACCGGGCCGGGCCGACAGCGGTGCGGCAATTGGCCGACTGGGGCGCCCAGGTCATCAAAATCGAAGCCCCCGGCGCGATCAGCAACGACAAAGGCTCGCTGATCGGATCCCGGCACGGTTTCGATTTTCAAAACCTGCACCGGAACAAGCGCAGCTTGACCCTCAATCTGAAAACCGAACCGGGCAAGGCGGTGTTCTTCGATCTGGCCGAACAGGCGGACATCATTGTCGAGAATTACCGCTCGGCGGTGAAATTCCGGCTTGGCATCGACTATGATGCGGTGCGCGCCGTGAACCCGCGCATTATCTACGGCTCGATCTCCGGGTTCGGCCAAACGGGGCCCTACGGCAAGCGCCCGGGCGTCGATCAGATCGCGCAAGGCATGGGCGGTCTGATGTCGATCACCGGCCTGCCCGGCCAAGGCCCGGTCCGGGTCGGCATCCCCATATGCGACCTGACGGCCGGCATGTTTCTGGCCCAGGGCATTTTGATCGCGATCATTGACCGCGAAACCACCGGCAAGGGGCAATGGGTGCACACGTCGCTGCTGGAGGCGATCATTCAAATGCTCGACTTCCAAGGCGCCCGCTGGCTGATCGGCGAAGAGGTCGCCGCACAGGCCGGCAACAATCACCCGACATCGATCCCGACCGGGGTGTTCCCCACATCGGACGGGCACATCAATATCGCCGCGGCCAGCGACGTTTTGTTTGGCCGCCTGGCGGCTGCCATCGGCGCCGATGAATTGGCCGCCGCCGAACGCTTTCAAGACGCCGAGGGACGCCGGCAAAACCGTGATGACCTGAACGACCTGATCAGCGCCCGCACGCGGGAAAAAACCAGCGAAGACTGGATCAACATTCTCAACGACGCCGGCGTGCCCTGCGGACCGATCCTGTCCATCGATCAGGTGTTCGCCAATGAACAGGTCAAGCACCTGGGGATCGCCAAAACGGCCCGGCACAAAGACCTCGGCGCCATGAAGATCGTCGGCCAGGCCTTGAACATGACCGCCACCCCGCAACCCGACCGGGTCCGCCTGGCGACACCGGAACTGGGTGAGCACACGGATGATATTTTGACGGAACTGGGGTACGGGGCCGACAAAATTTCCGCGCTGCACGATCAGGAGATCGTTTGAGCCAACCGTCACGCCCCTATCGCCGGAGTCCCGTCATGAAACTGAATACCGAGAAAATGACCGCCGAGAAAGCCGATGGCATCGGCTGGATGACCTTCAACAACCCGGCCCGCCGCAATGCCATGTCGCTTGAAATGTGGCAGGCCGTCGAGGTTATTCTCGATGATTTCGAAGGCGATGAGACGGTCCGCGTCGTCGTCATGAAAGGCGCCGGCGGCAAGGCGTTCGTGTCCGGTGCCGACATTTCCGAGTTTAAGGAAAAGCGCGCCAACGCCGAGGCCGCCGCCGAATACGCATCCGTATCGGAAGGCGCCAGGGCCCGCATGGCGACGCTGCATAAGCCGCTGATCGCCATGATCGATGGCTTTTGCCTGGGCGGCGGCCTGGCCATCGCCCTGAACGCCGATATGCGGTTCGCCTCCGAGGGCGCGCAATTCGGCGTCCCGGCGGCGCGCCTGGGGATTGCCTATGCCTTCGATTCCCTGCGCCGTCTGGTCACCTTGGTGGGTCCGGCCATGGCCAACGAGATCATGTTCACGGCCGACCGGTTAAACGCCGAGACGGCGCTGCGGATCGGTCTGATCAACCGCGTCATTCCGGCCGATGACCTGGAGGCCACCGTGCGCGAGCTGGCGACGACCATCGTCAATAACGCGCCACTTTCCGTCAACGCCTCGAAAGTGACGATCAAGGAAATATTGAAAGACCCCGAGGACAGGGACATGGACGGTCTGGCGGACATCGCCAAAGCCTGTTTCGACAGCGCCGACTACGCCGAAGGCCGCCAAGCCTTCATGGAAAAACGCCCGCCGGTGTTCACCGGGCAATAGTGACGCGATGCTTGGCGCGGTGGCGACGAGATGACAACAGACGTCAATGACGAGAACGTGGAGTTGGCCGCGTGAATGTCTGCATGGCCACCTCATAGCCGGCGTTAATCGTTGGTCGCCAGATTGTCTCTTCATAGCCAAATGCTGACAATACCTTGACATAACTTTTTCAAATTGATGTGAATCTAAGGTTGCCTGCTAATTCTGCTGAATTTGACCCGCTGGGACTGATTCCGATGATTGTTCGCGATAGTTTGAAGGCAAAAGAAAATCCAGTAATTTCTGAATTTATTCAACTAGTGGAGGAGACTGTCGCTGACGGCGTGTTGAGTTTTTCTGACTTGCAAGAAAAGAAGTTTATGCGTTTTTGGCGGAGATTTCTGATTGCCGAATATGTTGAGGACAAGAATGATTTCAAGATCGTATTTTTCGGAACAGAATTACCATTTGGGCATTCAAAAGATTGGACAGGCTATCTGTTGTCAGAAATGGATTTTGGAGAATCGGAAGATACGATCCGGCAATTGCATTTGGACGTTTTGAACAACAATAAAAGGACTTTTAACAGCGGAACTTTTAAGTGGTCGGGCAGGGAGTATAAGGAATGGGACCATGTGAAAATGCCACTAAAACGTGGTGATCGTATCATAGAAACGCTCACTTATGTGGCATTTGAATAACGCGGAATATTGTTTGCAATCAAATTCTATCGGTCCTTGCGTGTTGGTATTAACTTGCCTCTAGG
>CAZQPC010000300.1:0-6674 GCA_964595005.1 uncultured Magnetovibrio sp.
CAAAAAGAATGGAAAACAGCTTGACGTACAACACAGTCGCTCAGGCGCCGGGCGCTCACTCCGTTCGCTTGGCTTTCGCGCCTCCCGGCGCGGCGCTCAGTCGCGCTAGGCGGCGCGTAAGCGCGCCGAACGGAGATAGAGGATCGGCGACCACACCGCCAACAATTGGACTTCCAGCCAACGGGCCTTTGGCCCGTTAGACGTTCCCATGCCCTGGAGAGCAAGCGGGGTCCAACCGCCAACGTCAGTATGGGACGTCCATCGGGCTGTCAGGCCCGAAGGCAACATTCACAAGGTTCGCCATAATGGCCGCAAAGCCTTGCCGCAATGTTCGGCGCCCTTGCGCCGCCGAGCGCGATTAGCGCGAAAGCCAAGCACCCCGGAGGGGTGCGCCCGGCGCTTGAGGGGCTAATAAATATTCCCGTGCATTCACCGCACGGGCGCGATCACGACTCCAATCCAATCACAAAATCTCACACGCCTCGTCGAACCCGAGGCGCGGGTTGCGCGGGAAGATGCCGGCCAGGTCGCCATAACCGATGTTGCACAGAAAGTTCGACGTGCACCGGCCGTCGGCGAAGAACTCGGCGTCGACGGCGGCGTTGTTGAACCCCGACATGGGGCCACAATCCAGGCCGAGCGCGCGGGCCGTGATGATGAAATACGCGCCCTGCAGGGTGCCATTGCGGAAGCCCGCGACCTGGGCCCGCTCCGCGTCGGCGGCGAACGCGGCGGCCTGGGTTTTGGCGCCTTCGGGGTTGTGGGCAAACAGCTTCTCCATGGATTCGTAGAATTTCGAATCCGTGGCAATAATCGCCGTCACAGGCGCCGCTTCAACTTTTGGCACGTTGCCCGGCATCAGGCACGGCTTGAGGCGTTCCTTGGCTTCGGCGGATTGCACGAACACCAGCCGCACAGGGCAGGTGTTGGATGCCGTCGGGCCGAACGCCATGGTCGCGTAAAGTTCATGCAGAAGATCGTCGCCGACCGGTTTGTCGGTCCACAAGGTGTGGGTCCGCGCCTCGCGGAAAATCAGATCAAGGCCGGCGTCGTCGAGCCGGCTGATGCGGTCGCGCACGTCGGCGACCCGTTTCTGCGCGAGGGCGTTGGCGTCAGACATGAACCTCTCCTTCGGTCTGGGTGTCGGGCGATGCCAGTATTCGGCGCCGCTCCATTGTCTCCGGTGACAGGCGCATATCAAGGTCTGGGCCGGGTCCTGTCAACGGGTTTCGATAATCGCCTCGAAATCATCGGGGTTTCGAGATAATTTCGACAGGTGCCGCAACCACCATCAGCCGGAAGGAACCCCCATGGGCCAAATTCGCAATGTCCTGTTCATCATGGCCGACCAGCTTCGCGCCGACTATCTCTCGTCGGGCGGTCATCCGGCCCTGCAGACCCCGAACATTGACCGCTTGGCGGCGAAGGGGGTGTCCTTTGACCGCGCCTATGTGCAGTCGCCGGTCTGTGGCCCCTCGCGCATGTCGTTTTATACGGGGCGCTATGCCTTCAATCATGGTGCTTCGTGGAATTTCGTCCCGCTGCCGGTGGGCGAGGCGACCTTGGGCGACTATCTCCGGCCCCACGGCGTGCGCACGGCGCTGGTCGGCAAGACCCACATGCGTCCCGATATCACCGGCATGGAACGCCTGGGGATCGATCCCGGTGCTGATCTCGGCGTCCTGATCAGCGAATGCGGATTTGAGCCCTATGAACGCGATGACGGCGAACATCCGGATTTTCAGGCCAAGGCCAATCCGGATTTCGGCTATAATCTCTACCTGCGCGAACAGGGATTTGATGAATGGAATCCCTGGCACAGCGCCGCCAATTCCGCCGAGGGCCCGGATGGCGAAATTCTCAGCGGTTGGGATCTCAAGAATTCCAAGTATCCCGTGCGTGTCCCCGATGAACATTCTGAGACCGCCTACACCACCAACCGGGCCATGGATTTCATGCGTGAGCAAGGCGACGCGCCCTGGTGCCTGCATCTGTCTTACATCAAGCCGCACTGGCCCTACATGGTGTCGGCGCCCTACCACGACATGTACGGCCAGGAAGATTGCCTGGCGATCCACAAGAGCGAAGCCGAGCGCGCCGACCCGCATCCGGTCACCAAGGCCTTCATGGAGATGGACCCGGGCCAGGCCTTCTCCCGCGACGAGGTCTGCGCCACGGTGATCCCGGCCTACATGGGGCTGGTCAAACAGATCGACGACCACCTCGGCCGGCTGTTCCAATACCTGGAAGAGAGCGGCCGCATGGACGATACCCTGATCGTCTTCACCTCCGACCATGGCGACTTCCTGGGCGATCATTGGCTCGGTGAGAAGGAACTGTTCTATGAGGAATCGGCACGTGTGCCGATGATCGTCTATGACCCCGACCCGGCCGCCGACGCCACCCGCGGCACCCGCGACAACCGTTTCGTCGAGGCCATCGATCTGGTGCCGACGTTCCTCGACGGCGTCGGCGTCACGCCGCCCAGCCACATTATCGAAGGCCGATCGTTGCTGCCTCTGATCCGGGGCGAAGACGTCACCGAATGGCGCGACGCCGTGTTCAGCGAATTGGATTTCGCCTTTTACCGGGCGCGCCTGGACCTGGAATTGGGCCCGGCGGATTGCCGCATGTTCATGGTCCGTGATGATCGCTGGAAATACATTCACCACGAACACTTCCGTCCGCAGTTGTTCGATCTGGAAAACGATCCCGATGAGTTTGTCGATCTTGGCGCCGACCCGGCTTTCGAAACCACGCGCCGCGACATGGCCGACAAGTTGTTTGCCTGGTTCCGCGGCCACAAGCGGCGCCTCGGCATGAGCGATGAGATGGTCGTTCAGCGCACCGACGGGGCGAAGAATGTCGGCGTCATCATCGGCCGTTGGTAAAAAATCGAAAATAGACGATAACGGGCGAAATTTAGAAATTTTATTGTTCTTCCACGTTTTCTAGATTATCGTGACGGACAAGCATAAGGATAAACTCGATCTGCTTTCAGGAGAGGCAACCATGACACGCACATTTGCAACGGCGACCGCCGCCGCGGCTCTCGCCGTCTTGATCCACAGCGGTCCGGCGTCGGCAGCGCAAGAAATCAAAATGACCGCCATATCCGGCCATCCGCCGGTCATTGCCGTGGTCAAATACCTGAAGAACTATTTCATCCCCGAGGTCGACAAGCGCCTGGCCGAGACGGGCAAGTACAAAATCAAGTGGACCCAGGCCTACGCCGGCACGGTGGCCAAGGTGCCGGCCGTGTTCGAAGCAATCGAGCAAGGCATCGCCGACATGGGCCACGTGTTCATGGGCGTCGAAAGCGCCAAGATGCCCATGGAGGCGATCACCTACGTGACGCCCTTCGGCACCTCTGATCTGGTCAAACAGTTGGACATCGTCCAGAAACTGCACGACGCCGTGCCGGAGATGAACGCCGCCTATGACAAGCACAACCAGGTCCTGATCGCGCTGGCCGGCGTCGACAGCTATCACATCTTCGCCAAGTTCCCGGTTAAGTCCCTGGCCGACATCAAGGGCAAGAAGTTGGGCATCCCCGGGGCCGCCGCCAACTGGCTGAAGGGCACCGGTGCGAAGGCCGTGCGCGGCAACCTGACCACCTACTATAACTCCCTGAAGACCGGCGTCTACGACGGCGTCGTGGTGTTCGGGTCCGGGTCCTTGCCGTTCAAGTTCTACGAAGTGGCGCCGCACCTGATTTCCACGAATGTCGGCGCCATGTTCTCGGCCGTGTTGTCGGTCAACAAGGACAAGTGGAATTCCCTGCCCAAGGAGGTGCAGAAGATTTTCCGCGACGTCGGCCGCGAATACACGCGTATCGTCGGTGCCGACCGGGTGAAGGCCGGCAAGACGACCTTCGCCGTGGTCAAGAAAAACAAGGGTAAGGTCACCCAATTGCCCGACGCCGAGCGTACCAAATGGGCACAAAGCATGCCGAACCTGGGCAAGCAATGGGCCGCCGCGCTGGATAAGAAGGGCCTGCCCGGCACCACGATTCTGAACACCTACATGAAGTTGGCCCGCGAAGCCGGCGTCAAGTTCGCCCGCGATTGGGATAAGGAATAGACGACCAGAGGCGCTTCCCCCATGTCATCGGATCTTGATCCAGCGGGGGAGCGCGCCTCTCCCTTCTCCCGGCCGCTGAAGGCTTTTCACGGCCTGACAGGCGCCATGAACGGCGTCGGCACGGTGTGGATTTTCTGCCTGGTTTTTCTGGTCTGTTCCGACGTGGCGGCGCGCGCCTTGTTCAATGCGCCGCTGGCGGGGGTGCCCGAACTGGTGGCGCTGTCCATCGTCGGCATCGTCTACCTGGAACTGGCGAACACCCTTCGGGTCAACCGCTTTATCCGCTCCGACGTGTTCATCGGCCGCTTGCTGGAGAGCCGGCCGCGCGCCGGTCATGCGGTGCAGGCATTCCATCACCTGGTCGGCGCCGGCGTCTCGGCGATCATTCTGTTCTACACCTGGCCACGCTTCGTCGAAGCCTGGGTCAGCGATGAATACATCGGCACCCTGGGTGACTTCACCGCACCCGTTTGGCCGGTGAAGGGGATCATCGTATTGGGCTCGGCGGCGCTGACGATCCAATTTCTGATCCACACCTGGACCGATATCATGATTGCCGCGGGCCGCCGGCCGCCGGCCGCGCCGCCAGAGCAGGCACCCGAATGAGCGACGTGCAAATCGGCCTTTTGACGATCGTCGGGATTCTCGTCTTGGTGCAGTCGGGCATGCACGTGGCCGTCGCCCTGATCGTGTTGTCCTTCATTGGGGTCTGGGCGATCAAGGACAACTGGATTATCGCCGGCAACATGTTGCAGTTGACCGCCTACGAAGGCATCAAGGCCTACAACTTCGGGGTCATACCGTTGTTCGTCTTGATGGGTCTTTTGGTCAGTGTTTCGGGGATCGGCAGCGACATGTTCCAGGTCGCCGCCCAGGCCTTCCGGCGGCTCAGGGGCGGGCTGGGCGTGTCGACGGTGGCCGCCAATGCCATCTTCGCGGCGGTCAACGGCTCATCCATCGCGTCGGCGTCCGTGTTTACCAAGATCGCCGTGCCGGAACTGCTGCGCCTCGGTTATACGCCGCGGTTCTCCGTCGGCGTTGTCGCCGGCTCATCGGTGCTGGGCATGCTGATCCCGCCGTCCATGCTGTTGATCGTGCTGGGCATTGCCGCTGAATTGTCGATCGGCGATCTGTTCACCGCCGGCATCATTCCAGGCCTTCTGTTGGCGACCGCCTTCTGCGTGACCATCGTTTTGCTGGTGCATTTCTTTCCGGGCTTCGTCGGCGAAGGCGGCACCCGCGGCCAGACGGACATGGACCTGGAGCCCACATCGGTGCTGATCCGCAAGATCGTGCCCATCGTTGCCCTGATCCTGGTCGTCCTGGGCGGCATCTACGGCGGCGTCTTCACGCCTATTGAGGCCGGCGCCGTGGGGGCGCTGGGCGCCCTGATCCTGACCATTCTCAGGCGCAAGCTGAGCCGCGCGGTGCTGTGGCGGGTGCTGATCGAAACCGGCTATGTGGCGTCCTCGATCCTGTTCTTGCTGGTCGCCGCGCACCTGTATTCCAACATGCTGGCCTTGAGCGGCCTGCCCTACAACATCAGCCAGTGGGTGGCGGATTCAGGCCTCGGTTTCTGGCCGGTGCTGGGGCTCTATCTGATGATCATCATCATGATGGGGACGATCCTCGATTCGCCCTCCATCATCCTGATCGTGGTGCCGTTGATCGTGCCGATCATGACCGGCTTCGAGGTCCACCTGATCTGGTTCGGCATCGTCACCATCATCGCCGTCGAGATCGGCCTGTTGACACCGCCTTTTGGTTTGGCGTGCTTCACCATCAAGACCAACCTGGACGACCCGCGCATCACCTTGAGCGACATCTTCATCGGCGCGGCGCCGTTCGTCTTGACCATGCTGGTCATTCTGGGTGTTGTTGTCGCCCTGCCCTGGCTATCGATTGCGCTGTTGTAGAGATCGTGCCTGGCCGCCTTGGCCGGCGAAGCGACGCAGGATTTCCAACCGGGGACGATTTCGGATAGCGTAGGACGGTTCCCCTTGGGCAGCGGCCCGGCGGGACCAATGGGGAGATGGCAAATGTCCTTCGTCGGCAACCTCCTGAAAGGCAGACTTGGCCTTGGGAAGACGTTCTGGTTGTGGGGCGTTGGGGTGCCGTTACTGCTCGGTCTGATATTTTATGGCGCCCTATTTGCGACGATTTCGGTGCAATCCCGGGCCTTCAATATTGCCGACACCGGCTTCTCCATTTTCGTCGCGATCTGGGAATGTTTCATGGCCATCGCCGTTTTGCGCGCCGCCACCTATGAACGGGCGCGCGGATTGTGGGGCTGGGCGGCCAGTATCTCTGCGGTGTTCACGGTCATCGGTGCATTTTTCCGTGTCGGCACATCGGTCTATTTATTGATGATACCGCCGGAGATGGCGGATGAAGCCAAGTGGTTGAATTTCGCCGACGCCGTCCGCGCGGAAAATGCCGAACTGCCGGCGAAAATGAGCCATGGCCGTACCCTGACGGCGAAAACGGTCGATACCGAAGCGCGCGCCGTGACTTACGCCTTCGATGTCGCCACGGCGTCGATCAAGGATCCGGCCGCCTACGGGAAACTTCAAATGCAGGAAGAGCGTGGA
>CAZQPC010000301.1:0-6667 GCA_964595005.1 uncultured Magnetovibrio sp.
AGCCGGTCGTTGCCGCGGTATTTATGGGCGAATGCCAGCCCCGTGCCGATGGGCACCTGGGCCCCAACGATGCCATGCCCTCCGTAGAAGTTCTTTTCGCGGCTGAACATGTGCATGGAGCCGCCCTTGCCCTTGGAATAGCCGCCGCGGCGCCCGGTCAATTCGGCCATCACGCCTTTCGGGTCCATGCCGTAGGCCAGCATGTGGCCATGGTCGCGATAGCTGGTGATCACCGTGTCGTTGGGGCCGGCCGTCGCCTGCATGCCGACGACAACGGCTTCCTGACCGATATAGAGGTGACAGAAACCGCCGATCAGGCCCATGCCGTAAAGTTGCCCGGCCTTTTCCTCGAAGCGCCGGATCAACAGCATGTCACCGTAGAACGACAGCAGTTCTTCGTTGGTTGCCGCCGGCGCGGTCTTTTGCTTGGCGGCGGGCTTTTTGCGCGCGGCGCGTTTCGGAGCGGATTTCGGTTTGCTGGCCATGGGATCCCCCGGATGGTTGTCGGAGCGGGATGCGGCCTGCCAAAACAGGCGCATACCTCGAATTTCCGTTAACCTAGCGGAGGCACGATTCACGGGCAATAGATGATGGTATAATTAAATTACTGTTTTTAATTGGTTTTTATTATATTAACGGTTTAAAAGTTAAGTATTTCTGAAATGTTCCCCTAGGCGGCGCGGATCATCGGCGCGACACTGGTTTCCTGATCGTCGTCCAGCCACCGCCACAGGCAGCCTTCGCTGGCGATGCAGTCGTCCAGGGTGATGCGGTGCGGCAACAGGTCCTTGGCGGTTTTCTCCCAGGCCTTCATGGTGGTGTAATCCTTCCAAAAGGCGATGCGGACGCGGCGGTTTTCGGCGGCCATGTCATCGCGGAAGCCGACGAAGCCGGTCAACATCATGGCCAGTGACAGCATGGTTGAGACGGCGTCCGAGTGCAGGCCGTCATCAATGCCGGCGGCCGGATCCATATAGACGGCCGTGTAGAACGGCGGTTTGTCAAGATCAGCGAACGTGCTCATAACCCAATAACTCCGCTATCGCCGGAAAGGCGCTGAAGACTTTCGAACCAATGCCCTCGGAACGGTGCTGGACCTTCGGAATGGCCGGTCCGCCGGCGGTCAATGGTTTCGAGGTGAAGATCGGCTCTTCGACCTTGGAGACCCGGAATTTGCAGGCCCGTTCCAGGTCCAGGCCGTCGAATTTCCGCGCCACGTGGCCCGTGCCGGCCATGCGCCAGCCGTTGAAGCTTTCCTGATCACGCCAATACGAGATCGAAATCCACCTGTTCTGTTCATCGCGGGTGGTTTCCAGGCCCAGGAAGCCTTTCTGGGCCGGAGCAAGGGAGACCATTTCATCGCTCGGCGAGGGGCCGTCATCCGGGGTTGCCTGAATGGCATCGAGCATGATCGCCGCGACGAACGGCGGCTTCAGGTTTTCAGCAACGGTTTTCATGGTTTGCTCCTTTCTGGAGTGCTGGGATCCGCATCCGGCGGATCGAGAATGATGATTTCGTCGGGATGGCCGAAGTTCAGCATCAACCGGGCCCGTTCATCGAGCATGTCCGGGTCCAGGCTGGCCGGGTGCAAAAGGCGTACCTTGCTTTCCAGGTATTGCCGTTCGGCGGCGACGGAATTCGCGGTGTTTCGAATTTCGGCAACCTGCTGGCGCAATTGCGCCCAGGCCATCAGCCCACGGTCTCCGTGGAAGACGTGAAAAACGAAATAGAATGCGGCAGAGACGCCAAGAAACGAAACTGACACCCGCCGTATTCTACGGCGCAGTGAGCGGGATAGAGACATTATAAACCGTGGACCTTCTTCCAGGCATTCTTCCAATCCACAGTCCCAAACCCGGAAACCAACTTAAGGCGAAGGTATTAATGAGATGTTACTTCGCCGCCGGATGCGCGATTGCCAGCCCGTCATCGGCAGATTCCCAGCCGTTAATGTCGGCGCTTTAATTCGACTTCCGCCGAATGATCCGGGTGTCCGGCGGGCGATCCGAATTTGTTGTTGTCAAATGCGCAGTTTGTGGCTCATTGGTATCGCGGATGGAATCGGCGGGGCTCTGTCATTCTTTTGAATGGGCCGCCACCGGTTTTCAGCCGTCTTTGAACCCGTTGGCCGGAAAAAGGAACGCTCAGGTGAGCAAATTGCGAAAATTGCTCTTGGATGCCTTAGGCGACACCACCGTCGGATTTATTGACATTGGCGCACGGGGCGGCATTCCAGCGCATTGGAACTGGCTGGCTTCGAAGCTGCACGTCACATTATTTGAACCCGATTCCGCGGAAGCCGAGGCCTTGCGGGTTCAGGCGACATCCCAGGGCCGCAAATGTACGGTTGTCGAGGCCGCCGTTTGGAATACGGCCGGCACGCAGTCTTTGAACCTGACCCGGTCCGGCGCATGCAGTTCATTGTTGAAGCCCAATCGCCGATTTCTCGATGAATTTCCCGATTCAGAACGGTTTGACGTGCTCGGCCAATTCGAAACGCAATCCGAGACCCTCGATGACGTCATCGGTGAAGACGTCAGCTGCGATTTTCTGAAGATCGATGCCCAGGGTGGCGCGCTGATGGTTTTGGAAGGCGCCGGCACCTGCCTGGAAAAGGCTGTCGGATTGGAAGTGGAAGTCGAATTCGTCGAAATGTACGAGGGCGAACCGCTGATCGGCGCCGTCCACACGCGCCTGACGGACATGGGTTTTGAACTGGTCGACCTGCGGCCCAATTATTGGAAACGCTCGGATGCCCGAGAGGTTCCCGGCTGTAAGGGCCAAGCGATATTTTGCGACACCTTGTATATGATCTCGCCATCGAAATTTGCCGACAAAATGAAGGGCTTAACTCACTCGGATGTTGCGCAATCCCTGGCCAGGCTGCTGGCATGCTGCAACGTCTACGGATTGGATGACTGGATGGTCAGCTATATTTCCATCTGCCGCGAACGCGGCCTGATAGATGGAACCTCAGGGTTCACGGAAATTGAACGGCGCTGCCGCAAGGGCGGCCTTTTGGCGCGGTTGCCGCGTATACCCGGTGCGGCCGGCATCGCCATGGTGCTGATGGACCTGGCGTTTCATCTCGGCCGGGGCAATCCAAGCTGGGTCTATCAGGACAATTCCCTGGCCAACATGCCGCGCACCCGCTGGACCCGCTGGATGCGACCGTAGGGCATTAGGCCCGACCCGAACGGCTGGCCTGAATGGCCCGCCAGATGTTTTCCGACGTCGCCGGCATATCCACGTGATCGATCCCCAGCGGCGCCAGGGCATCGACGATGGCATTCATGATGGTCTGCGGCGCGGCTATGGCGCCGGCCTGGCCCGAACCTTTGACCCCCAGGGGATTGGCATTCGTCGGCACGCCGTTTTCCAGATGCACCTCCAGGGCCGGCAACTGATGGGCGGCGGGCACTAGGTAATCCATCATCGAGCCGGCCATCAACTGGCCGCTTTCCTTGTCGTAGACGGCGTGCTCGCCGATCGCCTGGCCGATACCCTGGCCGACGCCGCCGTGCACCTGGCCGGCGGTCAGCATGGGATTAAGCAGCCGGCCGTAATCTTCGGCGGTGACGTAGCGCAGCAAGTCGACGTGACCGGTGTCGGGATCGATTTCCACTTCCGCGGCATGACAGCCGTTGGGAAAGGTGAACGGCGCGTCTTCGACCTTGGCGAAGGTGTCGAGGCCCCTGCCCTTCGGATCGTCGGCGCGGGCCGCTGCGGCGGCCTCAAGAAGCGTCACCGATGATCCGCTGTCCGATGCGGTGAAGGTGCCGTCGGCAAATGCCAGGTTTGCGGGCTCGGTCTGCAAAAGGCCGGCGGCAACGCCCCGCGCCTTGGCCAGGGTTTCGTCCATGGCTTTCACCAGGGCGCTGCCGCCCATGTGCATGGAGCGCGCGCCGCCGTGGCCGTGACCCATGCGCGTCGCGTCCGTGTCGGCGTGGACATAGTCGAAGGCGTCCAGGGGCAAACCGAAATGGTCGCCGGCAATCTGCGCGTAGGTGGTCTCATGGCCTTGCCCGTTGGATTCAGTGCCGACCCGCAATTCGATGCGGCCGGTTTCCGTGAAACCGATCTCGGCGCCTTCCTCCGGGACGGCCCGGGCGGTTTCCAAGAAGCACGCGAACCCGAGGCCGCGCAGGCGTCCATGATCCGCGGAGCGCTGGCGCCGGGCATCGAAACCGGCACGGTCGGCGAGATCGACGGCGTCATCAATGTTGGCACCGAACCGGCCGCCGTCGATGGTGATCCCCAGCGAAGAACGATGCGGAAATTCCGAGATCGCATTGCGTCGGCGCAACTCCACGGGATCAAAACCGCAGCGCCGCGCCGCGACCTCGACCATCCGCTCCATCAGGAAATTGGCTTCCGGCTTGCCCGCGCCCCGGTAGGCATCGACGCAGGCGGTGTTGGTGAAGACGCCCCGGACATCCATGAACACATGCGCCACGCCATAGATGCCGCCCATGGCCGTGGGTGCCGACTTGGTCGGGATGTTGGGCGCGACGGAGGAAAGGTACGCCCCCATGTTGGAGATCATGTCGGCCTCCAGGGCCAGGAAGTTGCCGTCGTCGTCCAGGCCGAGGCGCGCCGAGACATGCATATCGCGGCCATGGGTGGCGGCGGCGAAATCCTCGCCGCGCCCGGCCACCCATTTGACCGGTCGGCCCAGACGCCTTGCCGCCCAGGGCAGCAACACCCATTCCGGATAGATGAAGTTCTTGAGCCCGAAGCCGCCGCCGACGTCGGGTGCGCTCAGATGGAACCTGTCCGCCGACAGGTCGAAGACATGGGCGATCTGATTTTTGATGCTGTGCAGGCCCTGGCCCGTGAAGCTCAGGGAGAACCGCCCGCTGGCCGCGTCGTACTGACTGATGCCGGCCCGCGGCTCCATCGGCACGGCACTGACCCGGTTGTTGACCAGATCCAATTCAACCACCTGCGCCGCATTTTCAATGGCCGATCGTGTGGCTGCCGCGTCGCCGGCCTGAAACCGAAAAGCAAGATTGCCGGGCGCCTCATCCCAAACGGTTGGCGCACCGTCGGCCAAGGCGGCGACGGGATCGACCACCGGGTCCAGTGCCGACACATCGATCTCCACAATCTCCGCCGCCGCTTCCGCCGCCGCCAAGGTTTCGGCGACGACCATGGCGACGATATCGCCCACGTGGCGGACCCGGTCGCGCGCCAAGGCGCGGCGCGGCGGAATCACCAAGGGCGAGACGGCCTCGAAGACGGCGTTGCAGGGCAGCGGATTGAGATTGTCGGGCCTGAGGTCATCGTCCGTGAAAATGCCGACGACACCGGGAACGGCCGCAGCCTCGGCGGTATCGATGCCGCGCAGTTCCCCATGCGCATGGTCGGATCGCACCATGACGGCGTAAAGCTGGCCGTCCCGGTTCATGTCGGCGCTGTAGGTGGCGCCGCCGGTCAGAAACCGGGCGTCTTCAAGGCGGTGTATTGATTTCGAAAGTTGGGAATTCGGCACGGGCTGGTTTCTCGATCGGTTCGCCCGATTGTGCCCACGCATCCCGCGTCAGGGCAAGTCCGGGATGGCGGTTAGAACCGATATCCGTAGCGGATGCCCAGCGTATCCATGCCTTCGTTGGCATCCGCCGTATAGGCATTGGAGACGTGATCGAAATAGACCGACAGCGCGTGGGTCTGGTCCATGCGATAGCCGATTTCCATGGGAATATGAAAAAGCAGCTTCGACCCCAGCGCCTTGCGATCGGTGCTTTTCAGATCCGTGTCGCCATTGTGCACGGCGCCGCCGACGCCGACGCCGAAAAACAGGCCGCCGGGATGTTCATATTGCCAGCGCAGGCCGCCGTAGAGCTTCGACGTGTCCCCCGAGGTGTTGAGGGAGGCGCCGGCGGCGGGGCGTATTTTGCCGCCGAAAATGTCGTAGCTGGGCGAAAAGATGGCTTCCAGGTTGATATCGACGCCGGATTCGCGGCGAAACCCGCTCCACAGATTATCCGTGTCGTGATGCAGGACGCCGATCTTGATCTCATTGATAAATCCGGGCTTGCCGTCGCCGGCGGCAACAGGTGCCGTCGGCGCCACTAACGTCAGCACTAGCAAAGCGGCAACCGTCAAGCGCATGAACCGGTCTCCATCTGATCTTCGCTTCTAGCACTGCGCGGCGCGGCAACGCCAGGGAAAATCCTAGCGCAGGATCGAGCGCCCCGCATAGGACGCGGCCGGGCCCAGCTGTTCTTCGATGCGGATCAGCTGATTGTATTTGGCCAGCCGGTCGGAACGGCTCAGCGAGCCGGTCTTGATCTGGCCGGCGTTGGTGGCCACCGCGATGTCGGCGATGGTGGTGTCCTCGGTCTCGCCCGAGCGGTGCGAGATCACCGTCGTATAGGCGGCCTTGTGGGCCATTTCTATTGTGCGCAGTGTCTCCGTCAGGGTGCCGATCTGGTTGACCTTGATCAGGATCGAATTGGCGACGCCACGCTCGATGCCGTCGGCCAGCCGTTTCGGGTTGGTCACGAACAGGTCGTCGCCGACAAGCTGGACACGGTCGCCGATGGCGTCGGTCAACGCCTTCCAGCCGTCCCAGTCGTCCTCGTCGAGGCCGTCCTCGATGGAGCGAATCGGATATTTGCCGACCAGGTCTTCGTAATATTTGACCATGCCGTCGCTATCCAGG